>NZ_LMHQ01000003.1:0-152725 GCF_001428225.1 Acidovorax sp. Root70
GCTTTGGGCCCTGAGCCGACGGTGACCATCGTCTCCCAAGAGCCGTCACTGATTTGAAATCGCTTGATTGATGCCGAAAATCGGCCCTTGGCTCTACCGGGCCATGCCAATGACGACGCTATAGTTTGTTGTGCAGACGCTTGTCGGGAAATGCTGAGTTTTACTCACAGGTTGTTTGCGCGCTGCTTTACGGTATGCCTCACACTCATAAGCTCGGAGCGACCTCTGTCCCTCACTTCAGCCTCACTTGAAGCCGTCTTCGTGAAGCTTCGTCCGGTCTGGTATCCACAATTGGACGCTGCGGGCGAGGACATTCCCCTTCGCGACGTGAACCAACGCAATGTCTCCTTGGAAACGCCGCTTATTGTTGCTGCCCAGCACTTGCTGCCGATGGACATTCAGACACTGGTTGAGAACGGTGCCGAACTAGACGCTAGGAGCGGCTCCGAGCAGCATCACGCGGCGTTGCACGTCGCGAGGTTAATGCGCCGCTTTGACAATGCAGCGAAGCTAATTGAGTTGGGAGCAGACGTGACACTCAAGGATGGCATCGGCAAGACACCCTTGGATTACGGAAACCACGTCAAACATGAAGATTAAGGTGAGTGAGACAAAACGTGCCGGTCTCTTTCACGCTGAGCGACCGCTTTACCAGAGCGTCTAGGGCCGCTCCTGGCCGNCGTCAAACATGAAGATTAAGGTGAGTGAGACAAAACGTGCCGGTCTCTTTCACGCTGAGCGACCGCTTTACCAGAGCGTCTAGGGCCGCTCCTGGCCGATAGTGCGCATTGGGTGCATTGCTTGGTTGAGAACTATCGCTGCGTAGAGGCTAGAACACGGAGCATTAGATTTCCCGCTCCACCAACCCATCTACCGCCCCCGCACCCCTCGCACCCTCCGCGCCCCCCCGGCCACCTGACAAGCCCTCCGATACGCCCGCAGCGTCACCTCCGCCCGCTGCATCACCGTATCCTCCACGGTGGCCGCGCCTCCGGCCAGTTCATCCGCCTGAGCCTGCAGCAATTCCGCCGGGCTCATGCCCGATGCCTCGCCCGTCAGCAGCGCAATGCCTTCGCTCACATGCCCCATGGTGTAGACATGAAACAGACCGCGCTCCACAGCGTCCAGCACGCTGCGGTCCAGCATCAGGTGGCGCTGGTTGCGGGCGGGGATCAGCACGCCGTGGGTGCCGTCCAGCCCCGCCGTCGCGCACGCGCGGAACCAGCCTTCGATCTTTTCGTTGATGCCGCCCACGGGCAGCACTTCGCCGTGCTGGTTCAGTGCGCCGGTCACGGCGATGCCCTGGCGCAGGGGCAGGCCTGACAGGCTGGACAGCAGCGCATACAGCTCGGCGCACGAGGCTGAGTCGCCTTCCACGCCGCTGTATTCCTGCTCGAACACGATGGAGGCGTTGAGTGCCAGCGGCGCCACGTGGCTGAACAGGGCGGTGAGGTAGCTGTGCAGGATGAGCACGCCTTTGTCGTGGATGGGGCCGGACATATCGACCTCGCGCTCGATGTTGAGCAAGCCCTCTTGCCCGGCAAAGGTGCGCGCGGTGATGCGGACGGGGAAGCCGAAGCGGTAATCGCCCAGGTCGATCTGCGTCATGGCGTTGATCTGGCCGGTGATGGAGCCCTGCAGCGTGATCAGGCGCTCGCCTTCGGTGATGGATTCGTGCAGTTCTTCTTCAGGCTGGTTGTGGCGCAGGGTGCGGGCGGCCAGGGCGGCTTGCACGTCGGCGGCCTGCACCAGGGTGCCTGCGCGGGCCTGGCACAGGGCGGCGCTTTCGATGGCGAGTGCTTCGGTGTGGGCAAAGCGCGCGCTTTGGCGGCCTTGGTCGTCGGCCTCGCGGTGTGATTGCTCCAGCAGCAGGGCCACGGCGTCGGCGGCAAAGTGGGGCAGGCCGCGCTTTTTGCAGACTTGCGCGACCAGGATGGCCGAGGACTGGTGGGTGCCGGGGGTGGCGATGAACCGGTCTGAAAAGTCCACCTTCACACGAAAGCGGCGTGCGGCGTCGGGGTCGGCCTCTTGCAGGGCGTAGTACTCCTCCACCGATCCGATCAGCACGATCTTCACATCCACGTCCACCGGCTCGGGCTGCAGTGCCACGGCGCCGCCGGGCGCATGGGCGGGGCCGCCGCCACCGCTGCCGTCCTCGATCTGCAGGCGCCCGCAGCGCAGAAAGCGGCGCAGGCGCGGCCACAGGCCTTCTTCGGCGGCCAGGTCGTGCAGGTGCAGCAGGATGAAGCCGCCATGCGCTTTGAGCAGGCTGCCCGCATGGATGCTGGCGTGGTCGGCCTGCACGGTGTCGGCGTCTGCGCCGTGTTCGATGCTGCCGAACAGGGTGCGGGCCGTGGGGTTGTCTTCGACCACCACCGGGGCACTGGTGCGGCCGTGGTTGTCCACCACGACGTTCACCTGGCAGCGGGCCAGCAGGTCGTCCAGCGCGTCCTTGCGGTCGTCTTCGGCGTCCTGGCCTTGTTCAGCGTCGCCGGGCTCGAAGAGGTCGATGTGGTTCAGCACCGTGCGCTCCACCTGGTCCAGCCACTGCGTGAGCTTGACGGCGTCCTTGATCTGCTTGCGCAGGCCCTGGCGGATGTCGTGCAGCGCGTGCTCCACCAGGGGCTTGATGGTCTGGAGGCGCAGGGCGGCCAGGGCGTCGTCCCGCGCGCGCTCCAGCGGGCGGGTGGTTTCCAAAAACTTGGCGATCTCGACCCGCAGCTCCTGCTCGGCGGCGTCGATCTCGGCCCGGCGTTCGCGGGGCAGGGCGCGGGCTTCGGCCTCGGTCAGGGGCTGGCCCTTGGGGCCAGTGAGGGTGAACACCATGTGCCCGGCCTCGCGGCTCAGGCGGAACTGGCGTGCCTCGGCAAACGCGTCCAGCACCGCAAAGGCATCGCTCTCCTGCGTTTGCCAGGTCTTTTCGATGCGCTCGGCCTCGGCCTTGAAGTCGGGGCTGGTCAGGCGCTTTGGGATGTCGGCCTGCAGGCTGCGCGCCATGTCGGCCATGCCCTGGCGCAGCTGGCGGCCCTCGCCGGCGGGCAGGCGCAGCGCGCGAGGGTGGTCGGGCTGGTCAAAGTGGTGCAGGTAGCACAGGTCGGGGGGCACGGAGCGCTCTGCGGCCGCTGCCTGCATGGCCTGGCGCAGCAGCGACGCGCGCCCGCTGCCTACCTCGCCCAACACAAACAGGTGGTAGTCGGGCTGTTGCAGGCCCAGGCCAAACTGCGCGGCGGCCTGTGCGCGCTCTTGCCCGATCCAGGGCAGTGGCAGGTCTTGCAGCTCGGTGGTGCTGGCAAAGCCCAGCGATTCGGGGGCAATGGTCAGGCGCAACTGTTGGGGGGCAAGGGCGGTAGCGGGCATTGATGTGGGTGTGGGTGGGGGCGGTGCGGAGGGCTTGGCAGGCAGCCGTGCAACACCTGGCGACCAAAATATGAGCCAAAACGGGCAGATGTGCTAGTGCAATATGCCCTGATTGCTATCAATAGTGTAGTGAATGGGCCGGACCTGGGCACCGGCCCGGCGCCATCAGTGCGCCACCGGGCATACCCCGGCAGGGGCGCCGCCGGCCACTGCGTGGCTGCGTGCATCGGCCAGTGCCGCCGCAGTGGGGGCTTCGGTAGGCCAGCCCGCCAGGTGCTGCTGGGCCACGCGGCTCAGCGCGGTGATCCAGTGGTGGTTGTCGTTCATGCAGGGGATGTAGTGGAACTCCTTGCCACCCGCTTGCAAGAACGCTTCGCGCACTTCCATGTTGATTTCTTCCAGTGTCTCCAGGCAGTCGCTGGTGAAGCCGGGGCACACCACGTCTACGCGCTGCGTGCCGGCCTGGCCCAGTGCCTCGATGGTGGGCTGGGTGTAGGGCTCCAGCCACTTGGCCTTGCCAAAGCGCGACTGGAAGGTGATGCGGTAGCGGTCCTCGCGCAGGCCCAGGCGCTCGGCCAGCAGGCGGCCGGTTTTGCGGGCCTCGCAGTGGTAGGGGTCGCCCAGGTGCAGGGTGCGCTCGGGCACGCCATGAAAGCTCATCACCAGCTGATCGGGCTGGCCGTGGTGCTTCCAGTGCGTTTCGATGGTGCGGGCCAGGGCGTCGATGTAGCCGGGGGCGTCGTGGTAGTGGTTGACGAAGCGCAGCTCGGGCACGTTGCGCGTGCGCGCGGCCCAGGTGTAGACGGCGTCAAACACGCTGGCCGTGGTGGTGGCGGAGTACTGCGGGTACAGGGGCAGGATGAGGATGCGCGTGGCGCCCTCGGCTTTGAGCGCGTCGAGTTGGCTGGCGATGGACGGGTTGCCGTAGCGCATGGCGTGGCGCACCAGCACCGCGTGGCCCGCCTCGCCCAGCCAGCCGCGCAGCAGTGTGGCCTGCTTGGCCGTCCAGTGCGCCAGGGGAGAGCCCTCGGGTGTCCAGATGCTGGCGTATTTGGCGGCCGACTTGGCCGGGCGGGTGCGCAGGATGATGCCGTGCAGGATGGGCATCCACAGCAGCTTGGGGATCTCCACCACGCGGTGGTCACCCAGAAACTGCGCCAGATACCGGCGCACGGCCGGGGCCGTGGGTTCGTCGGGCGTGCCCAGGTTGCACAGCAGCACGGCAGTGCGGTCGGCCTGGCCGTGGGTGAAAGGGGGTTCGGGGTGGAAGGAGGGCATGCGGCATTTTCACCCACGCGCCGAGCCAGTGCGGGCTGGGAGCCTTTTTACCGCCTCGCAAACCACCGCCAGCGAGATCAGCGCGGGCATAGCGTCTTCAGGTGTTTTCAGCCTCTTTTTGGGGTGCATCGGGTATTCCCTGATGTGGTTATGAAACCGGTTTCATAAACTGGCGCCACTTTGGAATAACGACTGTCCACCGTGAATTACCAGTTCCAGTTCGATGCCGTGTTTGCCGCGTGGCCCTTGCTGCTCAAGGGCACCTGGATCACCGTGCAGCTGTCGCTCACCGCCACTTTGCTGGGGCTGGTGGTGGCCATCTTTTGCGCCTGGGGCAAGACCGGTGGGCCGGGCTGGCTGCGGTTCTTGATCAATGCGTACATCGAGGTCATCCGCAACACGCCGTTTCTGGTGCAGCTGTTTTTCTTCTTCTTTGCGCTGCCATCCATCGGCCTGCGCTGGTCGCCCTACACGGCGGCGCTCACGGCCATGGTGGTCAACCTGGGGGCCTATGCGGCCGAGATCGTGCGGGCGGGCATCGAGTCCATCCCCAAGGGGCAGATCGAGGCGGGCAAGGCGCTCAACCTCAAGCCGTGGGAGATCTTCCGGTTTGTGATCCTCAAGCCCGCGCTCAAGGCCATCTACCCGGCGCTTACCAGCCAGTTCATCTTGCTGATGCTCAGCTCGGCCGTGGTGTCGGTGATCTCGGCGGACGACTTGACCTCGGTGGCGGCCAACCTGCAGTCGCAGACCTTCCGCAGCTTCGAGATCTACATCGTGGTGACGGCCATTTACCTGGCGCTGGCGCTGAGTTTCTCGGCGCTGTTCAAGCTGATTTATCAGCGCGTCCTTAACTACCCAGACCGCCGATAAGGAGACCGACCATGCGTACCTTCGGACTCTCCGAATTCCTTTTCATCGTGCAGGCCGCGCAGTGGACGCTGGCGCTGTCGGCCATTGCCTTCGTCGGCGGTGCGCTGCTGGGCCTGGTGGTGGCGCTGTCGCGCACCTCAGAGAACGCTGCGGCACGCAACGCGGCGCGCGTGTTCATCCAGGTGTTTCAGGGCACGCCGCTGTTGCTGCAGCTGTTCCTCATCTTCTTTGGCGCGCCGGTACTGGGGTTTGACATCAACCCCTGGGTGGCGGCGGGTGTGGCGCTGGTGCTCAACAGCGCGGCCTTTCTGGCCGAGATCTGGCGCGGCTGTATCGAGGCAGTGCCACGCGGCCAGTGGGAGGCTGCGCAGGCCCTGAACCTCAAGTACGTGGCCCGCATGCGGTTTGTGGTGCTGCCCCAGGCTTTCAAGATTGCACTGCCGCCCACGGTGGGCTACATGGTGCAGATCATTAAGGGCACATCGCTGGCCGCCATCATTGGCTTTACCGAGATCACGCGGGCGGGGCAGATCATCAACAACGCCACCTTTCAGCCGCTGCATGTGTTCACCACCGTGGCCGCGCTGTACTTCGTGATCTGCTGGCCGCTGTCGCTGCTGGCCGCACGCATGGAGCGCAAGCGCGCCCGTGCTCTGGCGCGCTGACCCACGCGCCGCAACCTTCTTCTTTTTTCTGTTCTCGTTCACACCAACCACCAGGAGACATGCGATGACTTTTTCTTTGCAACGCCGCACCGCCACCGCCGCTTTGGCAGCCTTGGGCCTGGGCGCCGCCCTCACGGCGTTTGCGCCGCTGGCCTCGGCACAGTCCGTGGCAGACATCAAGAAGAAGGGTGAGATCACCATCGGCATGCTGGTGGACTTTCCGCCCTACGGCACCACCAACGCGCAAAACCAGCCCGACGGCTACGACGCCGACGTGGCCAAGCTGCTGGCCAAGGACCTGGGCGTGAAGGCCAACATCGTGCCCGTCACCGGCCCCAATCGCATCCCGTTTTTGCTGACCAACAAGGTTGATGTGCTGGTGGCCTCGCTGGCCATCACGCCCGAGCGTGCCAAGCAGGTGCAGTTCTCGCAGCCCTATGCGGCCGCGACCATCGTGCTGTACGGCAAGACCGGTGCCAACATCAAGAGCGCTGCCGACCTGAAAACTGTGCGCGTGGGCGTGGCCCGTGCCAGCACCCAAGACGTGGCCGTGACCAAGGCCGCCCCTGAGGGCACCGAAATCCGCCGCTTTGACGACGACGCATCGGCCATGCAGGCGCTGATCTCGGGCCAGGTCGATGCGATTGGCTGCTCGGTCACCGTGGCGGCGCAGATCGCCAAGCGCGTGCCCGCCAACACGTTCGAGAACAAGTTCAACCTGCTGCAGCAAGCCATGGGCATTGCCCTGCGCCCCGGCCAGGATGAGCTGACCAAGGCCGTGAACGACTTTGTGGCACGCAACACCGCCAATGGCGAGCTGAACAAGCTGTACCAGAAGTGGCTGGGCGCTGACCTGCCCAAGCTGCAGTAAGCCTGCCTGAACGATAAGGAGCCATTGATGAGCGACGCAGTCACGACCGCCCCCGGCACGCCGCCGATCATCCGCATGGAAGGGGTCAACAAGTGGTACGACAGCTTCCAGGTGCTCACCGACATCAACCTGTCGGTGCGGCCCGGCGAGCGCATCGTGATCTGCGGGCCATCGGGCTCGGGCAAGTCCACGCTGATTCGCTGCATCAACCGGCTGGAAACGGTACAAAAAGGCCGCATCGAGGTCGATGGCATTGACCTGACCGCCGGCGGCAAGAACGTGGACGCCGTGCGCGCCGAAGTGGGCATGGTGTTCCAACAGTTCAACCTGTTCCCGCACCTGACCATTCTGGAAAACTGCACGCTGGCCCCCATGCGTTCGCGCGGCATGAGCAAGGCCCAGGCCGAAGAAGTGGCCATGAAGTACCTGACCCGCGTGCGCATCCCCGAGCAGGCGCACAAGCACCCCAGCCAGCTCTCGGGCGGGCAGCAGCAGCGCGTGGCCATTGCGCGTGCGCTGTGCATGGCGCCCAAGGTGATGCTGTTTGACGAGCCCACCTCGGCGCTCGACCCCGAGATGGTCAAGGAAGTGCTGGACACCATGATCAGCCTGGCCGAAGACGGCATGACCATGCTGTGCGTGACGCACGAAATGGGCTTTGCGCGCAGCGTGGCCGACCGCGTGATTTTCATGGCCGACGGAAAGATCCTGGAGCAGGCGCCGCCGCAGCAGTTCTTTGGCCAGCCGCAGCACGACAAGACGCGGCAGTTCCTGGGCCAGATCCTGAGTTCCCACCACGCACATTGAGACCTGGCAGGTCGTGCGGTTGATGGCCTCTGCCCCGTGGGGGCGGAGCCTGAAAGAAACACATGAAGGTATTGATTTCCCTGTCCTCCTTCGGCGCGGCCGAAACCGGTCGCCACGGCCAGCAGTGGTGCACCGACCTGGCCCAGCAAGCCGGCGCGGACGGCGTGGAGGTGCGTGGCGAACTGCTGCGCGACGCAGCCACCGAGCTGCCCGCGCTGGCGGGCCGGGCGGCGGTGTACTCCAGCCCCGAAGGCCTGTGGACCGTGCAGGGCGAGCTGGATGAAGCAGCCCTGGCGCGCGGCGTGCAGGCTGCCCAGGTGCTGCGCGCGCCGCGCCTGAAGATGTCGATTGGCGGCTTTAGCCCTTCGTCGCATGCCTCGTTGCAACGCCTCAAGGCCCTGCTGCAGGCCGCCCCGCAGGTGGAGCTGGTGATCGAAAACGACCAGACCACCACCGCCGGCACGCTGGCCGCCATGCAGACCTTTTTTGCGGTCCAGGCACAGGCCGGGCTTGATTTGGGCATGACCTTTGACATGGGCAACTGGCACTGGCAGGGCGAATGCCCGCTGCAGGCCGCGCAGGCCCTGGCACCCCATGTGCGCTATGTGCACTGCAAGGGCGTGCAGCGCCTGCCCGCCAAGTGGGTGGCGGTTCCGCTGGCCGATTCGGTAGCGCCATGGCGCGCCGTGTTGCGAGCCTTGCCTGCCGATGTGCCGCATGCCATTGAATACCCGCTGGTGGGCGACGACCTGGTGACCGTCACGCGCGAGCAGGTGGCCTTCATTCGCGCGGCACGGGAGGCTGCATGACCGCCCCGGCTTTTGACGTTGCACTGTTTGGCGAGGCCATGCTGCTGCTGGTGGCCAACGAGCCCGGCCCGCTGGAGAACGCCACCGGCTTTCACAAGCGCACGGCCGGGGCCGAGACCAATGTGGCCATTGGCCTGGCGCGCCTGGGCCTGAAGGTGGGCTGGGCCAGCCGCCTGGGCACCGACTCCATGGGCCGCGCGCTGCTGGCCGCCATGCAGGGGGAGGGCATTGATTGCTCGCACGTGGTGTGCGATGCCACGCAGCGCACGGGTTTCCAGTTCAAAGAGCGCGTGATGGATGGCCGCGACCCGCAGGTGGAGTACCACCGCAAGGGCTCTGCCGCCAGCCAGATGGGGCCCGCCGATGTGGACGAGCCCTGGCTGCGGTCCGCGCGCCACCTGCATGCCACGGGCGTGTTTGCCGCCATCTCCGACACCAGCCTGCAGGCCGCCATCCGCACGCTGGAAGTGATGCGCGCCGCAGGCCGCACCATCTCGTTCGACCCCAACCTGCGCCCCACGCTGTGGTCGTCGCCCGAGACCATGCGCCACTGGATCAACACCCTGGCGACCTATGCCGACTGGGTGCTGCCAGGCATGGAAGAGGGTGTGTTTTTGACCGGCGAAACCACCCCTGAGGGTGTGGCGCGCTTTTACCGTGAGCGAGGCGCCAAGCTGGTGGTCGTCAAGCTTGGCCCCGAGGGCGCTTACTACGACAGCGATGTGGCCGGCACCGGCCGCGTGCCTGGCGTGCCCGTGGCCCAGGTGGTGGACACCGTGGGCGCGGGCGACGGCTTTGCCGTGGGCGTGATCAGCGCGCTGCTGGAAGGCCTGACCGTGCCCGCTGCCGTGCGCCGTGGCGCCTGGATTGGTGCCCGCGCCGTGCAGGTGCTGGGCGACACCGAGGGGCTGCCCACCCGCGCACAACTGCAGGAGGCGGGCCTGTGAGCCTGACGCTACCTTCAACAGACAGCATCACAAGCCCAGCGCGCAAGCAGGTGCTGGTGTTTCGCGAGCTGCCGCCCGACCAGCTGGCGCGTCTGACCGCCGTGCACGACGTGACGGTGGCCGACCCGCGCAAGCCCGATGAACGTGCGCGATTCGATGCCGCCCTAGCGCAGGCGCACGGGCTCATCGGCTCCAGCTTTCCCATCGATGCCGCCGTGCTGGCGCGTGCGCCCCGGCTGCAGGTGGTGTCCAGCATCTCGGTGGGCGTGGACAACTACGCGCTGGACGTACTGCAGGCGCGCGGCATCATGCTGTGCCACACCCCCGGAGTGCTGGACGAAACCGTGGCCGACACGGTTTTCGCCCTGCTTCTGGCCACCAGCCGCAGGCTGGTGGAGCTGTCGCAGCTGGTGCGCGAGGGCCGGTGGACCAAGAATATTGGAGAAGACCTGTTTGGCAGCGATGCGCATGGCAAGACGCTGGGCCTGCTCGGATTTGGCCGCATTGGCCAGGCCGTGGCGCGCCGCGCCGCACTGGGGTTTGGCATGCCCGTGATGTACCACGCCCGCCGCCCGGTGGACCTGGCGGCCCAGGCCCCTGAGCTGCAGCGCAAGGCCATCCACACGCCGCTGCCCGCGCTGCTGGCGCAATCGGACTTTGTGGTGGCCATGCTGCCCTTGTCGGACAGCACGCGGGGCATGGTCAATGCCGAACTGTTTGCGGCCATGAAGCCCGGCGCCATCTTCATCAACGGCGGTCGGGGTGCCACCGTGGTGGAGCAAGACCTGCTGCACGCGCTGGACCATGGCCCGCTGCGCGCGGCGGGGCTCGATGTATTTGCCACCGAGCCGCTGCCGCTGGCGTCGCCCCTGCGCACCCACCCGCGCGTGACGCCGCTGCCACACATCGGCTCGGCCACGCACGACACGCGCCATGCCATGGCCGCGCTGGCCACCGCCAACCTGCTGCAGGCTCTGGCTGGCGAGCGGCCCGCCGCCGTGTACAACCCCGTACCCGCATGAGCCCTCCGATACCCGCGCCCTCCGCCACGCCCCGCGCCCGCCCCACCATTGCCGATGTGGCGGCCGAGGCCGGTGTGTCCAAGGCCACGGTGTCGCGCTACTTCAACCACCGTGAACGCCTGCTCAGCCCCGACATTGCGGCGCGGGTCGAGGCGGCCATCGCCAAGCTGGCCTATGTGCCCAGCCCCATGGCCCAGGCGCTGAGCCATGGCCGCTCGCGGCTCATTGGCCTGGTGGTGGCCGACATCACCAACCCCTATTCGGTGGCCGTGTTGCGGGGCGCCGAGAAGGCCTGCCAGGACGCGGGCTACTTGGTCATGCTGTTCAACCTGGGCAACGACCGCGAACGCGAGCGCGCGGCCATCGATGCTCTGGCCAGCTACCAGGTGGACGGTTTCATTCTCAACACGCTGGGGCAGGGTGAAGGACAGGCGGATGTGAACACCTTGCACGGCAAGCCCGCAGTGCTGGTGGACCGGCGCCACGCCGGGCTGGCGGCAGACTTCGTCTCGCTGGACAACCATGGGGCCATGCGTGAAGCCTGTGCCCACCTGCAGCAGCAAGGCTGGCAGCGCCTGCTCTACATCACCCAACCCTTGTTGGGCGTGAGTTCCCGCGTCGAGCGCACGGAGGCCTTCAGTACGCTGATGTCGTCCAAGGGCTCGGCAGTGCGCGGCACGGTGCTGGAGCTGGCCGCGGAGCAGGGCGACGAGCTGCTGCACCAGGCCCTCACCGATCTGCTGCGACAGGCCCGGCCCGGTGAGCGCTGCGCGGTGGTGGCGGGCAACTCGGTGGTCACGCTGCGGGTGGCTGCGGCCGTCTCGCGCATGGGGTGGGCGTTTGGACAACAGTTGGGCTTTGTGGGCTTTGATGACCCTGAATGGGCGTCGCTGATCCGGCCCGGCCTGAGCGCTGTGGCCCAGCCCACCGATGCCATCGGACAACGTGCGGCGCAGTGCTTGCTGGAGCGTATCAACGGCCTGGAAGGCCCTGCACGCGAGAGCCTGCTGCCCGGGCTGCTGGTGGTGCGCGGATCTTCGTTGGGGCCTGCGGGCGCGCCAGACCCGGGTTGAATGCACTGCATTCCGCAAAGGCCTGCGGTATGCTTTGCGGCCCTCGTCCTGGTACATCGCCGGGGCCTCTTTTTTCGCCTCCATCCTTCAGGTGCGCCCTGTGCCAAATCCCTCTCTGGACACCTCCCGCATCCGCGCCATCTCCATCGACCTGGACGACACGCTCTGGCCCATCTGGCCCACCATCACGCGGGCCGAAAGTGTGCTGCTGGACTGGCTGACCCACCACGCGCCCGCCACGGCGGCATTGTTCTCGGACACCGAGGCGCTGCGCGCCATCCGCAACCAGATGGTGAGCCTGCGCCCCGACCTGAAGGGCGACCTGAGCGCGCTGCGGCGCGAGTCCATCCGGCTGGCGCTGACGCAGGCCGGTGATGAGCCCGCGCTGGCCGAACCGGCGTTTGATTTGTTCTTTGCCGAGCGCCAGCGGGTGGAGCTGTTTGACGACGCGCACGAAACGCTGGCCTTTTTGTCGGCGCGCTACCCGGTGGTGGCTGTGTCCAATGGCAATGCCGATGTGCACCGCATCGGCATCGGCCATTACTTTCGCCACAGCATCAGCGCCTCGGACTTTGGCATCGCCAAGCCCGATGTGCGCATCTTCCACGCTGCTGCCAGCGCGGCCGACGTGCTGCCCCACGAGGTGCTGCACGTGGGCGACGACGCCACGCTGGACGCCCAAGGCGCGCTGAATGCGGGCATGCAGGCGGTGTGGATCAATAGCGCCAACCACCCCTGGCCCCACGGCGGTGTGCAGCCCCATGCCACCGTGGGCAGCCTTACCGCACTGTGCCAACTGCTGTCCTGACCGGCGGCACCGGCCTGGTTTCTTGCCTCAGGTCAAGGTTTTGGCGCGCGGCGGTTGATGCCGCTGCCCGATGAAGTCACACTCACGCGTCGCCGAGCGACCCCCACACCATGCCCCGTAATCCCCCAGTTTTGCCTTCCATCCGCAGCATCGGCCTGATGCAGCCCATGACTTGGCTGGTGCTGGCCTGGCGCGACATGGCGCGGGCGGGCTGGATCAGTTTTGCCCATGGCCTGGCGCTCACGCTGTTCGGGGCTGCCATCTTGGCTGTGGGGCACCATCGCTTTTGGCTGCTGGCGGGCGCGCTGTCGGGTTTTCTGGTGGTGGCGCCGGTGCTGGCCACCAGCCTGTATGCACTGAGCCGCGCACTGGAGCGTGGTGAGGCCGCCAACCTGGGCGTGGTGCTCAAGACCTGGCTGAACTGGCAGAACAGCCATGTGAACAAATGGGGCAGCGACTACTGGTGCATGCTGCAGTTTGGCGCGCTGCTGGCTCTGGCCGCCTCGGGCTGGGTCATGACCTCGGCGGCGCTCATCACGCTGCTGGCGCCCGTGCCCATTGAGACGCCTCTAGATTTTCTGCGCCATGTGGTCATGGCGCGTGACGGCTGGTTGTTTGAAATCTGGCTGGCGCTGGGCAGCCTGATGGCCGCGCCCATTTTTGCGTCCAGCGTGGTGGCCATGCCGTTGCTGCTGGACCGCCGCGCCACCCTGCTGCAAGCGGTATTGACGGGTTGGCAGGCAGTCATCACCAACCCGCTGCCGATGGCGTTCTGGGCGGCGATCATCCTGGGCTTTACCTTGCTGGGCCTGGGCTCGCTGCTGCTGGGCCTGATCGCCGTGATGCCCATGCTGGGCCATGCCAGCTGGCATGCGTACCGTGATCTGGTGGACGCGTCCAGCCTGCCCGAGCGCGGCTTGGTGGCACCGGCTGCTCCCGTGCGGACGCCTGGAGGGGCATCGTGATTTTTGGCTTTACCGAGGCGCAGATCTCGGGCTTCTTCCTCACCTACGGGGTGGGTGCATTCATTGCCTACATGCTGTTCATCATCGGGCAGCTGGCGTGGGAGTCCAAAGCCGGGCGGTTTGGCACCTTTGTGCTGTTCCTGGGGCTGGGCGTGGGGTTTCTGGGGTTCCTGGCCAAGGTGGTGATCCAGTGGTGGCTGGAGCGGTGACCGCGCAACGGTGATGGCCCCCGCAGCGATGCGCCGGGGACGAGGGCCGACCCGGCGCACTGATCTTGCGACCTCCGTACTCAACCATCACGCTCGCTCTGTTCTGGCGACGTGATCAAGGGGTATTGGACGGGTGGAGCAATCAGCCAGAGCATCTGCTGCCGGTGTTGCTTGGCTTGTGGTTACGTCGGCCCCTCCGCAGGGTGTGGCAAATCCCCCTCGCCCTCGTCGTTCTACTCATTCATTGCTTTCCGTTGTGTTTTGTTTCATGTAGAAACTAATTGCAACGTTAGGAGATGATTGTGATGATTCGTAACTCGTTGATTCTCGTCATCATGGGCTTGGTGGCCGAGGCGTCTCAGGCCTTGTCCCTGGGAGCCCCTCAGGGCAAGGTATGGCTGGGGCAGCCCATCGACCTGAGCTTTGAAGTCCAGCTGGACCCGGGAATGGCGGTGGACGACCTGTGTCCGCAAGTGCGGCTGGTATCGGGCGATATGGCGGTGCCGGCAGGACGTGTGCAGGTGAGCGTGCGGCCGGGCGAACAGGAGCGCAACCCCGTGCTGCGGGTACAGTCCTCCCATTTGGCAGACGAACCCGTGCTGACCGCTCAGGTGTCGGTCCAATGCGCTGGGCGGGTGACGCGCGAATACACCTTGTTGGCCGACCTGCCCGCCACGGTGGCGGCCGGGGCCCGGCCCGTAGCGATTCCCTGGAATGTGCCGGTTGCAGAGTTACCCCCAGCGCGGGCGGGGGCCACCAGCGCTGGCGAATCAGTGGCAGCCCCCGAGGCGGGCCCCCCGCGGCAGCGCAGGGCTTCGGTCGGTGCGCGTGCTGTGCGCAAGGTCACCACGCGACTCGCCGTGAAGCCCGCTTCAACGCCCCTTGCAAGCGGCCCCTCCAGCGAGGCTGCGGCGGTCAGCGCTGCCTCACCGGGGCCGACGGAGGCATCGCGCGCCGCGCCCGCGGCGAAGACCGAGTCTCCTCCGGCGGGCCCCACCGCGATCGCTGCGGCAGCGCCCGTGGCGCCCGCAGCAGCACCCGCTGCCCCCGGCCCGACCAAGCCCCGGCTGGTGATGGAACCGCTGGCGGCGCTGGTCACACCGCCAGCGTCTGGCGAAGCGGCGCCGTCCGAGGGTGCGGGCTCCCCGCAGGCAACGTCTTCGGCCCCTGAGGGCAACGCGCCGGACGGTGCAGGGTCCAACGCCGCGCGTATGCAGGCTCTGCAGGTGGAAGTCGACCGCATGCGCGCGCAGGCCGAGCAAGACCGCCATGCCACGCTGGCACTGCTGGCGCGGATGGAGCAGTTGAATGCAGGGCACTTCCCGGCGTCGCTGGTGTATGGCCTGCTGGTGCTGCTGGCCTTGACGGTGGGCGTAGCAGGCTGGGTGGTGATGCGCATGCGGCGCGCCATGGACGCCTCGAACGAAGAATGGCGCAATACGTTGACGGCCTATGCGGCACAGTCGTCCCTGTCCGCAGCCGGGGAGGGCGAGCCTGAACACCGCGCTGCGGCATCGCCGCCTGCCGAGGACCGGCCCACCGGCTTGACCGGTTTGCAAGGCACCGGCGCCCTGCCTGCGTAGAGGCGACTGTCGTCGCGCCCAGATCACTTGCAAGCGTGTGGGTGGGCCTAGCCCCTGGAATCCCCGCTAGGCAAGGCATCTGCGGGTGCGTCAGCTTGTGGGGCCCAGAGCCTGTGCAAGGGCGCAACCGGGCCGTGGCGATGCGGTACTCAGCGCGGCCACGACCGCAGCCCCAGCTCCTGCGCCAGGCGGCGGTAGTCGGCCAGGCTGCGCTGCACATAGTCGGCCAGCGCAGCGCCACTTAGCGCAAAAGGGTACAGGCCATGGCGGGCGCACAGGGCCGCGTAGCCCGGCGCCGCCTGGGCTTCCTGCAGAGCGGTCGTCCAGGCGTGGGCGTCGGCATCAGACACGCTGGCGGCCATGTAGAGGCCGCGAACGGTGGTCCACAGTAGCTCGATGCCCTGCTCGCGGGCCGTGGGCAGGGCGGCCAAGGCGCCGGGCAGCCGTGCGGGGGCCAGCACCGCGAGGATGCGCATCGGCAGGCCTTCGGTAGCGGCCCGGGTGGCCTCGGCGGCGTCGCCGGTAAAGATGTCGATGTGCCGGCCGCCCAGTGCCTTGAGCGCTTCGCCGCCGCCTTCAAATGACACAAAGCGCATGCGCTTGTGGTCTTGCCCCGCCGCGCGCACCAGCAGCGCAGCCTTGACCCAGTCCTGGCTGCCCAGCGTGCCGCCGGCGCCAAACACCACGCGGCCCGAATCTTTTTGCAATGCGGTGACCACGTCCTGCAAGCGCTGGTAGGGAGCATCGCGGTGCACCGCCACCACGCCGTAGTCGTTGCCCAGCGTTGCAATCCAGCGCACGGCGCTCACCGGGTGCGGGCCGAAGCGGCCCTGCGCCAGGTTGAGCAGCGAGCCGCTGGAGAATGCCACCAGCGTGCCGGGCCCTCCCAGGCGGCCCGTGGCCACCTGGTCAAACGCCACCGCGCCAATGCCGCCGGGCAGGTAGCGGGTGCGCAGCGGCGTGCGGCCAGGGCGCACGGCTTGCAGCGCCTGTGATGCCAGGCCACAGGTCAGGTCAAATCCGCCGCCGGGGCGTGAGGGCGCAATGCACTCTGCCGATTCACGGGATGCGTCGGCCGCTGCTGATAAGGGAGCCAGGCCCGCGCCCGCGCTGGCGGCGGCCGTGAGCGTCTGCAGCAGCTGGCGGCGGCTGCAAGGCGTGCTCAGCAGGCGGTCCGTGGCGGGCAAGGGCTGCGGCATGGGATGTGCAACGTTCAGTGGTTCAGCGGGCTGTGTCAGGCGCGGGGCCACCAGAGTATCGCCAGAAGCCCCGGCCCCTCGGCGCGCGCCTGCAGCCGCAGGCTGCCCCGGTGCCGCTCGGCAATCGACCGCGCAATCGCCAGCCCGAGGCCCGACCCGCCCGCCGTGGCCTGTGAACCGCGCCGGTAGCGTTGGCCCAGGGCGTCGCGCTCCTCGGCGGGCAGGCCGGGACCGTTGTCCTCCACACTGATGCTCCAGCCCAGGCTGTCACCCGCAGCCGACACGGTGACGGTGCCCTGCGCGGGGGTGTAGACGATGGCGTTGGCGGCCAAATTGGTCAGGGCCTCGCGCAGCAGGCCACTGTCGCCCACGGCCTCGATACCAGCGGCGGGCGTGTGGATGCCAAAGTCGATCTGCTTGGCGCGCGCCTGGGGCAGCAGCTCCAACGCCACCGTGCGCAGCAGCGCGGCCAGGTCGAAGGGCGTCAACTCCACCGCCGCTGTGTCGCTGCGGCCCAGCGCCAGCAGTTGCTGTGTGCTGCGCGTGGCGCGGGCGATCTCGCCCCCAATGGCCGCCAGCGTGTGCTGCACCTGCGTGCTGTCGCCCTCGCGGCGCGCGTAGTCGATCTGCATCTGCAGCGTGGTGAGGTGGGTGCGCAGCTGGTGCGAGGCGTCGTCCAGAAACTGCCGCTGCTGTGTCACCAAGTCTTGCGTGCGTGCCATCTGCTGGTTGACGGCGTCCACCAGCGGGCGGATGTCTGCGGGCAGGTCGTGGGATGCCAGCGGGGTCATGTCGTCGCCATTGCGGGCCTGCACCTCACGCGCCAGCCGCGCCAGCGGGCGCAGCGCCACGGCCAGCAGCGCCGCAGTGCCCAGCACCATCAGGGCCAGCACCAGGGCATCGCGCTGCACCGCACGGCGCACAAAGCGGTCGGTGAAGTCTTGGCGCGACCGGGTGCTTTCTGCCACCTGCACCAGCACGGTGGATTTGGGTTCTGTACGGTCCAGCGCGCGGCGGTAGGCCGCCAGCCGCACGGATTCGCCAAAGTAAGTGGCGTCATAAAAGCGTGGCACGCCGGGCTCCAGCGGGCCGGCGGGCAGCGGCAGGTCTGCATTGCCCAGCTCTACCAGCCCGTCGGACGATGCCACGCGAAAGTACACGTTGCCGCTGGCCGTGAGCTCAAAGAATTCGAGCATGCTGTACGGCAGCTCGGCCGACAGGCCGCCCGAGGCGGTGGAGATGTTGGCGTCGATGGATTTGAGCGCGCCGAGCAGCGAGCGGTCGTACGCCGCGTTGGCGGCCTCCAGCGCATCGTGCCGGGTCATCCACAGCTCCACACCCGTCACCAGAGCCAGCAGCGGCAGCAACAGCATCGCCAGCAGGCGCCACAGACTGGCGCGGCGCAGGCGTGCGGTCAGGCCCATCGGTCAGTCTGCCTCTAGCGCATAGCCCAGGCCGCGCAGCGTGGTGATGCGCACACCGCTGCCATCCAGCCGCTTGCGCAAGCGGTGCACAAACACCTCCACGGCTTCGGGGTGCACGTCGTCATCGTCGGTGAACACGCGGTCCAGGATCTGCTGCTTGGAAAACGGCTCGCCACTGCGCTGCACCAGCACGCGCAGCACGGCGTGTTCGCGCGGGGAGAGGGCCAGGGGCTCGCCGCGCAGCGTGAACTGCTTGCGGGCGCTGTCATACACCAGCGCACCACAGGCCTGGCGCTGGTGCTCGTTGCCGCGCGCGCGGCGCACCAGGGCGTGCAGGCGAGCCTCCAGCTCGGCCAGCTCAAAGGGCTTGGCCAGAAAGTCGTCGGCCCCCGCGTTGAGCGAGCGCACGCGCTCGTCCAGAGAGTCGCGCGCCGTGAGGATCAGCGCGGGCAGGCGCTGGTCGCGGTCGCGCAGGCGCTGCAGCACGGCCTGGCCGTCGAGCCCGGGCAGGCCCAGGTCCAGTACCAGAGCGTCGTAGTTGTCGTGCTGTTGCAGCGCGCGGTCGGCCAGGCGGCCATCGTTCACCCATTCGACCTGGATGCCCGCATGCTCCAGCGCACGGCTGAGCCAGGTGCCCAGGTTGTGGTCGTCTTCGGCCAGGAGGATGCGCATGGCTGGGATGCTAATGCCGTTCGCTGATATTTCTTTGCGCCCCAGGCGTTTGCGACGGGCAAGGCCCAAGCCAGAGCCACCGTGGAACTGGCTTCGCCAGGCCACTGGCGGCGTCCCCCCTCGGGGGAAGACGCGAAGCGGCTCAGGGGGTTAGTCTGGCTTCACCTTCGCGCGCAGCAGCACCTTCTTCCAGCGCTCCTGTTCGGACGCAATGAACTGCGCAAACTGCGCGGGCGTTCCGCCAATGGCCTCGGCCGCGTCCGCGTTCAGGCGCTCCAGCGAGCCGGGGGCCTTGACGGCCTTGGCAGTCTCGGCCGCCAGCTTGTCGAGGTTGGCGGGTGCCAGGTTGGCGGGGGCCAGCATGCCGTACCACTGCGTCATCTCAAAGCCCGGGAAGCCCTGTTCGGCCACGGTGGCCACGTCGGGCAGCTGGGGCAGGCGCTTGGCCGAGCCGGTGGCGATGCAGCGCACCTTGCCGGCCTTGATGAACGGCAGCAGGGCGGCGGCGCCCACGGCAGCGGCATCAAGGCGGCCCGAGAGCAGGTCGGTCATCATGGGGCCGGTGCCACGGTAGGGCACGTGCAGCATGAAGATCTCGGCGGTCATCTTGAGGTATTCAAACGCCAGGTGGCCCGCGCTGCCGTTGCCCGCCGAGCCATAGCTGAGCTTGGCCGGGTTCTTCTTGGCGTAGGCGATGAACTCCTTGAGGTTCTTGGCGGGCACGTCGGGGTGCACCACGTACAGGCTGGGCACCTTGGCCAGCAGGCTCACGGGCTTGAAGTCCTTGTTGGCGTCGTAGGGCAGCTTGTCGAAGATGAAGGGGTTGACGGCCAGCGTGCCGATGTGGCCCAGGATCAGTGTGTGCTGGTCTTCGGAGCGGGCCACTTCACCCATGGCGATGTTGCCGGCGGCGCCGGGCTTGTTGTCCACATACACGCTCTGGCCCAGCGTCTTGCCCAGCTCGGCCGCGGTGGAGCGGGCCACGATCTCCGAGCTGCCGCCCGGTGCGAACGGCACCACAAACCGCACCGACTTGGACGGCCAGGCCGCCTGGGCCGAGGCACCCGTGGGCAGCAGGCCGCCCAGGGCCAAGGCGCCACTGGCGCCCAGCAGATGGCGGCGGGTGGGGGACCAGAGGGCAGAGTGTTCGTGTGAAAGCATGGGGGTGTCTCCGTCAAAACAAAAGCAAAAGGCCAAAGACAAAAGGCCAAAGAGCGCATGCAGTATGCGTGTGGCGCCATGGTGCCCGGGCCGTGCTTTCGGAATGCTGTCAGCGGGCTTGGTAGTTACCCGGGGGTGGCCGGCTGATCCTGTCGCTGGATTTCAGCCCGCAGCCGCACGCGCCGCTACGGCAGCGCCGCTGAGCACCGCGCCTTCCAGTGTCGCCGGGTAGGGGCCGTCCACATAGTCGCCGCAGGCCATCAGCCCCGGCAGCACCTGCATGGCGGGCCGCTGCAGGCCCGGGGTGCACGCAAACGTGGCGCGCTTTTCGACCACGGTCTGCACGGGGCGCAGGCCGGGCAGGCCCAACTGCGCAGCGGCTTGCTGCAGCACCTGCTGTTCGATGAGTGTCCGGTCGCCGTCGCTGGCGCTCACCACAAACGCCAGCAAGCCCTGCTGGCCGTCAAGTTGGCCCCGGTCGAACACGAACTGTGCCGGGTGCTCGGCCGTGTTGCGCAGCGCCAGCATGGGCAGGGGCAAGCGCGCGCCGCTGGCGTGGGCGTAAACGGTGGTGATGGCCTCAAACCGCAGGGCATTGGCGGTGGCGCCCCAGCGTGCAGCAGCGGCCAAGCCTGCCGTGCTGGCAAGGCCCTCGACCAAGCGCGCGGCCTCCCACGAGGGGCAGGCCAATGTGATGTGGTCGAAGGCGTCGACTTCTTCCGCGCCGTGCGCCGCGCCCGCCAGCTGCCAGCGCCCGCTGGGCAGGGGCACGAGCCGCTGGATGCGTTGGCCGGTAACCACCTGGCCGCCTTGCTGCAGCAACCAGCGCGCTGCAGCCTCGGGGAACAGCGCGCCCAGGTCGGTGCGGGGTAGCAGCAGGTTGGAGCCACCGCGCCCGCTGAACAGGCTGTCTTGTAGCACCCGCAAAAACACCTGGCCACTGGCCTCGCGCGCGGGGGTGTTGAGTGCCGACACGCACAGCGGGTCGATGAACTCGGCCATTAGCCGGGGCGTGAGCGGGGCACACAGGTCTGCCACCGAGGTGTGAGGCGCGCAGCGAAAGCCGCGCAGCTGCCAGGCGGTGGCCGTGCGCAGCAGGGCGATCTTGTCTTGCCAGCCCCAGCCTTTGGCGCGCACGATGCCCAGCAGCGCATCGAGCGGCGGGGGCAGGTCGGGCAGTTGCAGGCCCTGGCCGTCGGGGAACTGCAGGGTCAGCGGCAGGCGCAGCAGCGCGGTGGTGGGGTCTACGCCCACCAGGCGCATCAGGCGCAGGCTCTCGGTGTAGGCGCCAATCAGGATGTGCTGGCCGTTGTCCAGCGTGGCCGCTGTGCCATCGGGCAACACACCCGGCACGGCGCGGGCGCGGCCGCCCACGGTGCGCGCGGCCTCGAACACGGTGACCTGGCGGCCGGCCTGCCGGTGGGAGATGGCCGCAGCCATGCCGGCCCAGCCAGCCCCGATGACGGCGACTTTCTGCGGTGCCACGCCGGGCTACATCCTGCCCAGGGCTTGCATCTTCCAGGCCAGCCAGAACTTGCGCAGCGGCGTGAGGCGGATGCGCTGGTGCAGCACCTGGAAGTTCTCGTGCTCGATCTCGCGCAGCAGGGTGCGGTAGATGCTGGCCATCATCAGGCCGGGCTTTTGGGCGCGGCGGTCTGCGTCGGGCAGCAGGGCAAAGGCCTCGTCGTACAGCCGGTGTGCACGCTCCGCCTGAAAGCGCATGAGGGCGGTGAACCGGTCGGAGTACTGGCGCTTCAAGATCTCGTGCGCTTTCACATCGAACTGCTGCAGCTCGCTGACCGGCAGGTAGATGCGGCCCAGCATGGCGTCTTCGCCCACGTCGCGGATGATGTTGGTGAGCTGGAACGCCAGGCCCAGCCGGTGCGCGTATTCGGTGGTGCGCGGGTCGGTCTGGCCGAAGATGCGCGCGGCCACTTCACCCACGATGCCCGCCACCAGGTGGCAGTAGCCCTTGAGGCCTGCAAAGTCGAGATAACGGGTCTGCTCCAGATCCATCTGGCAGCCGTCGATCACGGCCTGCAGGTGGCGCTGTTCGATGCCGTAGTCGGCCGCCAGCGGCATCAGCGCCAGCATCACCGGGTGCGTGGGCTGCCCCGCGTAGGCCTTGGTCACTTCGGCCTGCCACCAGGCCAGCTTGGTGCGGGCCACGCCGGGGTCGCTCACCTCATCGACCACATCGTCCACCTCGCGGCAAAACGCATAGAACGCCGTGATGGCCGCGCGGCGGGGCGCGGGCAGAAAGAGAAAGGCGTAATAGAAGCTGCTGCCCGAGGCCACGGCTTTTTGCTGTACGTACTGCTGCGGTGTCATGGAGCGAGATTGTCCCATGGCGCACCGGGGCGGGCCGGTTGGCAGGGTTTGAGGTGTTTTCGGGCGGATGCGCTAGTGCAGCATGCCGAGGTTGCTATTCAAATGATAGCTTTAGGGAGGTGTTGCAGAGGCGGCGGGTGCAGGGGCCGGCGCCTCGGGTTGCGACATCTCGCGCATGAGCGCGTCCAGGTCGTCGCCCTGGATCGACATCTCGGGCAGTGTGGCGGGTGTGCTGCGCAGCCACTGCGTGGTGGCGGGCACGGCCATCACCAGGGCAATCACGCCGGCCAGGCAGAGCAGGTAGGGCGCCAGCGCGCGCGCCACCGCGCCCATGGCGGGCCGGGGCGCCACCTGGGCGCGGGACAGCACCAGCGCGTAGCCCAACGGCGGCAGCAGGAACCCCGCCTGCAGCACCAGCAAGGTAAGCGCAGCCACCCAGGCCGCGTCGTCCACCAGTGCCAGCAAAGGGGGCATGACGATGGGGATGATCAGGAAGATCAGCTCGAACGCGTCCAGCACAAACGCCGACCCCAGCAGAACGGCCAGCACCACCCCCATGGCCAGCAGGGGCTGGCCCTGCAGGGCACGCATCCATTCAGCCACCAGCACATCGGTGCCGTAGGCGCGCAGCACCAGCGAGAACGTGACCGCCGCCACCAGCAGCGCAAACAGCGCACCGGTGAGCGCCATGGCGTCGTCCAGCACCTGCGCCAGCCGCCGCAGCGTGAGCTGGCGCGACGTCACGCCCCACACCAGCAGCAGCACCCCGGCGGTGGCGGCGGCCTCCACCGCCCGAACACGGCCGGTGGTGACCAGTGCCAGCAGGGCTACGATGAGCGTAGGCACCACGCCCAGCGTCCAGCGTTCGCTGGGGGTCAGGGCTAAGGGGGTGGGGGACGCAGCCCTGTGACCTGCGGTGCCGCCAGTCCGGCGCTGGGCTAGCCACCAGGTCACGCCCATCCACAGCACCAGCAGCAAGGCGCCGGGTGCCAGGGCGGCCTGCAGCACATCCTGGGTGTTGATGATGCGGGTGCCCGCGCGGGCGCTGGCCAGCCCCAGTTGCGTGGCCAGGGTCAGGCCCTCGGTGTGGGCGCGCAGCATGGCATCACCCAGCAGCAACAGCACCAGCGACGGCGGCACGATGATGCCCAGCGTGCTGGCCACCGCGACCAGGGCGGTGCGGCGGGCGGGCGGCATGCCTTCGTGGGCCCAGGCCTGCCCGGCGGTGTGCGACAGGGTCACCAGGCTGGCCCCCACCGATCCGTTCATGGGTGCCATGAGCATGCCTACGCCCAGGCCCGCCATGTCGGGTGCGGCCCGTTGTCCCACCACGCGCGCCAGCAGCTTGCGCAGGCCGCTGTACAGGCCGTTGACGAGTGCCAGATGGTTGAGCAGCGCACCCACCACGGCGTACAGCACCAGCGCCTGCAGGAGGTCGTGTTCGAGCAGGCCCACTACGCGCTCCGGCAGGCTGCGCAGCACCGCGCCATCAAACGCGCCCAGCGCCAGGCCCGCCACCGCGCCCAGGGTGCTGACGCCCAGCAGCACGGAGTAGGTGGCCCAGCCGGTGGTCATCATCAGCACCAGGGCCAGCACCAGCAGCAACAGGCCGATGGCGTTCATTGGATGAGACTCATGCAGGGTCCGTCGGTGCGCCAGTGGGCGTACGCAGCGTGTGCATGGCCCGCCACAGGTCGGCCAGGGCCTGCAGGCCTAGCAAAACGGCCAGCAACAGCAAGGCCAGCTTGATGACGAAGTAGCCGGGGTTGGCGGTTTCAGGAAAACTCTCCAGCCCCCGCATCGACCGCCACACTGTGGGCGCGGCGTTGATGCACACAAACACCGCCCAGGGCAGCACGGCCAGGGGCGCGCCCAGCAGGCGCATGGCGCGCACCGGGCCCCGGCCCGCATGGGCGAGGTCGGGGCGGCTGACCAGGTGGGCGCCGCGCCGGTCGGCATGGCGCAGGGCCACGGCCACATACAGCGCAAACAGCACCTGCGCGAGGTCGTTGGCCTGGCTGGACCCCGCACCCCACCCGTCGCGCAACGGCCATTGCAAAAACAGCAGCAGCACGACCAGCAGCGCCAGCGGCATCACCAGTGCGCCCAGGCGGTTGAGCCAGCGCTCCAGTGGTAAGGGGGTGGGCAGGTCCGGCGGCAGATGCATGCAGGTGGGGGGCTACGAAACGTGCCGCGAAGCGAGGTGCGAGAGGGATTGCGATAGGGGCCGGTGGGCGGCGCGGTTCAGCATTCGACCACATTCACCGCCAGCCCGCCGCGCGATGTCTCCTTGTATTTCACCTTCATGTCCGCGCCGGTCTGCATCATGGTCTTGATGACCTTGTCGAGCGAGACCACGTGCTGCCCGTCGCCGCGCAGCGCCATGCGGGCGGCGTTGATGGCCTTGATCGCGCCCATGGCGTTGCGCTCGATACAGGGGATCTGCACCAGCCCGCCCACGGGGTCGCAGGTCATGCCCAGGTTGTGCTCCATGCCAATTTCGGCGGCGTTTTCCACCTGCTCGGGCGTGCCGCCCATCACGGCGGCCAGCGCGCCGGCGGCCATGGAGCAGGCCACGCCGACCTCGCCCTGGCAGCCCACCTCGGCGCCGGAGAGCGAGGCGTTCTCCTTGTAGATGATGCCGATGGCGCCTGCGGTGAGCAAAAAGGTGGCAATGCCGTCGTCGTTGGCCGGGATGGGGCCCTGCAGAAAGTTGACGTAGTAGTGCAGCACGGCCGGGATCACGCCCGCTGCACCATTGGTAGGGGCCGTCACCACGCGGCCGCCCGCGGCGTTCTCTTCGTTCACGGCCATGGCGTACAGGTTCACCCAGTCCAGCATGGAGAGCGGGTCGCGCAGGGCAGCCTCGGGCGAGCGGCTCAGGTTCTTGTGCAGCTCGGCCGCGCGGCGGCGCACATGCATGGGGCCGGGCAGGGTGCCAGTGCTGGCGCAGCCGCGCTGCACGGCGCCTGCCATGGTCTGCCAGATGGCCAGCAACTGGCGCCGCACCTCGGCCGGGCTGCGCCAGTGCTGTTCGTTGGCGGCCATGAGCTGGGCCATGCTCAGGCCCGTGGTGCGGCACTGCGCCAGCAGCTCGGCCCCGGTGCGGAACGGGTGTGGCAGGCCCTGGCCGTGGCCTGCGGTGTCGGCGCCCGCGCTGGCCGGGGTGTTGAGCACGCGCTGGCCGGCCGCATCGACCACAAAGCCGCCGCCTACCGAGTAGTACTCGCGCATGGCGATGTCGTTGCCCTGCGCATCCAGTGCATGGAACGCCATGCCGTTGGGGTGCAGCGGCAGGCTTTTGCGGCGAAACAGCAGGTGGTCCTTTTCGACAAACGGCACGGCATGCTCGCCCAGCAACGCCAGCGTGCCGCTTTGGCGGATCTGTGCGATGGCGGGGGCGATCTGGTCGGGGTCGATATGGTCTGGCTCGTGTCCGGCCAAGCCGAGCAGCACGGCCCGGTCGGTGCCGTGGCCCACGCCGGTGGCCGAGAGAGAGCCGAACAGCTCCACGGTAACTTGGTACACCGCCGCCAGGCCGACGGTGTCGCGCACATGGCAGGCAAACTGCCGGGCCGCAATCATGGGGCCCACGGTGTGGGAGCTGGACGGCCCGATGCCGATCTTGAAGAGGTCGAAAACGCTGACGGACATGGTGGGGGTGACCCTGGCTCAAAGGAAGTGCCGCAGCGCTTGTGGCGCGCAGGCACGGGCCGGCAGGGTGGGGCGCTGGCCGCCGCCCTGCCACGGTGGCCGCGAGGCTAACCGGGTGCGGTGGCCGGGGCATGCTCGCTATCCCTGCCCCGACCGGGCCGAGGGCGTGGAACATCTCAGCGGATCGCTATGAATTAAATAGCTGGTGGCGTATATAAATCAAGCGCTATAGGCCGTTTTTGCACTGCATGGTGCTCTGGCGGGCGAGTGTGTGAGCCCGCCTTGCGGCCCATGAATCTTTCTTACATCACCAGCGCGCGGCCCAGCATCACGCACCAGTCCCACCCACGGAGCTTGGGCCGGGTGTGCAGGCTGCCCCCTTTGAGGGCATCGACCTTGTCGAGGATGCGCAGGCCGCCTTGCACCACCAGCCGCAGCTCCCAGCCGGCGCGGCCGGGCAGGCGGTGCACCAAGGGGGCGCCGCTCTGCATCGTGGTGCGGGCCCAGTGGGCGCAGTCGGCAATCAGGCGGGCGTTCTCGCGGGTGCTTTGCAGCGCCAGCAGCTCGGACTGGCAGGCGCCATAGGTCGCGCAGTCGGCGCGGGGCAAATAGTGGCGGCCCCGGGGGATGTCCACGGACAGGTCCTGCCAGAAGTTGATGAGCTGCAGCGCGGTGCAGATGGCGTCACTCTGGCGCAGCGCCTCGGCGTCGTGCACGCCATACAGGTGCAGCAGCAGCCGGCCCACGGGGTTGGCCGAGCGGCGGCAGTAGTCCAGCAGCTCGTCGCGGTCGGCGTAGCCCTCACCGTCACGGGTTTTCTCCACGTCCTGGGCAAAGGCGCTGAGCAGGTCTTCCAGCAACGGCACAGGCAGCTGGTGGCTGCGCAACACGGCTTGCAGCGGCAAAAATACGCTGGCCCAGCGGGCAGACGGCGCATCGCCCTGAGCAATGGTGCGCAGGTCGGCCAGGTAGGCAGCCAGATCGGCGAGGCGGGTCGCGGCCGGGGCATCGCCTTCGTCGGCCATGTCGTCCGCCGTGCGCGCAAAGCCGTAGATGGCCGCTATCGGCTGGCGCAGGTGGGGCGGGCACAGCAGCGACGCGACGGGGAAGTTTTCGTAGTGGGTGACGGGGGGCGCCACCGCTTCAGTCGCGGTAGGCTGTGGCGCGCATGCTGCGCCGGGACGGGGGGAGGGGCTGGGGCGGTCGTTCACACCCCGGATTGTCGCTTGACAAGGCCAGGGGCTTCTCATAGATTACTAACCGGTCAGTCAGTAATGGTAAAACTCTCTTTTTAGGAGGCAAGGCGTCTGGCCGCTGCGTCGTTGACGAGCGCTACCTGCCACCGCTGGGTGCTCGTTGGCAGACGCCAGGCGTACCGTTGCAGCGCAGGCGTTTGGGCCTGCGTTTTGCTTGTTGATCCTTGTGGCCCCATTTTTATTCACCGGATTTCCCATGCGCACATCCTCCGCCTTGCGGCCCTCTTCACGGCATTCCAGGTTTCTGCTGGTGCTGGCCACCGCTACTGTGCTGGCCGCCTGTTCACGGCCCGCACCGCCCGAGGAGCCAGTGCGTTCCGTCAAGCTGATGACGGTGGGCGTAGGCGCGCTGCAGTCCAGTCTGGAGTATTCGGGCGAGGTGCGCGCGCGGGTGGAGTCGCGCCTGGGCTTTCGCGTGGCGGGCAAGATCGTGCAGCGCCAAGCCGAACTGGGCCAGCGCGTGAAGGCGGGCCAGGTGCTGGCGCAACTGGACCCCAAGGACTATCAGCTGGCGGCTGACGCAGCGCGCGCGCAACTGGCATCGGCCACCACGCAGCGCGACTTGGCGGCGGCAGACCTCAAGCGCTACCAGGCGCTCAAGGACCAGAACTTCATCAGCGGTGCCGAACTGGAGCGCCGCGAGGCCACGCTCAAGGCCGCCCAGGCCACGCTCGACCAGGCGCGCGCCCAGCTGTCCTCCCAGGGCAACCAGGCGGCCTACACCACGCTGGTGGCCGATGTGTCGGGTGTGGTGACGGGCATCGACGCCGAGCCGGGCCAGGTGGTGTCGGCCGGCGCGCCGGTGGTGCGCATTGCGCAGGACGGCCCGCGCGATGTGGTGTTTGCCGTGCCGGAAGACAAGGTGGCGCAGATCACGACGGGCTCCGAGGTGGCCGTGCGTGGCTGGTCTGGCGGCGCGACCCTGACGGGGCGCGTGCGTGAAGTAGCTGCCAGTGCCGACGCTGCGACCCGCACCTTCCAGGTCAAGGTGGCCATTGACGCGGCCGACGCCCCGGCGCTGGGCGCCACCGTGTACGCCACGCCCAAGGCACTGAGCCATGCCGGCATTGCCGCCATCAAGCTGCCCACCAGCGCGCTGCGGCAGGAGGGCCAGTCCACCGCCGTGTGGGTGTACGACCCCGCGACCAGCACCGTCAAATCGCAGGTGGTGCAGATTGCCACGGCCGACGGCAACGATGCCGTGGTGGCTGCGGGCTTGGCGCCCGGCATGCAGGTAGTGGCCACCGGCGTGCATGTGCTGTCCCCAGGCCAGAAGGTGACGGTATATCAGCCAAAAGTGGCTCAAGCGCCGGTGAATAAAGCGCAGACAGCTCCTGAATCTGTAGCGATGCCTGCTGTGCCATCTGCTCCCGCGGCCTCCGCAGCGCCTGCCACCGCCACGGCCTCTGCCGCCAACTGAGGCCCGCCATGACGCAAATCCAACCCAAAGAGGGGTTCAACCTCTCCAAATGGGCGCTCGACCATCCCGCGCTCACCCGCTACCTCATGGTGGTGCTGATGCTGCTGGGCTTTGCGGCCTACTTCCAGCTCGGGCAGGACGAAGATCCGCCGTTCACCTTCCGCGCCATGGTGGTGCGCACCTACTGGCCCGGCGCCACGGCCCAGCAGGTGGCCGAGCAGGTCACCGACAAGCTGGAACGCACGCTGCAGGAGGTGCCCTACGCCGACAAGATCCGTAGCTACTCCAAGCCTGGCGAGTCGCAGATCATTTTCCAGATCAAGGACTCCTCCAAGCCCGGCGACGTGGCCAACGTCTGGTACAGCGTGCGCAAGAAGGTGGGCGACATGCGCTACACCCTGCCGCAGGGTATCCAGGGCCCGTTCTTCAACGACGACTTCGGGGATGTGTATGGCGTGATCTACGCGCTGGAGTCCGAGGGCTTCAGCTACGCAGAACTCAAGCAGTTTGCCGACGACGCGCGCCAGCAGCTGCTGCGCGTGCCCGATGTGGCCAAGGTCGAGCAGTTTGGCGTGCAGGACGAAAAGCTCTTCATCGAGATCTCGCAAAAGCGCCTGTCGCAGCTGGGCCTGGACATGAACCAGGTGCTGGCCCAGCTGGGCCAGCAGAACGCCGTGGAAAGTGCGGGCGCCATCCAGACCCCGCAAGACCAGGTGCAGGTGCGCGTGCAAGGCCAGTTCAACGCCATCGAGGACCTGCGCGCGATGCCGATCCGCGGCCCCTCGGGCGCGCAACTGCGCCTGGGCGATATTGCCGAAGTGCAGCGCGGCTATGTGGATCCACCGGCTGTGAAGGTGCGCCACCAGGGCCGCGAGGTGATTGCGCTGGGCGTCTCCATGGCCAAGGGTGGCGACATCATTGCGCTGGGCAAGGCCCTGCACACCACCACCGACCGCATCGCCGGGTCGCTGCCGGCGGGCGTGAAGCTGGTCAATGTGCAAGACCAGCCCAAGGCCGTGTCCACCTCGGTGAATGAGTTCGTCAAGGTGCTGATCGAGGCCGTGGTCATCGTGCTGGCGGTCAGCTTCATCAGCCTGGGCTTCCACAAGCGGCCCGGCAACAACCCGCTGTGGAAGCGCTGGTATATCGACCCCCGCCCGGGTCTGGTGGTGGGCATCACCATCCCGCTGGTGCTGGCCGTCACGTTCCTGGCCATGTGGTACTGGGGCATCGGGCTGCACAAGATCTCGCTGGGTTCGCTCATCATCGCGCTGGGCCTGCTGGTGGACGACGCCATCATTGCGGTCGAGATGATGGTGCTGAAGCTCGAAGAGGGCTATGACAAGGTGCGCGCCGCCACCTTTGCCTACGAGATCACGGCCATGCCCATGCTCACGGGCACACTGATCACGGCGGCGGGCTTCTTGCCCATCGGGCTGGCCAAGTCCACCACGGGCGAATACACGTTTGCCATCTTTGCCGTGACGGTGATTGCATTGGTGCTCAGCTGGTTCGTGTCGGTCTATTTCGTGCCTTACCTCGGCACGCTGCTGCTCAAGGTGCCGCCTCATGTCTTGGCCGCTCAGGCCAACAAGGGCATCACGGACGACCCGCACGAGGTCTTTGACAGCCCGTTCTACCGCAGCTTCCGCCGTCTGGTGGATTGGTGCGTACAGCACCGCTGGCTGACCATTGGTGCCACTGTGCTGACCTTTGCGCTGGGCATTGTCGGCATGGGCCAGGTGCAGCAGCAGTTCTTCCCGGATTCGAGCCGGCCAGAGATCCTGGTCGATATCTGGTTCCCGGAAGGCACGTCGTTTGCGGGCAACGAGGCCGTGACCAAGCGCGTGGAGCAACGTCTGCTGTCCGAGCCGGGCGTGAACACGGTGAGCACCTGGGTGGGTTCTGGCGTGCCGCGTTTCTATCTGCCGCTGGACCAGGTGTTCCCGCAGAGCAACGTCTCTCAGTTCATCGTGGTGCCGCAGGATCTCAAGCTGCGCGAATCGCTGCGCGTGAAGCTGCCGGCGCTGTTGGCTGAGGAGTTCCCGGAAGTGCGCGGGCGTGTCAAGCTGCTTCCCAACGGCCCGCCAGTGCCGTACCCCGTTCAGTTCCGCGTGGTGGGCCCCGACCCGCTGGTGCTGCGTGAGCGCGCAGACGAGGTCAAGGCCCAGCTGCGCCAGAACCCCAACATGCGCGGCGTGAACGACAACTGGAACGAGTCCGTCAAGGTGCTGCGCCTGGAAGTGGACCAGGCCAAGGCGCGCGCCCTGGGCGTGACCAGCCAGTCCATCGCGCAAGCGTCCAAGACCATTCTGTCTGGCACCCAGGTGGGCCAGTACCGCGAGGGCGACAAGCTCATCGACATCCTGCTGCGCCAGCCGCTGGATGAGCGCAACGCCATCACCGACATTGCCAACGCCTACCTGCCCACGGCGTCGGGCAAGTCGATCCCGCTCACGCAGATCGCCAAACCCGTGTTCACCTGGGAGCCCGGTGTGATGTGGCGCGAGAACCGCGACTACGCCATCACCGTGCAGGGCGACGTGACCGAGGGCCTGCAGGGCGCGACGGTGACGGCGGCGCTGTTGCCGTCCCTCAAGGAGATCGAGGCCAAGTGGCGGTCGGCGGGGCAGACGGGCTACCGCATCGAGGTGGCTGGTGCCGTGGAGGAAAGCTCCAAGGGCTCGGCGTCCATCGCGGCGGGGCTTCCCATCATGCTGTTCATCACCTTCACGCTGCTGATGCTGCAACTGCACAGCTTCAGCCGCGCGATGCTGGTGTTCCTGACCGGGCCGCTGGGCATGGCGGGTGTGGCTGCGTCCCTGCTGCTGCTCAACCGACCGTTCGGCTTTGTGGCGCTGCTGGGGGTGATCGCGCTCATGGGCATGATCCAGCGCAACTCGGTGATCCTGATCGACCAGATTGAGCAGGACCGCGCCCGGGGTGTGCCTGCATGGGATGCGATCGTGGAATCGGCCGTGCGCCGTTTGCGCCCCATCGTGCTAACGGCCGCGGCCGCCGTGCTGGCCATGATCCCGCTGTCGCGCAGCGTGTTCTGGGGCCCGATGGCGGTGGCCATCATGGGCGGGCTGGTCGTGGCCACGGTGCTCACGCTGCTGGCGCTGCCTGCGATGTACGCGGCCTGGTTCCGTGTCAAACGGCCCGCACCCGAGGTCGCGGGCGTTGCTTGACCGATGGGTCTCCCGTATCAGGTAAAATAGAAGGTTGACCGATTTCACGCAGGCGGCAGCTGAGGTTGCCGCCTGTTTGTTTGTAGAACCGCGCGGGTGGCGAAATTGGTAGACGCACCAGGTTTAGGTCCTGACGCCAGCAATGGTGTGGGGGTTCGAGTCCCCCCCCGCGCACCACCCATGTGAGACTTTGCGGAACACGGCGCTGCTGCGCTGCAGCCAGCACGATCCACATTCATAAGAGGAATAGCCATGGCCGTTACTGTTGAAACCCTTGAGAAGCTCGAGCGCAAGATCACGCTGAGCGTGCCCGTCACCCTGATCCAGTCCGAAGTGGACACGCGCCTCAAGCGCCTGGCCCGCACGGTCAAGATGGACGGTTTCCGTCCTGGCAAGGTGCCCATGAACGTGGTGGCCCAGCGTTATGGCTACTCGGTGCAGTACGAAGTGCTGAACGACAAGGTGGGTGAGGCCTTTGCCGTGGCTGCGAACGAAGCCAACTTGCGTGTAGCTGGTCAGCCCCGCATCACCGAAAAAGAAGGTGCTCCTGAAGGCCAGGTGACTTTTGACGCCATCTTCGAAGTGTTCCCCGAAGTCAAGATTGCTGACCTGTCGGACGCCGAAGTCGAAAAGCTCTCGTCCGAAGTGACTGACAGCGCCATCGACAAGACCATCGACATCCTGCGCAAGCAGCGCCGCAGCTTCGCCCAGCGCGCCCTGGACGCCGCTGCGCAAGACGGTGACCGCGTGACCGTGGACTTCGAAGGCAAGATCGACGGCGAGCCGTTTGACGGCGGCAAGGCCGAAGACTTCCAGTTCCTGGTCGGCGAAGGCCAGATGCTCAAGGAGTTCGAAGATGCCGTGCGTGGCATGAAGTCCGGCGAAAGCAAGACTTTCCCCCTGGCTTTCCCCGCTGAGTACCATGGCAAGGACGTGGCTGGCAAGACCGCCGACTTCCTGGTGACCATCAAGAAGATCGAAGCCGCCCATCTGCCCGAAGTGAACGACGCCCTGGCCAAGTCGCTGGGCATTGCCGATGGTTCCGTGGAAGGCCTGCGCGCCGACATCAAGAAGAACCTGGAGCGCGAAGTCAAGTTCCGCCTGCTGGCCCGCAACAAGGCTGCCGTGATGGACGCCCTGGTGTCCAAGGCTGAACTGGATCTGCCCAATTCCAGCATTCAGGCTGAAATTGCCCGCCTGATGGAAGGCGCCCGCGCTGAACTCAAGCAACGCGGCGTCAAGGATGCCGACAAGGCCGAGATCCCTGAAGACGTGTTCCGTCCCCAGGCCGAGCGCCGCGTGCGCCTGGGCCTGGTGCTGGCCGAACTCGTGCGTGCCAACGAACTGCAGGCCAAGCCTGAGCAGCTCAAGGCCCACATCGACGAGCTGGCTGCCAGCTACGAGAAGCCCGAAGACGTGGTGCGCTGGTACTTCGGCGACCGCCAGCGTCTGGCCGAAGTCGAAGCCGTTGTCATCGAAAACAACGTGACCGAATTCGTGCTGTCCAAGGCCAAGGTCGTCGAGAAGGCCATCTCCTTTGACGATCTGATGGCGCAGCAGGGCTGATAGGCCCTGGGGCCGGGCGGCCTGCCTCGTGCAATCGCCCGGCGGGGTCTTCAGGACACTTCAGGGGCTTGTGCTTTCGCGCACAAGCCCCAATTCATTTCTGGGTACAGTACCTGCTTGACTGGAGAAATACATGAGCGCATTGGAAACACAAGGCCTGGGCATGGTCCCCATGGTCATCGAGCAGTCGGGCCGTGGCGAACGGTCCTATGACATCTACTCGCGCCTGCTCAAGGAGCGCGTGATTTTTCTGGTGGGCCCGGTCAATGACCAGACGGCCAACCTGGTGGTGGCGCAGCTGCTGTTCTTGGAAAGCGAAAACCCCGACAAGGATATTTCGTTCTACATCAACTCGCCCGGTGGTTCGGTGAGCGCTGGCATGGCGATCTTTGACACCATGAACTTCATCAAGCCCGATGTCTCGACCCTGTGCACGGGCATGGCGGCCAGCATGGGTGCGTTCTTGTTGGCGGCAGGCGCCAAGGGCAAGCGTTTTGCGCTGCCCAATTCCAAGGTCATGATCCACCAGCCATTGGGCGGCATGCAGGGCCAGGCCACCGAGATCGAGATCCATGCCCGCGAGATCCTCAAGACCCGCGAGCAGCTCAACAAGATCCTGGCCGAGCGCACCGGCCAGCCGCTGGAGAAGATCCAGCGCGACACCGAGCGTGACTATTTCCTCTCGGCCGACGAAGCCAAGGACTATGGCCTGGTCGATCAGGTGATCAGCCAGCGCGCCTGATCGCCCGAGGGCGAGAAAGCGGCGTTTTCCCGAGGGGAAGACGCCGTTTTTTATTTGGTTATCATCCCGACAACTTTCCGAAACAAGCAAGGCATTGCCCCCATGGCCGAGAAAAAAGGCTCTTCCAGCGAAAAAACCCTTTACTGCTCTTTCTGCGGCAAAAGCCAGCATGAAGTGAAGAAGCTGATCGCCGGTCCGTCGGTCTTTATCTGCGACGAGTGCATTGACCTGTGCAACGAGATCATTCGTGACGAATTGCCAGCTGGTGACCTGGCCCGCGAAGGCCGCAGCGACCTGCCTACGCCGGTAGAGATCAAGGCCAACCTCGACAACTACGTGATCGGCCAGGACGTGGCCAAGCGCACGTTGGCGGTTGCGGTGTACAACCACTACAAGCGCCTGCGCCACAAGGACAAGGCCCACAAGGACGATGTGGAGCTGTCCAAGAGCAACATCCTGCTGATCGGTCCCACGGGCTCGGGCAAGACGCTGCTCGCGCAGACGCTGGCGCGCATGCTGGATGTGCCCTTCGTGATGGCCGACGCCACCACGCTGACCGAAGCCGGCTATGTGGGCGAAGACGTGGAGAACATCGTCCAGAAGCTGCTGCAGAGCTGCAACTACGAAGTCGAGCGCGCCCAGCGTGGCATCGTCTACATCGACGAGATCGACAAGATCTCGCGCAAGTCGGACAACCCCTCCATCACCCGCGACGTGTCGGGCGAAGGCGTGCAGCAGGCGCTGCTCAAGCTGATCGAAGGCACGATGGCCAGCGTGCCGCCCCAGGGCGGGCGCAAGCACCCGAACCAGGACTTTCTGCAGATCGACACGACCAACATCCTGTTCATCTGCGGTGGCGCGTTCGCGGGTTTGGAGAAGGTCATCGAAAACCGCACCGAAGCCTCGGGCATCGGCTTCGGCGCATCGGTCAAGAGCAAGAAGCAGCGTTCGCTGACCGAGGTGTTCACCGAGATCGAGCCGGAAGACCTGATCAAGTTCGGCATCATCCCCGAGCTGGTGGGCCGTATGCCCGTGGTGACGGCGCTGGCCGAGCTGAGCGAAGACGCGCTGGTGCAGATCCTGACAGAGCCCAAGAACGCACTGGTCAAACAGTACAGCAAGCTTCTGGCCATGGAGGGGGTGGACCTCGAAATTCGTCCTGCAGCCCTCAAAGCCATCGCGCGCAAGGCGCTGGCCCGCAAGACGGGGGCCCGTGGCCTGCGCTCCATCCTGGAGCAATCGCTGATCGGCACGATGTTCGACCTGCCCAACACCAGCAATGTCGAAAAGGTGGTGGTGGATGAGTCCACCATCGAAGAAAACAAGCCGCCGCTGCTCGTGTACCGCGAAGCGGCCAAGAAGGCCTGAGAAGACCGGAGCGGGCGCTTTGTTGTCGCCCTTTGAACCATCAACCCTTGCGCCAGTACGGCTGCGTGCAAGGGTTGAAAATCCCCACATGTGGACCCACTTCCACAGAGCACTTTGAGGATTTCCATGTCCGGACATACCCCCCTGCCAGCCACACCCCTTGACCTGCCGCTGTTGCCTTTGCGTGACGTGGTGGTGTTTCCCCATATGGTGATCCCGCTTTTTGTGGGCCGCCCCAAGAGCATCAAGGCGCTTGAGATGGCCATGGAGGCCGATCGCCGCATCATGCTGGTGGCACAAAAAGCCGCCGCCAAGGACGAACCCTCGGTGGCAGATATGTTCGATGTCGGATGTGTCTCCACCATCCTGCAGATGCTCAAGCTGCCCGACGGCACCGTGAAGGTGCTGGTGGAAGGCCAGCAGCGCGCCGTGGTGGCTTCGATTGAAGATGCGGAGACGCACTTCATGGCGACCGTCACGCCAGTCGAGGCTACGCCCGACGCCAACAAGCCCAGCGAGATTGAGGCATTGCGCCGCGCGGTGATGCAGCAGTTTGACCAGTACGTCAAGCTCAACAAGAAGATCCCGCCGGAGATCCTGACCTCCATCTCCAGCATTGACGATCCCGGTCGCTTGGCCGACACCATCGCCGCGCACCTGCCACTCAAGCTCGAAAACAAGCAGGTGGTCCTGGATCTTTCGGATGTGAAGGCGCGCCTCGAAAACCTGTTCGAGCAGCTGGACCGTGAGGTCGACATCCTCAACGTAGACAAGAAGATCCGTGGCCGCGTGAAGCGCCAGATGGAGAAGAACCAGCGCGACTTCTACCTGAACGAGCAGGTGAAGGCCATCCAGAAGGAACTGGGCGAGGGCGATGAAGGTGCCGACATCGAGGAGATCGAGAAAAAGATCAAGCTCGCCAAGATGTCAGCCGAAGCGCGCAAGAAGGCCGAGGCCGAACTCAAGAAGCTCAAGCTGATGTCACCCATGTCGGCCGAGGCGACGGTGGTGCGTAACTACATCGACGTGCTCACGGCGCTGCCCTGGAGCAAGAAGACCAAGATAAAGCATGACCTGGTGAATGCCGAGGGCGTTCTCAACGAAGACCACTATGGTCTCGACAAGGTCAAGGACCGCATCCTTGAATACCTTGCGGTGCAGCAGCGCGTGGACAAGGTCAAGGCACCCATCCTGTGTCTGGTGGGGCCTCCTGGCGTGGGCAAGACCTCGCTGGGCCAGTCCATTGCCAAGGCCACAGGCCGCAAGTACGTGCGCATGGCCCTGGGTGGCATGCGTGACGAGGCCGAAATCCGGGGGCACCGCCGCACCTATATCGGCGCTTTGCCGGGCAAGGTGTTGCAGAGCCTCTCCAAGGTAGGCACGCGCAACCCGCTGTTCCTGCTGGACGAAATCGACAAGCTGGGCATGGACTTCCGGGGGGATCCTTCGAGTGCACTGTTGGAGGTGCTGGACCCTGAACAGAACCATACCTTCGGCGACCACTACGTCGAGGTGGACTTCGATCTGTCCGACGTGATGTTTGTCGCCACGTCGAACTCGATGAACATTCCGCCTGCGCTGCTCGACCGTATGGAGGTGATCCGCTTGTCGGGTTACACCGAGGACGAGAAGACCAGCATCGCCATGAAGTATCTGCTGCCCAAGCAGCTCAAGAACAATGGCGTGAAGGAGGAAGAGCTGCTCATCACCGAGCCTGCAGTGCGCGACATGGTGCGTTACTACACCCGTGAAGCGGGTGTGCGTTCGCTGGAGCGCGAGCTGTCCAAAATTTGCCGCAAGGTGGTCAAGGGCTTGCAGCTCAAGAAGCTGGAGCCCCAGGTGGTGGTGACGGCTGACAACCTGCCGGACTTTCTGGGCGTGCGGAAGTACACCTACGGCCGTGCAGAACTGCAAAACCAGGTGGGGCAAGTGGTGGGCTTGGCCTGGACCGAGGTGGGTGGCGACCTGCTGACCATCGAGGCGGCCATCATGCCCGGCAAGGGGGTGATCACGCGCACGGGTTCGCTGGGCGACGTGATGAAGGAATCCGTGGAGGCTGCCCGCACCGTGGTGCGCAGCCGTGCGCGCATGTTGGGTATCAAGGACGAAACGTTTGAAAAGCGTGACATCCACATCCACGTGCCAGACGGTGCCACGCCCAAGGACGGCCCCAGTGCGGGTGCTGCGATGACGACGGCATTTGTCTCTGCGCTCACGGGTATCCCGGTGCGCGGCGACGTGGCCATGACGGGCGAGATCACGCTGCGTGGCGAGGTGACGGCCATCGGCGGCCTCAAGGAAAAGCTGCTGGCCGCATTGCGCGGCGGCATCAAGACCGTGCTGATCCCTGAAGAGAACGTGAAGGACCTCGCAGAGATTCCGGACAACGTGAAGAGCGGCTTGGAGATCGTGCCTGTGCGCTGGATCGACAAGGTGCTGGAGGTAGCGCTGGAGAGCAAGCCGGTGCCGCTGACGGACGAAGAGGTTGCCGTGGCTGCTGCAGCGGTAGCTGTGTCGACGGATAAAGCCGCAGCGTCGTCTGCTGCCGTCGATGGATTGAAACATTGATGCAAATTTTTTTGGGAGCCCCAAAAAATGCGCTACAATTCATTCTATCGCAGCAAACGTTGTACAATGTAAGGCTTCGATAAATGCGGGAATAGCTCAGTTGGTAGAGCGCAACCTTGCCAAGGTTGAGGTCGAGAGTTCGAGACTCTTTTCCCGCTCCAATTTCCACAAAAAAGGGAAGCAATTGCTTCCCTTTTTTGTCAGAGAAATGTGAATTCCTGGCGCGGTAGCAAAGCGGTTATGCCCCGGATTGCAAATCCGGTTAGTCCGGTTCGACTCCGGACCGCGCCTCCAGATACGGTCTGCAGCATTAAAGCGACGAAGCCCTCGGGCCAGAGATGCAAGCAGAGATCGTTTCAAGGGTTGGTAGTTGGATAAAAATTTTTTTGACTTGCAATCGAACACGGTCAAAAAGAGTTATATAATTTGAGGCTTGCTGATAAGCGCTAGCGGAAACGTTAGAAAAATCAGAAAACGCGGGAATAGCTCAGTTGGTAGAGCGCAACCTTGCCAAGGTTGAGGTCGAGAGTTCGAGACTCTTTTCCCGCTCCATATTTGAAAAGGGAAGCTTAGGCTTCCCTTTTTTCTTGGTGGTACGGTGCGTGCTGTTTTCAAACAGCGGTCCTGACCAGAGATACGACAGGGCATTGCGCGCATGCGCTGCCCGGGTTACGCTGCAACGCAGGTATGCGCTCAGCAGCCGGCGCCCCGATGGTGAAATTGGTAGACACTGCGGACTTAAAATCCGCCGCTTTCCTGAAAAGGGGCGTGCCGGTTCGACCCCGGCTCGGGGCACCACTACGATTCAATCATGTCAAGTTACAACGCTCCCTTTGAAATCCATGTCCACGGACAGGTCCTCCTGCGGGCTGATGTCGGTTTTGACCAGCTTCAAGAGGCGCTCAAACCGCTGTGGAAGTACGCTGGAGCACGTTCGCTGGCCGACGGTGCCGCCAGTGCCTACGAAGAAGAGCCAGGTATCAAGTACGACGCGCAAGAGCATTTGCTGCAGATGTGCTGGACGGTGCGTGGTGACGAGGATTTCCGTCAGTCGCTCGATGAGATGTGCATGAGCCTCAATGAACTGGCCGAGCAAGGGGCTGCGATCGAAGTCACCTTCTACGACACCGACTTTGACGAAGACGAAGAAGAGCAGGGGGCGGAGTCGCGCGACGACTTCGTGATGCTGTTTGTTGGCCCTACACCGGCTGCCATCATGCAGGTGCAGCGCGATCTGTTGGTGCAAGACGTGGTGAACATGATGGAGCGCCACTTTGACGGCGCCGAGTTGGGAGGTGTGGTCGCCGAGATCGACAAGCTGTTCAGCCAGCGCTTTGATGCCCTGGTGAACTCGCTGGAGATTGGCAAGCCCCCCCGGGGCCCTGGTGGTGCAGGTGGTGGTCATGGCAGCAATGGTGGCCGTCGCCCGCGCCACTTGCACTGATCTGCGCAGAGCGCCTTGTACTGCGCGTTGGCGCGGGCCGTGCTAGGCGCCTCCCCTGGACTTCCCCTAGGCATTGGGTCAATTCTCCCTGCGCTTTGATGTCGTTGTGCGGCCGCGCTACCCAATGCCTTGTCCGCCGCCGCCTGTTTTCCCATGAGCACTGATCTCCCTTACCTGCGTTCCTACCCCGCTTCGTTGCAGGAGCAGGCGCGCGATCTGCTGGCACAGGGAAAGCTCGGAGCGGTTCTGCTGCGCAAGTATCCGCAGGCGCACGCGATGCGCAGCGACAAGGCGCTGTACGACTATGCGCAGGAACTCAAGGCGCGCTACCTGCGCAACGCGGGTACAGTCAACAAGGTACTGTTCGACAACAAGATCCATGTGGTGCGCCATGCGCTGGGCTTGCACACGGCCGTGTCGCGCGTGCAGGGCAACCGCTTGGCAGCCAAGCACGAGATCCGCATCGCGGCAATGTTCAAGCAGGCGCCAGAAGAATTTCTGCGCATGATCGTCGTCCACGAGCTGGCCCACCTGCGCGAGAAGGACCACGACAAAGCTTTCTACCAGCTGTGTACCCATATGGAGCCGCAGTACCACCAGTACGAATTTGACCTGCGCCTGTACCTCACCCATGTGGAGCAGGCAGGCACCCGGCTCTGGAGCGTGGACGGTTCCTGAAGGCCCAGGACCGCTAGCACGTTCCAGGTCTCAAAGCCGGTTGCTGCAAAAATAATAGCGGCTCGTGCATATGAATTGGGCACTGGCAGCCTTTTTAACCAAATCACGGTACTGAAACACTCCGGCAGAGGCTGGGAGGCAGATTCAGCCAGCGCTGGGCTGCTGCTTCCATCATGGCCACAGGGCCCGTGGTCAGCAGTTGTACGGACTCCGGGCCCTCGCGGGATGTGGGCTGGCCGTTGGGGTGCGGGGGCGGCGGCAACGCGAGCAGGTCGGCTGCCTCCAGCAGGCGCCGCGTCTGGCGCGCCACGGGTTCGCCCGTCTCTATGAACTGAACCTCGGGTCCCACCAGTGCACGCAACTCGTGGGCCACAAAAATGTAATGCGTGCACCCGAGCACCAGGGTGTCCATTTGCCCGGGCTCCTTACCAAAGCCACCCATGGCCTGCACATAGCGCTTGCACAGCGCTCCGGTCTCCGTGGCATCGACGGGACTGCCCGCGGCGGCTGGAGGCAGTGCCACGCTGCGCTCAATGGCGTGCGCCAGACCATCGCAGGGCTGCACCACAAAGTGGGCCTGGTCGGCCAGCGAGGTCATGAGCTTGCTGAACTTCGCGCTGGTCAGCGTGCCCCGGGTGCCAATCACGCCCACATGCCCTGTTTTGGTCACGGCAAGCGCAGGCTTGATGGCGGGCTCCAGACCCACCAGGGGCAATTCCGGGTGGCTGCTGCGCACCTCGTGAATGGCAGCCGCGGTGGCCGTGTTGCACGCCACCACCAGGGCCTTGATGTGGTGCTGGTCGCGCAGGTACTGGGTGATGGCGTGGGTGCGGGCGGCCACAAAGGCGTCACCACGCTCGCCATAGGGGGCGTTGGCGCTGTCGGCCAGGTACACGAAGCGCTCGTGGGGCATCGCGGCCAGCAGGGCGCGCAGCACGCTCAGCCCGCCCACGCCGCTGTCAAACACACCGATAGGAGAAGAGGCCAGCGGCATCAGGGAGCCCATGGTTGGACAAAAGGCTGGATTGTAGGAAAACAGCGGGGCCGGCGGCGTGTGCTGTGTATTGCCATGTACAGGGCAAGCGTGTGACCCTCGCCATGTCCGGCGAACCTGCGAGGTCCGTGAGACGAATGGGTCAACGTGCGGGCGTTTTGGCTTTGCCGCTGTCACTGGCAGAAGCGGCTGTGACTTTCGGGTGGGACAGCAGGTAGTAGCGTTTGACCACGGCCTTTTGCCCCTCCGGGCCTCCGGCGACCAGCTCGCTGGCCAACTGCGCAGTGTCGGCCTGCAGGATGTCGATACCGTGTTCCCGCCCGTACAAGCGTGTTTGTGCGCTGCCGGTGGCAAACGACTTGCGTTTCGGGTCTTTCAGGTCTGGGTCGTTCCAGGTGCGCTCAACGGCCGTCCATTCCCAGCGCCGGTCTTCGGGCCACCAGGTACCCAGCAGCTCCGCATCGAACACCGTGCGCTGGCCACCACGGACCACGGTGAAGGTCTTGGCAAAAAAGTCCAGTGTGCGCAAGGTGCTGCCGGATAGATGCCGGCTGTTCAGCAACTGCTGGCGTTCGATGTGCGAGGCGAGGCTGGCGTCCAGCAGCGCCGCATCGCGTGCGGGCAGTCGTCCGCCAAAGGCGGCCTGCGCGTCGCGTTGCGGGACCATCGGCGGATTGGCGCTGGCCGCCAAGGGCAGGGTGCCAATCAACGCTGTCACCAGCAGGGCGCACAGCCGCGGCCGAATGAATTGCACAAACCGGTGGTCCAGAAACATGGAAGAGGTGGCACAGGCCAACAGGAAGTGTTGAAGAGGCTTGATCCGTATTTTTGTCGAACTGCGGGTGCTGCAGGGGGGGGGATGGCCCAAAAAAACCGCCCGAAGGCGGTTCTTGGTCGGGGAAGAGCGCCGTGGCGCCCCGGCCCTCAAAAACGCATCAGGCCGCAGCGACCTCAATGCCCTTGAACTCGCCCGAGGCGATGCGCTTTTGCCACTCGGCCGGGCCGGTGATGTGGGCGCTGGTGCCGCCAGCGTCCACGGCCACGGTCACAGGCATGTCCACCACGTCGAATTCGTAGATGGCTTCCATGCCCAGGTCGGCAAAGCCCACGACCTTGGCGGTCTTGATGGCCTTGGAGACCAGGTAGGCGGCGCCGCCCACGGCCATCAGGTAGGCGCTCTGGTGCTTCTTGATGGCCTCGATGGCGACCGGGCCGCGCTCGGCCTTGCCCACCATGGCGATCAGGCCGGTCTGGGCCAGCATCATCTCGGTGAAGCCGTCCATGCGCGTGGCGGTGGTGGGGCCTGCAGGGCCCACGGCCTCGCCCTTCACGGGGTCCACAGGGCCCACGTAGTAGATAACGCGGTTGGTGAAGTCCACGGGCAGCTTCTCGCCCTTGGCCAGCATGTCCTGGATGCGCTTGTGGGCGGCGTCACGGCCGGTCAGCATCTTGCCGTTGAGCAGCAGCGTGTCGCCGGGCTTCCAGCTGGCGACTTCTTCTTTGGTCAGCGTGTCGAGGTTGACCTTCTTGCTCTTGTTGTAGTCCGGCGCCCAGTCCACGTTGGGCCACAGGTCCAGGCTGGGGGGCGTGAGGTACACGGGGCCCGAGCCGTCCATCACGAAGTGCGCGTGGCGCGTGGCGGCGCAGTTGGGGATCATCGCAATCGGCTTGCTGGCCGCGTGCGTGGGGTACATCTTGATCTTGACGTCCAGCACCGTGGTCAGGCCGCCCAGGCCCTGCGCGCCAATGCCCAGGGCGTTGACCTTTTCAAACAGCTCCAGGCGCAGCTTTTCGACATTGTCGAGTTCGGCACCGCTGGCTTGCTTGGCTTGCAGTTCGTACATGTCCAGGTCGTCCATCAGGCTTTCCTTGGCCATGAGCACCGCCTTCTCCGCCGTGCCGCCAATGCCGATGCCCAGCATGCCGGGCGGGCACCAGCCGGCGCCCATGGTGGGCACGGTCTTGAGCACCCAGTCCACCACGTTGTCGCCGGGGTTGAGCATGTACATCTTGGACTTGTTCTCCGAGCCGCCGCCCTTGGCTGCCACCGTCACGTCCACGGTGTTGCCGGGCACGATCTCGGTGAAGATCACGGCGGGAGTGTTGTCCTTGGTGTTCTTGCGGGCGAACTGGGGGTCGGCCACGACCGAGGCGCGCAGCGTGTTGTCGGGGTGGTTGTAGCCACGGCGCACGCCTTCGTTGATGGCGTCATCCAGGCTGCCGGTGAAGCCTTCCCAGCGCACGTCCATGCCCACCTTCAGGAACACGTTGACGATGCCCGTGTCTTGGCAGATGGGGCGCTGGCCGGTGGCGCTCATCTTGCTGTTGGTGAGGATCTGCGCGATCGCATCCTTGGCCGCCGGGCTCTTTTCGCGCTCGTAGGCGCGGGCCAGGTGGGCGATGTAGTCGGTGGGGTGGTAGTAGCTGATGTACTGCAACGCGCCGGCAATGGATTCGATCAGGTCTTCTTGGCGAATGGTCGTCGTGGTCATGGCGGTGGGGTTTTAGGGAAAACGCGAACCCCGAATTATCCCCCGGCGGGCTTGCACGGTCCTGTCAGGGCCGATCAGGGCGGCCAAGAGAGGGTGGGGAGTGGCGCGCCTGGGGCTTCGGTGGGTATGCTGCGGCCTGGTGTTGTTCCCTCCACTCCCATTCGCTCGTTGAGCGCGCAAGGCCCACCCGTGAAAACATCCACCCCCGCTGCGATCGCCTACCGTACGGAAAAAGACACCTTCGGCCCCATCGATGTGCCTGCCCAGCGCCTGTGGGGCGCGCAGACCCAGCGCTCGCTGCACCACTTTGCCATCTCGGGCGAACGCATGGCACCCGAGCTGATCCGCGCGCTGGCCCAGGTGAAGCGGGCCAGTGCCTATGTGAACAACGAGCTGGGCCTGCTCGATGCGGCCAAGACCACCGCCATCGTGGCCGCGGCAGACGAGGTGATCAGCGGCGGCCACCTGCAGGAATTTCCGCTGGTGGTGTGGCAGACCGGCTCGGGCACCCAGACCAACATGAACATGAACGAGGTGCTGGCCAACCGAGCGAGCGAGCTGCTGGGTGGCCCGCGCGGCGAGGCGCGGCTGGTGCACCCCAATGACGAGGTGAACAAGAGCCAGTCGAGCAACGACGTGTTCCCCACCGCCATGCACCTGGCGGCGGTGGACGCGCTGATGCACCGCCTGCTGCCCGCACTGCACGGCCTGCGCACCACGCTGGCGGCCAAGGCCGAGGCGTTTGACGGCATCGTGAAGATTGGCCGCACGCATTTGCAGGACGCTACCCCGCTCACGCTGGGCCAGGAGATCTCGGGCTGGGTGGCGCAGTTGCTGCATGGTGAGCAGCATGTGCGTGCCGCGCTTCCGCACCTGTGCGAGCTGGCCCTGGGCGGCACGGCCGTGGGCACGGGGCTCAATGCGCCGGCCGGTTATGCCCACGCCGTGGCCAAGGAACTGGCCGACCTGACGGGCCTGCCGCTGGTCACCGCCCCCAACAAGTTCGAGGCCCTGGCCAGCTGCGATGCGCTGGTGCATGCCCATGGCGCGCTCAAGACCCTGGCAGCCAGCCTGATGAAGATCGCCAATGACGTGCGCTGGCTGGCCAGCGGCCCGCGCAGCGGGCTGGGCGAGATCACCATCCCCGAGAACGAGCCGGGCTCGTCCATCATGCCGGGCAAGGTCAACCCCACGCAGTGCGAGGCGCTGACCATGCTGTGCGCGCAGGTGCTGGGCAACGACGTAGCCATCAACATCGGCGGGGCCTCGGGCAACTTCGAGCTGAACGTGTTCCGCCCGATGGTGATCCACAACTTCTTGCAAAGCGTGCGTCTGCTGGCCGACGGCATGGCCAGTTTCAACGAGCACTGCGCTGCTGGCATCGAACCGAACCAGGCGCGCATCAACGACCTGGTGGAGCAGTCGCTGATGCTGGTGACCGCGCTGAACCCGCACATCGGCTACGACAAGGCGGCCTTCATTGCCAAGAAGGCACACAAGGAGGGCACCAGCCTGCGCGCAGCCGCCGTGGTCTCGGGCCATGTGACGGGCGAGCAGTTTGACCAGTGGGTGGTGCCGGGGGATATGGTCGGGCGCTGATTTCCTTCGTGCAGGCCCTAGGCCTGAGGCTTGCTCAGAAACGCCAGCAGTCGGCGCTCGGCAGCGCTGAGGCCGCGGGGTGATGTGGCGCCGCCAAGGCGCGTCCACACCTGCTGGCTGCGTGGGCTGGGGTCGGACGCGATCTGTGCGCCCAGCGCCAGGACGGCGGGGTGCACGTACGACTTCCTGCACACGGCGGGTGTGTTGCCCAGCTGGCGGGCCACCTCGGCCAGGATGGCCTGGGCGCTGTAGCGCAGACCCTTGTCCGTGGCGTTGGCGGCATCCGCGCCGGTGCAGGCCAGCCGGGTCAGCTCCAGGGCCTGCGTGGTCCCGTGCCAGGTGCGGAAGTCCTTGGCGGTAAAGCGTTCGCCGTAGGCGTTGCCAGCGGTGCGGCTGATCTCGTTCAGGTAGTCGTTCACGTCGCCGGAGCCCAGGGTGCGGGGGTTGCCGTCTTCATCCTCGTACTGAAAAAGCTCTTGCCCCGGCAACTGTTGGCAGCGGCGCACCACGCGGGCCACCTGCGGGTCGTTCAGGGTGGTCTCCTGCTGCACCCCGCTCTTGCCGCGAAAGCGCAGTCTCAGCTCGCTGCCCTGCAGCTGCGCATGCCTGGTGCGCAGCGTGGTCAGGCCATAAGAGCGGTTGGTGCTGGCGTACTCCTCATTGCCGACGCGTAGAAAAGTGGTGTCCAGCAGGCGCACCAGCGTGGCCAGCAGCCGTTCGCGCGTCAGCACCGGGCCTCGGCGGGGTGTGGCCAGGTCGCGCGCCACGCGGGCCCGGATGCGTGGCAGCGCGCTGCCAAAGGCCTGCATGTGCTCGAACTTTCCTTCGTCCCGCTGGCGGCGCCACATGGCGTGGTAGCGGTACTGGCGCCGCCCGCGTGCATCCAGTCCGGTGGCCTGCAGGTGTCCGTTGGGCAGGGGGCAGATCCACACCTGGGTGTAGGCCGGCGGGATGGCCAGGCGCCGGATGCGATCGATCTCGGCCGGGTCTTGCAGCCATTGGCCATCAGACAGGCGGTAGCGGAACGCCTTGGCGCCGCAGCGCACCCGGGTAATGCCCGGCAGTGTGGGGCTGACGTACACCAGGCCGCCTTGCAGTCCGGGTGGTGGGTAGGGGGCGGGTGCGGATGAGCGTGCCGAGGAAGGGGTGCCGAGCTGGGGGGATGCGGGCATGAGGGGCAGTGGATAAAGCCGGTGAGTGGGCTTTGATCACACCCGCTGGTGCCCGCGAGCGGTGTAGGCCTGTGGCGTGCGCTGCGGTGAGCGACCCGCGCAACCGTGCTGTGGAATCCGTGCCGCGATGTGGCGCTAAAAGAGGCTGTAGCGCATATTGAATATGCGGCTGCTGCTATCAAAATCGTATCAATCTGGCGCCGTCGGATCCAGCGCAAAGCCCACGCCATACACCGAGCGGATCCAGTCGCTGCCGTCTGTGCTGGCGGCCTTGAGCTTCTTGCGCAGGTTCTTGATGTGGCTGTCGATGGCGCGCTCGTTCACGTCCAGCGTGTCGTCATAGGCCTGGTCCAGCAACTGGGCCCGAGAGAAGATGCGTCCGGTCTGCCGCGCCAGCACCTGCAGCAGCTTGAACTCGCGCCGCGTGAGTCCCAGCGGCGTGCCGTGCAATGTGGCTTGCCAGTGGGACTCGTCCAGCATCAAGGCGGCGGTGGTTGTCTGGTGGGCTGGCGGCTCTTGTGCGGCAGCGGTGCGGCGCAGCACGGCCTTGACGCGGGCCACCACCTCGCGCGGTGAAAACGGCTTGCAGATGTAGTCGTCGGCGCCCAGCTCCAGACCGATGAGGCGGTCCACCTCTTCCACACGGGCCGTGAGCATGATGATGGGGTGCTGCGTGTGGCGCCGCGCCTGGCGCAATATCTCCAGGCCGTCCATGCCGGGCAGCATGATGTCCAGCAGCGTGAGGTCGGGCGGTGTGGTGATGAGGCTGGCGAGGGCTGCGCGGCCTTCGGCCTGGTGCTCCACCGTGTAGCCCGCGTGGCGCAGGTAGTCCACCACGATGGCGGCGATGTCGGGTTCGTCTTCGACGACAAGGATGCGGGGGCTCATGAAGGGTTGTCCAGCAAGGGCAGTTGCAGCGTGATGCGCAGGCCGCCGAGGGGAGAGGGTTCGGCCGTCAGTGTGCCGCTGTGGGCGAGCACGATGGCGCGGCAGATCGCCAGGCCCAGGCCCGAGCCGCCGTGGTCGCGGTTGCGCGAGGTTTCTGCGCGGTACAGGCGGTCAAAGATGCGGGGCAGCTCGTGCGCGGGCACACCGGGTGCGCTGTCGTCCAGCTGCACCTGCAGCTGCGGGACTCCATCGGCCGGTGGCAGCAGGCGTGCCGCAATGCGCAGCAGGCCGCCCGCGTCGGTGTAGCGCAGGCTGTTTTCCAGCAGGTTCAAAAACACCTGGTGCAGTTGCTGCGCGTCGCCGCGCACCAGGGGCGCGGGCTGAGCAGTCCCCTGTGCGGTCAAGGCGTCCAGGCCGGTGGTGTCGACATCAATCCCTGCCTGCGCCAGACGGGGGCGCATGGAGGCTAGCGCCTCGGCCAGCAGCGACAGCGGGTGAACGGGCACCTGGGCCGAGGGGGCGCTGGTGCCCACTACATCCAGGCTGGCGCGCAGGTCGCCCACGAGCTGGATCAGCCGCATCACCTGCCGGTGCAGGCGCAGCGCGGTCTTGTCGTCAAAGGGGCGGATGCCGTCCTGCACAGCCTCGATCTCGGCGCGCATGGCGGCCAGGGGCGTGCGCAGCTCGTGGGCCACGTCGCCCAGCCACTGGCGGCGGCTGGCCTCGATGCTGCCCAGCTGTTCGGCCATGGTGTTGAAGGTGCGGGCCAGCTGGGCTAGTTCGTCGTTGCCGTGCACGGGCACGCGGGTGTGCAGGTGGCCCTGCGCAATGCCGCGCGCCCCGGTGGCCAGCGCTTCGACCGGAGCGAGCCAGCGCCGTGCGAGCCAGCCCGACAGCAGCAATGCCAGCGCCAGACCGGCGAGGCCGGTCCACGCCACAAAGCCCAGGTGCTGGGCCAGAAAGGCCTGATCGGCCTCGCTGCGCACGCTCTGGGGCGGAGCAAGCACCAGGTGACCAATGACCTGGCCGTTGGCGCCGCGCAGTGCCAGGCGGGCGCCCCCGGGCTGGGGCGGAGTGCCTGCGACCAGCTGGTCTTGCGCGTCCAGCAGGCCCAGGCGGGGGTAGATGTCATCCGGGTGGCGCTGGGGGGGCGCGGGGCGGCGGTCTAAGGGGCGCAGGCTATCGGGTGGACGGGGTGGCAGGCCGTTGCTGGCGGCCATACCAATGTCACTGCCACTGTGACTGCCCGGAGGGGTGTGGGCCATGCCGGACGGCTCCAACGCGAGGTCCGGTGGCAAGGGGGGGGCTGCGAACGGCGCTGTGCCTGTGCGGTCAGGGGGAGATCCGTTCGCGGGGCGTGCGCTGCCCGGTCCGCGCGGGCCGCCGCCAGGGTGGGTCAGCAAACCCCACAGGGCAGCCTGCCCACGCAGGCTGTCCCAGCCGCCCGTCTGTGTGTGGTGGGACTGCAGGCGCTCGGCCAGCCAGTCCATGCGGGCCAGCTCGATCTCGGCGACATACGGCCCCAGGCCTCGCTGCAGGCCCAGGCGCGAGAACCCTACAAAGATCAGCAGCAGCGTCAGCAGCAGCGCGGCCAGGGCGATGAAGGCTTTGCGGTGCAGCGTCAGGTGGGGCACGGGGACGAGGGAGCGCAGGGGCGGCATGGTGGGTCAGCGGGCGGGGGGCGGGCCACCCGCGCCGGGGCCACCGGGCCCGCCAGCGGGCATGGCCACCAGGGTGCTGTCCATTGTGCGGCAAGTGCCTGCCAGGGTTTTGCCATCGGGCATGGTGAGCGTGACGGAGGCGCCTTCGGTCTTGCCCTTGCAGGCGGCGTAGGCCTCTGGGGGCGGCGCGGGCGGCGTGCCGCGGGCGGGCTGGGCGTGGCTGGGGGTTGCGGCGGCCAGGGAGATCAGAGCCAGGCTGGCGAGAAGGGTGTGAATCTGGTGCATGGTGTGCCTTAGAAAAGAGCGAAAGAAGCGATGGTGAGGGGGCTCAGACCGCGATCGAGATCGTGATGTTGGCGGAGTAGCCACCGCCGGAGTTGGCCTGCATGGTGGTCATCTCCAGATCGGTGCCGTCGCTGAACACGTTGTCGGTGGCGAAGGTGATGGAGGCCAGGTTGTGCACGCTGGCGCTGTAGCCGGAATTGGCGCTGTAAATGCTGCCGAGCAGTGCGGTGGGGAAGGCCAGCTGCGTAGTCTTGATCTTGTTGGCCGCCTTGGTGGCCGATGCCAGCGTGGGGTAGATCTCCAGGTGCATGTGTGGCATGCGGCCCGAGTAACAGCCGGGCACGATGGTGGTGAAGGTCACGGTGCCATTGGCATCCGTAGCCTGCACGCCGCGCAGGTAGTTGTCGGCGATGTTGTTGGAGGTGTAGACCGAGTAGTTGCCGTCTTGCGTGCAATGCCACAGGTAGATGGCGTACCCAGACAGCGGTGCGCAGCTGGCCTTGGTGTTGGTGAGCGTGATGGTGATGGACAGCGGCACCCCACTGACTTGGGTGGATGAACCCACCGAGCTGCGGATGTCCGAACGCACGATGCCGCTGAGCGCGAGCACGTTGTAGGTGTTGCTGCTGGCCGTGGAGCCGTCGGCAGGGTAGGGGCCGGCGGTTTCCTCGGGCACGACGGAACAGGTGGTGGTTGTGCCGGTGCCCGTGCTGGTGCCCGATCCGGTGCTGGACCCGGAGTCGGTGCTGGTGCTAGTGCTGTCGCTACTGCCGCCGCAGCCCCACAGGGTGGCGACGCTCAGGGAGCCGAGCGCGCTCAATGCTAGGCGACGGCTGGTGGCGGTGCGCGTGGACGGGGAGTCTTCCGCAGCGGGTGCTGGCGCCGTGGCAGCGGTCGGAGAGAGAGAGGGCAGAGGGGGCATGGATTTCTCCTTCGGGTGGGTCTGCACCGCACTGTGCCTACCGATTGAGGAGAAATCTGGGAGCGCTCAGGGCGCTGAATGCCGAAGCGTGTTTACTTCAAATTTGATAGCTATCAGCGCATATGCGACTGGCACTATTGGCACTTTTGACTGATATTCTGGTGCCCGGGGCTCCCCCCGCGTTGCCGGGGAGCCTGGGGACCGTCGCCGTGCTCAGTGGCTGTCCGACGAGTGCGACATCAGCCGGTCGGTCAGCGCAATCGCCAGGGCGCTGAGCAAGAACACCACATGGATGATGGTCTGCCACATCAGCACCTTGAGGTCGTAGTTGGCGGCGTTGATGAAGGTCTTGAGCAGGTGGATGGAGCTGATGCCGATGATGGCGGTGGCCAGCTTGACCTTGAGCACCGAGGCATTCACATGGCTCAGCCACTCGGGCTGGTCAGGGTGGTCTTCGAGGTGCAGGCGCGAGACGAAGGTCTCGTAGCCGCCCACGATCACCATGATCAGCAGGTTGGAGATCATGACCACGTCGATCAGCGCCAGCACCACCAGCATGATGATGGTTTCGTTGAGTGCTGTGACCTGGAAATCGCTCTTGTAACCAATGCTGGACACCAGGCTTTGCAGGGCTGCGGCGTTGCCAAAGGCGGCCTCGATCAGGTGCACCAGCTCCACCCAGAAATGGAACACATACACCGCCTGCGCCAGGATCAGGCCCAGGTACAGCGGCAATTGCAGCCACCGGCTGGCGAAGATCATCGAAGGCAGGGGGCGCAGTGGCGCGGGGGGCTTGTGTTGGGGAGAGGACATGGCACTCGCAAAGGGTTGCAGGAGGCGCGATTTTAGGGGGCCAGCATGTCCCTGCAATGGCAGGTGGGTCGGGGCATTTCAGGCCCGTGCCCTTGGCCGGGAACGACCTCGCCACCAGCGTGGGGGTGACCGCTCCGTCTGCAGCAGGCAGGCCGCGATGGCGTACTCTGTAAGCTTCGCGCCAGTCAGTGGCCTGTAAGTGCCGCGCCCGACAGTACCGCCCAATTCCAATTCCCATTAGATCCAGGAGACAACACCATGAGTGCGCCCACATCCGCCATCGAGTCCGTGCTGGTTGAGAACCGCGTGTTCCCGCCCTCGGACGCCATTGTCAAAGCCGCGCGCGTGTCCGGCATGGCGGGCTATGAGGCGCTGTGTGCCGAAGCCGAGAAGGACTTCGAGGGCTTCTGGGCGCGCCAGGCGCAGGGCAACCTGCAGTGGACCAAACCCTTTACGCGCACGCTGGACGAGTCCAACGCGCCGTTTTTCCAGTGGTTTGCCGACGGTGAACTCAACGCGTCGGCCAACTGCCTGGACCGCCACATCGGCACCCCCACCGAGAACAAGACGGCCATCATCTTTGAAGCCGACGATGGCACCGTTACCAACATCACCTACAAAGAGCTGCTGGCCCGCGTGAGCCAGTTTGCCAACGCGCTCAAGGCCCACGGCGTGGCCAAGGGCGACCGCGTTCTGATCTACATGCCCATGACCATCGAGGGCGTGATTGCCATGCAGGCCTGCGCCCGCATTGGCGCCACGCACAGTGTGGTGTTTGGTGGCTTCAGCGCCAAGGCGGTGCACGAACGCATCATCGACGCTGGTGCAGTGGCCGTGATCACCGCGAACTACCAGATGCGCGGCGGCAAGGAGCTGCCGCTCAAGGCGATCATCGACGAGGCTCTGGCGATGGGCGGTTGCGACACCCTCCGCAACGTGTTTGTCTACCAGCGCACGGCCACGGCGTGCAACATGGTGGCCGGACGCGACAAGACCTTTGCCGAAGCCCTGGCAGGCCAAAGCACAGAATGTGCCCCGGTGGCCGTGGGTGCCGAGCACCCGCTGTTCATCCTGTACACCAGCGGCTCCACCGGCAAGCCCAAGGGCGTGCAGCACAGCACCGGTGGCTACCTGCTGTGGGCCAAGATGACCATGGACTGGACGTTCGACCTGCGCGCCGAAGACGTGTTCTGGTGCACGGCCGACATCGGCTGGATCACTGGCCACACCTACGTGGCCTATGGCCCGCTGGCGGCAGGCGCCACGCAGATCATCTTTGAAGGCATCCCCACCTTCCCGAACGCAGGCCGCTTCTGGCAAATGATCGAGCGCCACAAGTGCACCATCTTCTACACTGCCCCTACCGCCATCCGCTCGCTCATCAAGGCGGCCGAAGCCGACGAGGCGGTGCACCCTGCACGCTCCGACCTGTCGAGCCTGCGCATCCTGGGCAGCGTGGGCGAGCCCATCAACCCAGAAGCCTGGATGTGGTACCACAAGAACGTGGGTGGCGAGCGTTGCCCCATCGTGGACACCTTCTGGCAAACCGAGACGGGCGGCCACGTCATCACCCCGCTGCCCGGCGCCACACCGCTGGTCCCCGGCAGCTGCACGCTGCCCCTGCCTGGCATCACCGCCGCCATCGTGGACGAGATGGGCAACGATGTGCCCAATGGCTCGGGGGGCATTCTGGTCATCAAGAAGCCCTGGCCCAGCATGATCCGCACCATCTGGAACGACCCCGAGCGTTTCAAGAAGAGCTACTTCCCTGAAGAACTCAAGGGCTACTACCTGGCCGGTGACGGCGCCGTGCGCAGTGCCGACCGGGGTTACTTCCGCATCACCGGCCGCATTGATGACGTTCTGAACGTGTCGGGCCATCGCATGGGCACGATGGAGATCGAATCGGCCCTGGTGTCCAAGACCGATCTGGTGGCCGAAGCCGCCGTGGTGGGCCGCCCTGATGATGTGACGGGCGAGGCCATTTGCGCGTTTGTGGTGCTCAAGCGCTCGCGCCCCACGGGCGAAGAAGCCAAGCAGATCGCCAACGAGCTGCGCAACTGGGTGGCCAAGGAAATCGGCCCCATTGCCAAGCCCAAGGACATCCGCTTTGGCGACAACCTGCCCAAGACCCGCAGCGGCAAGATCATGCGCCGCCTGCTGCGCAGCATTGCCAAGGGCGAGGCCATTACCCAGGACACCAGCACGCTGGAAAATCCCGCAATCCTGGATCAATTGGCCAAGGCCAATTGATCCAGGAGGCGCCGTGCAGCGGCGCCAGCGCGCGGCGCTCGCCGGTTTGGGGACACTCATATCGCGCCGCGATGTGACGTGGCCACAAACCCGTTGATCACCCCGGTACGTGATCGAAGCAGTGGGCCCGTTCACCCGGCGGGCCCGCAGCGCGCTTTGTAGGACGCAATCTCCAATTACTCCTCTGGAGCGTGTGAATCCCTGCGCATGCGTTACAACGGCAGCATGGCGTGGTCGGTCATCGTGACCGGGTGCCGTTGACCGGAGATTTCACATGCAACTGCGTTCCTTCGTTTTGCTGCTGACCGTGCTGGCCATCGCCGCACTGGCCGCCCTGAACTGGTCCACGCTGGCGGCTCCCTCCCTCGTATCGCTGGGTGTGGTGTCGTTTGAAGCACCCCTCGGCCTGCTGATGCTGGCACTTACCACGTTGCTGGGTATTTTCTTCTTGGCCTATGTGTTGTCGCTGCAGGGATCGGTGCTGCTCGAAACCCGCCGCCACACCAAAGAAATGCAGGTGCAGCGCGAACTGGCCGATAAGGCCGAGGCGTCCCGCTTCACGGAGCTGCGTGCCTTTCTGGAGGCCCAGCACAGCCAAGCCCATGCAGCCGTGCTGGCGCGTCTGGACCACCTGGAAGCCCGCCTCGCCGCGCGCGCCGAGGAGTCGGACAACACCACGGCGGCCTATGTCGGCCAGCTGGAGCAGCAATTGCGCTCCCGCCATGCGCTGGGTACGCCCGTCGTTTAGATCTGCAGGTCTGCCTGGCGCAGATTCCTGCGCTCCTGGCACCCCAGCTACAAAGCGCTTGGGCACAAAAAAAGCCGCGTCATAGGGTGCGCGGCTTTTTTATGGGTCCTTTCGGGCATCAAACCCGGAACCCTTTGGCTGCAGCCAATTATTTCTGCGTCAGCACCCAAGCGGCCAGCTTCTTGGCTTCAGCATCATTCACTTGGGCGTTGGCGGGCATGGGCACCGGGCCCCACACACCAGAGCCGCCCTTGATGATCTTGGCAGCCAGCTTGTCCACGGCGTCCTTTTGGCCAGCGTACTTGGCGGCTACATCCTTGTAGGCAGGCCCCACCAGTTTCTTGTCCACTGCGTGGCAAGCCATGCAGTTCTTGGAGGTGGCCAAGGCCAAGTCGGCCATCGCGGGTGCCGCAACCGACAGCGTCAAGGCAAGGGTGATCAGGGAACGCTTCATGGTGGGATTTCCTGTGGTTGAGTTACAGTGCTTTTAATGCGATTGTAGTGACTTGGGTTGACACGAAGTTGTCCCCGGTCAATCCCGCTTTTCGCGGCATTCTTTGGAGAGAGCGATGTATCTGCTGGGTCTGTCCCTTCTCGTGCTGGCACTGAAATATTTTGAAATTGGTCCCGTGGCCAACTGGTCCTGGTGGTGGGTGATGGCACCCTTCGGGGCCACGGCCTTGTGGTGGGCCTGGGCCGATTCCACCGGTTACACCAAGCGCAAGGCCATGGAGAAGATGGATCAGCGAAAGAAAGACCGCATCAACAAGAACAAGGAAGCTCTGGGCATTGCCCCCCGCAAACCGCGTTGAAGGCGGTTGCAGGGACTGCTTGGCAAGGCTCACACGGGCCTGCGGTGCGTTTGCTTTCGCCCGCCCGTCCGTGTCTCAATAGCCAAAGTCAAAGCCCGCAGCGCATCTTGTGCTGCGGGCTTTTGTTATGCGCCGCGGCTTTGGTGCCGAAAAGGCGCCGGGTTGCGCCGTTGTGTCACACCCGACTGTGCTGGGCTGTGATCAATAAGCGTCCAGCACCGCTCCCTTGCTAGCGCTCGATGCGTTGAACGCAAACTTGGCCTGCACACCACGGGTGTAGCGCGGCGCAGGCGCTGTCCAGGCTGCGCGGCGTTTTGTAATTTCTTCTTCCGGCACGTTCAGCTCCAGCAGCAGCTGGCGCGCGTCAATGGTGATGCTGTCGCCCTCTTTGACAAAAGCGATGGTGCCGCCCGCCGCGGCCTCGGGCGCCACGTGGCCCACCACCATGCCCCAGGTGCCGCCGGAGAAGCGGCCGTCGGTGATCAGGCCCACGCTCTCGCCCAAGCCCGCGCCGATCAGCGCGCCTGTGGGCGCCAGCATCTCGGGCATGCCCGGGCCGCCCTTGGGGCCCAGGTAGCGCAGCACCATCACGTCGCCTGCCTTGATCTTGCCCGCCAAGATGGCTTCGAGTGCCGACTGCTCGTCGTCGAACACGCGGGCGGGGCCGGTGATCACAGGGTTCTTCAGGCCCGTGATCTTGGCCACGGCGCCTTCGGGGCTCAGGTTGCCCTTCAGGATGGCCAGGTGGCCTTGTGCGTACATGGGGTTGCTGATGGGGCGGATCACGTCCTGGTCGGCGCGCGGCTGGTCGGGCACGTCCTTCAGCACCTCGGCAATCGTCCTGCCTTCGATGGTGAGGCAGTCGCCGTGCAGCAAACCTGCATTCAGCAAAATCTTCATGACCTGCGGGATGCCGCCTGCGCGGTGCAGGTCCACGGCCAGGTATTTTCCGCTGGGCTTCAAGTCGCACAGCACAGGGGTCTTCACGCGCACGCGCTCGAAGTCGTCAATGCTCCACTCCACGCCTGCTGCATGGGCAATCGCCAGGAAGTGCAGCACCGCGTTGGTCGATCCGCCCGTGGCCATGATGACGGCCACAGCGTTCTCGATGGACTTTTTGGTCACGATGTCGCGCGGCTTGATGTCCTTCTTGATGGCCTCAATCAGCACCTTGGCCGACTCCCTGGCCGAGTTCATCTTCTCGTCGTGCGGGTTTGCCATGGTGGACGAATACGGCAGGCTGATGCCCAGGGCCTCGAACGCGCTGCTCATGGTGTTGGCGGTGTACATGCCGCCGCACGAGCCCGTGCCGGGGATGGCGCGCTTCTCGATCTCCTTGAGGTCGAAGTCGCTGAGCTTGCCTGCCGCGTTCTCGCCCACCGCCTCGAACACGCTCACGATGTTCAGGTCCTTGCCCTGGTAGTGGCCGGGCAGGATGGTGCCGCCGTACACATAGATGGCGGGCACGTTGGCGCGCAGCATGCCCATCAGGCCGCCGGGCATGTTCTTGTCGCAGCCGCCGACCACCAGCACGCCGTCCATCCACTGGCCGCCCACGCAGGTTTCGATGCAGTCGCTGATGACTTCTCGGCTCACCAAGCTGTACTTCATGCCCTCGGTGCCCATGGCCATGCCGTCGCTGATGGTGGGGGTGCCAAACACCTGGGCATTGCCACCGGCTTCCTCAATGCCCGCAATGGCCGCGTCGGCCAGCTTTTGCAGGCCGCTGTTGCAGGGCGTGATGGTGCTGTGGCCGTTGGCCACGCCCACCATGGGTTTCACGAAGTCGCCTTCCTCGTAGCCCATGGCGTAGTACATGGAGCGGTTGGGTGCGCGCGACTTGCCCTGGGTGATGTTGGCGCTGCGGCGGTTGATGGGCGCGGAGGGCTTGCTGGAGTCGGTCATCGTGGGGCGTCCTGGTGTCGGGTTGGGGGGCTGGAGCGGAATGGATCATTCTGCCAGCGCCGTCGCAGTGCGTGGGGTCTGCCCCCGCAATCCCCAACCCCGCCGCCCCGTGCGGGCCCAGAGGGCTGGGCGATAATTGACAGGTTTGCCCCCGGCACGGCTCAAGAGGTTGGTTGCACGGGTGCGCGAGGGGCCTTTATTCCGGCGGCCCGCTTCCCTTCCAGCGATTTTTCAGAAGCCAGCACGATGCCCATCTACCGTTCCAAAACCTCCACCGCCGGTCGCAACATGGCAGGCGCGCGTTCCCTGTGGCGCGCCACCGGCATGAAAGACGATGACTTCAGCAAGCCGATCATCGCGGTGGTCAATTCGTTCACCCAGTTCGTGCCCGGCCACGTGCACCTGAAGGATCTGGGCCAGCTGGTGGCCCGCGAGATCGAAGCCGCTGGCGGCGTGGCCAAAGAGTTCAACACCATTGCCGTGGACGACGGCATTGCCATGGGCCACGACGGCATGCTGTATTCGCTGCCCAGCCGCGACATCATTGCCGACTCGGTCGAGTACATGGTCAACGCGCACTGCGCCGACGCCATGGTCTGCATCTCCAACTGCGACAAGATCACCCCCGGCATGCTGATGGCCGCCATGCGCCTGAACATCCCGGTGATCTTCGTCTCTGGCGGCCCCATGGAAGCGGGCAAGACCCGCCTGGCCAACCCGGTCACCAAGGTCATGGAGTTCAAGAAGCTCGACCTGGTGGACGCGATGGTGATTGCCGCCGACACCAACTACTCCGACGCCGACGTGGCCGAGGTCGAGCGCTCGGCCTGCCCCACTTGCGGTTCGTGCTCGGGCATGTTCACCGCCAACTCCATGAACTGCCTGACCGAGGCGCTGGGCCTGTCGCTGCCCGGCAACGGCACGGTGGTGGCCACCCATGCCGACCGCGAGCAGCTCTTCAAGCGCGCAGGTCGGCGGATTGTCGAGATTGCCAAGCAGTATTACGAGCAGGACGACGAACGCGTGCTGCCCCGCTCGGTGGGCTTCAAGGCGTTTGAAAACGCCATGACCCTGGACATCGCCATGGGCGGCTCTACCAACACCATCCTGCATTTGCTGGCCATTGCGAGCGAAGCGGAGATACCGTTCACCATGGCCGACATCGACCGTCTCTCGCGCGTCGTGCCGCAGCTGTGCAAGGTGGCGCCCAACACCAACAAGTACCACATCGAAGACGTGCACCGCGCTGGCGGCATCATGGCCATCCTGGGCGAGCTGGACCGTGCAGGCAAGCTGCACACCGATGTGCCCACCGTGCACACCGCCACGCTGAAAGACGCGTTGGACCAGTGGGACATCGTGCGCACGCAGGACGATGCTGTGCGCACCTTCTACATGGCCGGCCCCGCTGGCGTGCCCACGCAGGTGGCGTTCAGCCAGAACACCCGCTGGCCCAGCCTGGACCTGGACCGTGCCGAGGGCTGCATCCGCTCGTACGACCACGCCTTTAGCAAGGAAGGCGGCCTGGCCGTGCTGACAGGCAACATCGCTGTGGACGGCTGCGTGGTCAAGTCGGCCGGTGTGGACGAAAGCATCCTGGTGTTCGAGGGCACCGCCCACGTGACCGAGTCGCAGGACGAGGCCGTGGCCAACATCCTGGCCGACAAGGTCAAGGCCGGTGACGTGGTCATCGTGCGCTACGAAGGCCCCAAGGGCGGCCCCGGCATGCAAGAAATGCTCTACCCCACCAGCTACATCAAGTCCAAGGGCCTGGGCAAGGCCTGCGCGCTGCTGACGGACGGGCGCTTCTCGGGCGGCACCTCGGGCCTGTCGATCGGCCACTGCTCGCCCGAAGCGGCTGCGGGCGGCGCGATTGGCCTGGTTCAGAACGGCGACCGCATCCGCATCGACATTCCCAACCGCACGATCAATGTGCTGGTGAGCGATGAAGAACTCGCCAAGCGCCGCGAAGCGCAGAACGCCAAGGGCTGGAAGCCCGCCCAGCCGCGCCCGCGCAAGGTGTCGGCCGCGCTCAAGGCCTATGCCAAGCTGGTGATGTCCGCCGACAAGGGCGCCGTGCGCGATTTGTCGCTGCTGGACGACTGAGGGTGGTTTTGCGGGGCCCGGTGCCCTGCTGCCGCTTAGAAGCCGCGCCCTGAGAGCGCGGCTTTTTTATGGGTGCTCTACTTTTGATAGCTGTCGGCGCATGATGGACTAGCGCTTCCTCGGCTTTTTATTCAAAAACGGGTTGTGTGGCTCCAGCGGATCGCCCTGGCGCCGCAGTGGCCACCCGGTGGTCTTGCCCGGCGCATGCGGCCCTGCGTACGGGGTCATCGCCAGCGCGGGCACAATACCCGCCACCATGTTGACCTATCCCCACATCGACCCCGTCGCCCTGCAGATCGGCCCGCTGGCTGTGCACTGGTATGGCCTGACCTATCTTGCGGCCTTTGGCCTGTTCATGTTGCTGGGCATCCGGCGCCTGCAGCACCCGCCCTATGCTTCCATCACAGGGCCCGGCGCCTGGACGCGCAAGGATGTCGAAGACATCCTCTTTCTGGGAGTGGCGGGTGTGGTCATTGGCGGCCGGCTGGGCTACTGCCTGTTCTACAAGCCGGGCTACTACCTGAGCCACCCGCTCGAGATTTTTGCTGTGTGGCAGGGCGGCATGGCCTTCCATGGCGGGCTGCTGGGTGTGGTGGTCTCCATGCTGTGGTTTGCCCATTCGCGCCAGCGCCCCTGGCTGCAGGTGGCTGATTTTGTGGCGCCCTGCGTGCCCACCGGGCTGGCGGCGGGGCGAGTGGGCAACTTCATCAACGGCGAGCTGTGGGGCCGCTTTGCCAGCCCTGATCTGCCCTGGGGCATGGTGTTTGCGCACAGCGGCTCCATGCAACCGCGCCACCCGTCGCAGGTCTACCAGTTCCTGATGGAAGGGTTGCTGCTGTTCGTCCTGCTGTGGCTGTATGCGCGCAAGGAGCGTCGCCAGGGGCAGGTGGCCGCCGCCTTCCTGTTCGGCTACGGCGTGTTCCGTTTCATTGCCGAATACTTCCGCGAGCCCGATGCCTTCCTGGGCATCTTGTCGCTGGGCATGAGCATGGGGCAGTGGCTGTGCGTGCCCATGATCGTGGGCGGTGTTGCGCTGTGGCTGTGGGCAGAACGTCAGCCTGCGCGGGTTTCGGGTTCGCGGTGAAATTGAACCACCCTGAGGAGGCTTGACTTGCGCAGGGGCTTGCTGAGCGGGCCGGGCGGCTTGCCTGCGGGGGAGGGTAGGCGGGCGTGATGGGTGACGATTGGGTGGACACGGTCCCCTGTGTCGGCACCATGGTGGCGACACCTCGCCCGCCTGCTTTCCGGGTGGACGAGGGAACGCGGCGCCTTGGCATCTCGGCGCAGCCGCTGATGCCACTCGGCAACCGGTCCCTCCGCCGTTCCTTCTCAACCAAGTTCAACCAAGTTCAACCAAGTGCCTCCATGAGGCTCATGACATACATGATGAAAAAACTACTGCTGGGACTGCTCGCTCTTGCGGTGCTGCTGGCTGCGGCCTTGGGTATCAACACCTTGCGCAAGGGCTCGCGCCAGATGGCGGTGGCGCCCATTGCCCGCTTGCCAGTGGACGATGCCGCCGCCGCCCAGCGCTTGGCCGAGGCAGTCCGTCTGCGCACCGAGTCCTCGCGCGACGACGCCACCGCCAGTACCGGGCAGTTTTTGCAGTTCCACGTGCTGCTGCAGGAGCGGTTCCCGCTGGTGCATGCCAAGCTCAAGCGCGAGGTGGTGGGTGACTTGAGCCTGCTCTACACCTGGCCTGGTAGCGATGCGAGTGCTGCGCCCGTGATGCTGCTGGCCCACCAGGACGTGGTGCCTGTTGCCCCTGGCACCGAGGGCGACTGGGCGCAGCCTCCCTATTCCGGCGCGATCAAGGACGGGTTCGTCTGGGGCCGTGGCTCCTGGGACGACAAAGGCAACCTGATGAGCCAGCTTGAAGCCGTGGAGATGCTTCTGGCGGCTGGCTTCCAGCCCCAGCGCACCATCTATCTGGCTTTCGGCGCCGATGAGGAAGTGGGCGGGCTGCGCGGGGCTGCCCAGATCGCCGCCCTGCTGCAGGAGCGCAAGGTGCATCTCGATTTTGTGATCGATGAGGGCTTGCTGATTCTCGACGGCGTGATGCCGGGGCTGGACAAGCCTGCGGCGCTCATCGGCGTGGCGGAAAAGGGCTACATGTCGGTGGTGATGAAGATGTCGGGCACACCGGGGCATTCGTCCATGCCGCCCCACAAGGGCAGCAGCGCCATCGCCATGGTGAGCGACGCGCTGCGGCGTCTTGACGAGGAGCAGTTGCCTGGCGGCATTCGCGGGGTGGCGGGTGAGATGTTCGACACCCTGGCGCCCGAGATGGGCGGGGTGAACCGTGTTGTGCTGTCCAATCTGTGGTTGTTCCGGCCGGTGGTGCAAAAGCAGCTCGAGGGAGCCTCCAGCACCAATGCCATGTTGCGCACCACCACGGCGCTGACCATCGTGAACGCCGGCAACCGCGACAACGTGGTGCCCGGTCGCGCCGAAGCCACGGTCAACTTCCGCCTGCTGCCGGGCGATACCAAGGAGCAGGTGATGGACCATGTGCGCAGCAAGATCAGCGCACCCGCGGCGCAGTACGAGCTGAGCACGTTGCCCGGCGCGGTGGATGCCTCCAAGGTAGCACCCACGGACTCCACCCAGTACCGCCTGCTCAACCAGACCATCCGGGAGATCTTTCCCGATGTGCTGGTGGCCCCGGGCCTCATGGTGGCGGGGACCGATTCGCAGCACTATGGCGCCATCAGCGACCACATCTTCAAGTTCTCGCCTGTGCGTGCGAATTCGGAAGACCTGAAGCGCTTTCACGGCACCAACGAGCGCCTGGACATTGCCAACTACGCAGACGCCATTCGCTTTTACCACCGGCTGATCGGGCAGATCAGCCAGAAGGACCCCAAGCCCTGACGCGGGGGCTTAACCGTGTGGATCACTGCGGCGCGCCATGGTCCACAGTGCTGCCACCACGATGAGCCCACCCCCTACCCAGCCCGTGGTGCTGAGTTGCTCGCCCAACCAGAACACCGCAAACAGCGCGCCAAAGGCGGGCTCACTGCTGGTCAGCAAGCCCACCCGCGTGGGCGAGCTGTGGCGCAGTGCCCAGTTCTGGGCCACAAACGCAAACACCGTGCAGCCCGCCACCAGGTAGACGCAGGCCCACCAGAAAGCGCTGGCCTGGGTGATCGATGGCAGCGGGGGCAGTTTGCCCGGCAAGGCCAGCGCCAGCAGCAGGCAGCCCACTCCGATGACGCCCGACTGCACCGCCGTGAGGGCCAGCACCGGCGCATTGCGGCGGCGGGTGAGCCGCGTGGTTTGGCACACCGTGATGGCGCGCAGCACAGCGGCCGCCAGCATCAGCGCGTCGCCCCAGCCCCACCGGCCCGTGTAACCCCCGCTGAGCAGGGCTGCGCCCAGCAGTGATGCGGCAGCAAAACCAAACATCGCGCGCTCGGGCCGCTGGCGCAGCAGCCACCACTCGGCAAACGGTGTGAACACCACGCACAGGCTGATCAGAAACGCTGCATTGCTGGCCTGCGTGAGTGCCAGGCCAAAGGTCTCGCACAGAAAGATGCCCAGCATCAGCACGCCCAGCGGCAGGCCCGCCACCAGCGCATCGCGCCGCTCGGGCGCACTGGCGCGCAGCAGGGCAGGGAGCAGCACGGCAAAGGTCAGGAGGAAGCGCACGGCCAAAAAGCCCAGTACCGGGTAGAACACCAGGGCCCCCTTGGCCACGCCATAGCTCGTGCCCCACACCACGGCCACCATCAGCAGGGCCAGGTCAGACAGGCGCGGGGCCAGCGGGGAGGGGGCGGACAGGGGCAGGGTGTGTGACATGGGAATGCAGTCGGTTGGAGGAAGGCAGCGGAGCGCCGCGCCGGGTGATGACCGGGCGTTAGGAAATTATCAATTTGCGTCGTTGGATTGATAATCGCTGCCAAAGAACTGCACTTGTTCCTCATGCGCATCAATCAACCCCTGGACAGCCTCCCCGACATGGCGGTGTTTGCCCGCGTGGTGGACGCAGGCAGCTTCTCGGCTGCTGCGCGGCAGCTGGGCATCACCCCGTCGGCGGTCAGCCGCCAGGTGGCCCGGCTGGAGGGGGCGCTGCGCGTGCGTCTGCTGGAGCGCACCACCCGCAAGCTGCGGCTGACCGATGCGGGCACGGCGGTCTACAGCCGCTGCCAGGACATGGTGTCTGCCGCACGCGAGGTGTGGGCGCTGAGTGACACGCACTCTGCAGAGCCTTCTGGCATGGTGCGCATGAGCATGGCCAAGGCGGTAGGGCGCCAGCTGGTGCACCCGCTGGTGCTGCCGTTCTTGCAGAAGTACCCCCAGGTCGATGTGCAGCTGCTCATCACCGACCGCACGGTGGACCTGTTCGAGGAACCGATTGACCTGGCCCTGCGCGTGACCGACACGCCGCCCCCGGGCCTGGCCGGGCGCCCGCTGGCCACGCTGCGCCACCTGGCCTGTGCCAGCCCGCGCTACCTGGCCGAGCGGGGCCATCCCCAGCACCCGCGCGACCTGGAACACCACGCCTGCATCACCCTGGGCGAGGACGAGCGCGACCGGCACTGGCGCTTTGAGCGCGCGGGCGAAGCCGCCACGGTGGCCGTGCGCGGTCGCTATGTAGCTAACCACAGCGAGGTGCGGCTGGAGGCCGCGCTGAGCCACCTGGGCATTGCCAGCCTGCCGGGCTTTACCGCACGTTCAGCGTTGGAGCGGGGCGACCTGGTGGCCGTGCTGCCCGACTGGGAGCACAAGACGTCGTACGCCGGCACGGCCTGGGTGCTGTACCCGTCCCACCGCTTTCTGCCCGCCAAGCTGCGGGTGTGGATCGACCACTTGGTGGAAGGCTTTGCGGGCGTGGAGTGAAGCGGGAGAGGGGCGCGAGGGCAGGGCGAGCCTGCGGTGGGCTCAGCAGGGGTTGCACCCTCGACAGCTCATCTGGCCCGGGGCGGATCAACAAATGACGGCGCCTTCGGGCCAACAGCAGGTTCGCCACCCTGGCCGTTCTCTGGCACGCGGCGTTGCGCAAGCACCGCAGTTGCCATCTTTTGTGTAACAAAAGCCTGCAAATCAGGGTTTTCATTTTGTCATTTCACGTAATTATGAGAAATTACGCACATGGCGAGGCAATAGCCACTGTTGTCAGCTGATAGAGGGGTGTTGCACGCATTCGGCCTGCGCAATCCACTGGGAGTTGGTAGCTGATGCCTCGCGGGTTGGTGCCCTGGAGCCTTGTTTCACATGCGTCCTGTCCTGAATTCACTGCACGACGAAGTCGCCTCCCGGCTGCGGGAGCAGATTTTTGCGGGCACCTTGCCGCCGGGCAGCTTTCTGGACGAGGCCGCCTTGTGCGAGCGGCTGGAAATCTCGCGCACCCCCCTGCGTGAGGCGCTCAAGGTGCTGGTGGCTGAGGGGCTGCTGCGCCACGAGCCGCGCCGGGGCTGCTTTGTGGCTGAGGTCACCGAGAGCGATCTGGACAACATCTTTCCCGTCATCGCATTGTTGGAGGGGCGCGCCGCGCACGAGGCCACGCGCAAAGCCGTGGCGGCCGACATTGCCGCGCTGGAGCTGCTGCACGAACGCCTGCAGCAATGCGCGGCCGACGGGCTGGTCACCGACTACTACGAAGCCAACTACGCCATCCACGAGGCCTTCATCACGCTGGCCGACAACCGCTGGTTGGCCCAGGTGATTGGCGACCTGCGCAAGATCCTGCGGCTGGCACGCCACAAGTCGCTGCACGCCCCCGGGCGCATGCAGCAAAGCCTGGCGGAGCACCTGGCCGTGTTTGCCGCCCTCAAGGCCCGCGACTGCGATGCAGCCGAAGAAGCCATGCGCACCCATTTGTTGCGCCAGCGTGATGCGCTGCGCGACGTAGCCCGCAACCAGCAATCGAGGTTGACCCCATGATCAACAGCACCCCCGAATGGATCGCCCGCAGTGTGTCACGCCTGCGCACTGCCGCGCCTGCCCCCGACAAGGCGGGGGACAAGGCGGCCGACAAGTCGGCCAAGGCTGCACTCGACAAAACCGTGATCGACGTGGTTGCCAAGGTCGCGGTGCCGCGCTCTACCCATGAGCGCCTGCAGGCCACGCTGCGTCGCGGCCAGGAGGCGCTGTCGCCCCGTGCGCTGCGCCGCCTGCTGGCCGACCTGCAGGAGGTGGTGGCCCCGCAGGTGAGCGAGATCGAAGGCGGCCGCCGCGCCCAGGTGGTGGCCGACTGGTACGCCAAGGCCGCGCCCGAAGAGCGGCGTGACATGTGGCTGCTGATGTGCGAGCAGTTTGCGCCGGACGCCACGCGCTTCAAGTCGGCCCGCCAGCGCTACGAGGCAGCGGCCGGCACGGCGGAGGAAGGCCAGGCGGAGATCGGCCTGCGCCGCGCCTTGGTGTCGCCCCGCACACGGTTGCTGCAGCGGTTTTCGGCGTTCCCCGAAGGCATGCGCTTTCTGGTGGACATGCGCGCAGAAATCCTGCCGCTGCTCAAGGCCGACAAGCGCCTGCTGCCGCTCGATGCCGAGCTGGAACACCTGTTCTCGACCTGGTTTGATGTGGCCTTTCTGGAACTGCGCCGCCTGTCGTGGGACTCGCCCGCCTCGCTGCTTGAAAAGCTCATCAAATACGAGGCCGTGCACGACATCCGCAGTTGGGCCGACCTGAAGAACCGTCTGGACAGCGACCGCCGCTGCTATGGCTTCTTCCACCCGCGTCTGCCCAACGAGCCGCTGATCTTTGTGGAGGTGGCTCTGGTGGACAAGATCTCGGCCAGCATCACGCCGCTGCTGGACGAGGCGGCTGCGCCCGTGGACATCACACGGGCCACCACGGCCATCTTCTATTCCATCAGCAACACACAAACGGGCCTGCGCGGCGTGAGCTTTGGCGACTCGCTGATCAAGCATGTGGTGGAAACGCTCACGGCCGAGTTCCCGCGCTTGCGCACCTTTGCCACGCTGTCGCCCATCCCGGGTTTCCGCGCTTGGCTGGGCAAGCATGCGGGTGCGATGCTGGACCGCCTGGACGACAAGCGCCGCAGCGAACTGGGCCGCGCGGTGGGGTTCGAGCCGCCGCAGGCCACGCATTTTCTCGGCGCGGTGGACAAGGCGCTGGAGCTGGACGCCAAATCCCCCGTGCGCCAGATGCTGCTGGAATGCGCCGCGTACTATCTGGGCCGCGAGCTGCAAGAAGGCAAGCCGGCAGACCCCGTAGCCCGCTTCCACTTGGGTAACGGCGCGCGGGTAGAGCGCCTGAACTGGGCGGGCGACCCGTCCACCAAGGGGCAAAAACAATCGTACGGGCTCATGGTGAACTACCTGTACGACTTGAAGCGCATCGACAAGCACCGCAGCTTGCTTGCGCAGGGCAAAGTGCCAGTGTCGGGGGACATCGACAGCCTTTGCCGCGACTGACGGGGCGCCCGGCATGATGTCGGGTGGACCAGAGACAGCGTATTTTTACAACGACAGGAGACAACGAATGATTGAATCGCGAATCCAACGCCGGGATGTCTTGCTCGGCGCAGCGGCTGCAGGTTTGGGCCTGGCCAGCGGCAGCAGCTGGGCCGACAGCAACTGGCCGACCAAGCCGGTGACGGTGGTGGTGCCTTTTCCCGCCGGTGGCGGTACCGATGCCTTTGCCCGGCCGCTGGCCGCGCAGTTTTCCAAAAGCACAGGCAAGACGCTGGTGATCGACAACCGGGGGGGCGCCGGTGGCACGCTGGGCGCCAGCATTGCCTCCAAGGCTGCTCCCGACGGCTACACCTTGTTCATGGGGGCGGTGCACCACGCCATTGCCCCGTCGATGTACCCCAAGCTCGACTACGACATCGAAAAAGACTTTATCCCGCTGGCGCTGCTGGCCAATGTGCCGCAGGTGGTGGTGGTCAACCCCAAGACGCCGTCTGCCAACTTCAAGCAGTTTCTGGACTACGTCAAGCGCAACCCCGCCAAGCTCAACTACGGCTCGGCCGGGGCCGGCACCTCGCACCATCTGGCGGGCGAGCTGTTCAAGCAGCAGACGGGCACCTTCATCACCCACATCCCGTACCGGGGCGCAGGCCCGGCGCTGCAGGACCTGATTGGCGGCAACGTGGACATGATGTTCGACGGCCTGGGGTCCTCCGCCAACCACATCAAGAGCGGCCGCATCAAGGCGCTGATGGTGTCCGGCCCCAAGCGCAACCCTGCCTTCCCCGACGTGCCCTGCGCCTCCGAAGTGGGCCTGCCCGACTACACCGTGACCACCTGGTACGGCCTGTGGGCGCCCAAAGGCACACCGGCTGATGTGCAGGCCCGCATCGTGGAAGAAATCAAGCGCCTGGGCACGGCCGAAGAGCTCAAGGCCGTGTGGGCCAGCAACGGCGCGGACTACGGTGGCATGACGCAACAGCAGTTCGGCGCGTTTGTGAGCAGCGAGGTCAAGCGCTGGGCGGCCGTGGTGAAGGCGTCTGGCGCCAAATTGGACTAACCCCCTGTGGCGCTTTGCGCCTTCCCCCTGAAGGGGGACGCCACCCGTGGCCTGGCAAAGCCAGTTCCACGGTGGCGCTGGCGATGGTGCCGCGCGGGTTTCGAGAGCCGCAAGGGTTGAGCAGTGTAGGACGGGATGGATAGCAAGATGTCTGGTGAAGTGTTGATGAATGCCGGTGAGGGTGGAGTGGTGCATGTCACTCTGCGCCACACCGGGCGGCTGAACGCCATGTCGCGGCCCATGTGGCGGCAGTTGCGTGCGGTTTTTGAAGACGTGCAGCGCCGTGCCGATGCGCGCTGCGTGCTCATCGCTGGCGAAGGCGGTGCGTTTTGCGCGGGCGGAGACATTTCAGAGTACCCCGGCTTCCGTTTTGACGCGGCAGCCCTGCGCGACTTTCATGAAAACGACGTGTGGGGCGGGCTGAACGCCATGCTCCAGTGCGACGTGCCCATCGTGACCCAGATCAGCGGTGCCTGCATGGGCGCTGGCGTGGAGATTGCCAGCTGCTGCGACATCCGCGTGGCGGGCAGTGGCGCGCGCTTTGGCGCGCCGATTGCCAAGCTGGGTTTCCCGATGGCCCCGCGCGAGGCGCAACTGGTGGCCGGTGCGGTGGGTGACGTCACCGCACGCCAGATGCTGCTGGAGGCCGCCACCTTCAGCTCCCCCGACATGCTGGCCCGTGGCTTTCTGAGCCGCGTGGTGGCCGACGACATGGTGGCCACCGAAGCCCTGGGCAGTGCCCAGCGCATCGCCGCACTGGCGCCCCAGGCCGCCCGCATGAATAAACAGACGTTTCGGGCATTAAAAGCGCCTGTAGCGCTAGAAAATCATGCCCAGTCTGCTATCGAAAACATAGTAAATGGCCCTGCCGATCCCTATGCCTACGCCGCCAGTGCCGAGCACCGCGAAGGGATCGCAGCCTTTCTGGACAAGCGCGCGCCGGTGTTCTGACCGACGCCTTCATCCCCGCTTTCTCCCATTCAGCCAGTCCCAAACTCTCAACCCAGCTACCCAGCCCATCGAAGTCTGAGCCATGAGCCAACACAACCTCTTCAGCGCCCTGCGCGCCGCGTTCCCGTCTGACCTGGACAGCACTGCCGTCGAGACCACAGCGGCCGACGGCACCCCGCTGTACTACACCTGGCGCGACCTGGACCGTGCCAGCGCCCGCATCGCCAACCTGCTCGCATCGCTCAATCTGCCTGAGGGCAGCTGCGTGGCCGTGCAGGTCGAAAAATCGGTCGAAGCGATGGCGCTGTACCTGGCCACGCTGCGTGCGGGCTACGTGTTCTTGCCGCTCAACACCGCCTACCAAAGCGCCGAGATCGAATACTTCATCGGCAACGCCGAGCCTGCCGTGGTGGTGTGCTCGCCCGGTAACTTTGGCTGGGTCAGCAAAATCGCCTTCACCCTGGGCACGCAGCATGTGTTCACCCTGGGTGACGACCGCACCGGCAGCCTGCTCGATCGTGCCGCGCACCACGGTGACGAGCACCAGGCCGTGGCCCGCAGCGCCGACGACCTGGCCGCCATCCTCTACACCAGCGGCACCACCGGCCGCAGCAAGGGCGCCATGCTCACGCACGGCAACATGCTCAGCAACGCGGTCATGCTCAAGGACTACTGGGGCTGGAAGAAGGGCGATGTGCTCATCCACGCGCTGCCCATCTTCCATGTGCACGGCCTGTTCGTGGCCATCCACGGCGCGCTCATCAACGGCAGCAAGATGATCTGGATGGCCAAGTTCGACCCCAAGGCCGTCATCGCCGCCATGCCCCGCGCCACCGTGTTCATGGGCGTGCCCACGCTGTACGTGCGCATGCTGGCCGAGGCGGGCTTGAACAAACAGGCCGTGAAGAACATGCGCCTGTTCATCGCAGGCTCGGCACCGCTGCTTATCGAAACCTTCAAAGAGTGGCAGCAACGCACCGGCCACATCATCCTGGAGCGTTACGGCATGAGCGAAACCATCATGCTCACCAGCAACCCCTACAGCGCTGACAAGCGCTACCAAGGCAAGACCGGGCCAGAGAGCGAACGCCGTGGCGGCACTGTCGGCTTCCCCCTGCCGGGCGTCAGCCTGCGCGTGCAGGGCGACGACGGCAAAGACCTGCCCGTGGGCGAGATCGGCGGCATCCAGGTCAAGGGCCCCAACGTGTTCAAGGGCTACTGGCGCATGCCCGAGAAGACAGCCGAAGAGTTCACCAAAGACGGCTACTTCAAGACCGGCGACGTGGGCAAGGTCGATGAGCGTGGCTACGTCCACATCGTGGGCCGCAGCAAAGACCTCATCATCAGCGGCGGCTACAACGTCTACCCTGCAGAGATCGAGGGCTACATCAACGACATGCCCGGCGTGGCCGAAAGCGCCCTGGTCGGCGTGCCCCACCCCGACTTCGGTGAAGTGGGCGTGGCCGTGGTGATTGCCAAGCCCGGCGCCAGCCTGGACGCTGATGCCATCGTGGCCCAGCTCAAGTCGCAGTTGGCCAACTTCAAGATTCCGAAGAAGTGTTTTGTGGTGGCTGAGCTGCCGCGCAACACCATGGGCAAGGTGCAGAAAAATCTGCTGCGGGATCAGTACAAGGGGTTGTTTGCCTGATGCGGTCCCGAGGGGGGATGCGCTGCGCCTCCTGAGCGGGGTCGCTCACCCCGCCGTCTGACCCGCCGCCGCTGAGACCTGTGGGCTGCAGAAAATGCAGGGAGTTGCGGCTGGCGCTGCGGCGCCCTCGGCATGGTTGCAGCAGTGCTCCAGCCACCCGGCCACCAGCCGGTACACCGACAGATTGGTGCGTGCCGTGGGTGCGCACAGGTAGTAGCCCAGCGGGCTGTCAAAGCGGTCTTTCAGGGGCTCCACCAGGGTGCCCGCCGCCAGTTCGTCCTCCACCAGGCAGGTGGGCACGATGCCTACGCCAAAGCCTGAGACGGCGGCTCGGATGATCAGCGAGTACAGATTGAAGCCCGGACCGAACCGGCTGGCGCTGGTGTCCAGGCCGTGGGCTTCCATCCAGTCTTGCCAGGCCAGGGGTACTTCGATGTGCTGCAGCAGCGTGGCACGCATCAGGTCTTGTGGGGTGCGCAGGGGCAGGGCGGATTGCAGTTGGGGGCTGCAGACGATGCTGGTTTCTTTGCCAATCAGGTAGCGGGCATTGGCGCTGGGCCAGTTGCCGTAGCCGTACTGGATGGCCGCGTCGAACTCGTGCGGCGTCGCAAAGTCGTGCGCGTGCTGGTAGCGCACGAAGTTCAGCGACACCTGCGGCAGCGTGCGCTTGAAGTGCCCCAGGCGCGGGAAGAGCCACTGCGCCGCGAACGTGGGCGGCACCGACAGGTTGAGCGAGCCGCCGTCGCCCCCGTACGACATGAGTTGCGCTGTGGCCGATTCCAGTGCGGCCATGGCGGGGCGGGTAGCGTTGAGGTAGGTGGCGCCCGCCTCGGTCAGCTCCAGCCCCGTGGCCTTGCGGATGAACAGCTTCTGGCCCAGGTAGTCCTCCAACGCGGCAATGTGGCGGCTGATGGCGCTTTGCGTCACGCATAACTCGCGCGCAGCCATGGTGAAGGCCTGGTGCTTGGCGGCGGAGTGAAAGGCGTTCAGCTCTGAAATAGTGGGGCAGAGGCGGCGCATAGGGTTATCCCTTGATATGAGTGCTGCTCATGGGTGGGTGAGATTTTAGGCGTTGCGGCCAAGGGCAATTGGCCCGATAAATGCGTCCTGTGACAGCAACGTGTCAAGCGTCACACTCTGTAGATGCTGCAATGCACCAGATGGATGCTTGATGGTCATCATGGCTCCCCAAAAAATGGGCCATGAGTAATTTTGAAGCCATTGCGCCCACTTTGACGAACCTCATGACCTCTTTGTTGATTAAAAACAGCCGTGTGCTGGATGTGCATGCCCTGACTTTGCGCACCGGCTTGTCCGTTCTGGTGCAGGACGGCCGCATTGCGGCGGTAGGCGCCGACCTGGAGGTGCCAGAAGGTACAGCCACACTGGACGCAAAGGGCATGACCCTGATGCCTGGCTTGATCGACTGCCACGTGCATGTGGTGGCCTCGTCGTTCAACCTGGGCACGGTGGCCAAGATGCCCAACGTGTTCACCATGATGCGCTCGCTGCCCATCATGAAAGGCATGCTGGACCGGGGCTTCACCACCGTGCGCGATGCGGGCGGCGCCGACTGGTCGCTGGCCGAAGCGGTGCGCACGGGGCTGGTGCAGGGGCCGCGCATCTTCCCGGCGGGCAAGGCGCTGTCGCAAACCGGTGGGCATGCGGACTTTCGTCAGCGCAACGATGACCTGGATGTGTGCTCGTGCGCTTACAAGCTGGGCAACATTGGCCGCGTGGTGGATGGGGTGGATGCCTGCCGCCTGGCGGTGCGCGAAGAGATCCTGAAGGGCGCCACACAGATCAAGGTGATGGCTTCGGGCGGCGTGGCGTCGCCCAACGACCCGATTGGCAACCTGGGCTATTCCGAAGCCGAGTTGCACGCCATCGTGGAAGAGGCATCCAACGCCAATACCTATGTGATGGCCCACGCCTACACGCCGCGCGCCATTGCCCGCGCGGTGCGCTGCGGGGTGCGTACCATTGAGCACGGTAATTTGGTGGATGCCCCCACGGCAGAGTTCATGGCCGAGATGGGCGCTTTCATGGTGCCGACGCTCATCACCTATGAAGGGTTGGCCAACGAGGGCGAGCGTTATGGTTTGCCCGCGGTGTCGATTGCCAAGATCGACTCGGTGCGTGGGCAGGGCAAGCAGGCCATCGAGATTCTGGCCAAGGCAGGCGTAAAAATGGGCCTGGGCAGCGACCTGTTGGCCGAAACGCACTACCTGCAGTCCGACGAGTTGCGCCTGCGCGCCGACGTGCTGGGCAACGGGCCCGTGCTGCAGCAGGCCACGCTGATCGGCGCCGAGATCCTGGGCCAGCAAGGCCAGCTGGGCGAAGTGACGCCTGGTGCCATTGCCGACCTGCTGCTGGTCGATGGCGACCCGCTCACCGACATCACCTGCCTGCTGAACCAGGGCGAGCGCATTCGCGCCATCGCCAAGGACGGCGTGTGGGTCAAGAACACCCTTTGAGTCCCTTTCACCCCCCTCACCCCCAAAAGACCGGAGATCACCATGCAACGTAGAAATTTCGTCAAGCTCGGCGGCGCCGCAGCAGCTCTGCAGTTCCTTCCCTCCATCGGGTTCAGCCAGCAGGGCGAGGTGTTTCGCATTGGCTCGCTCACGCCCATCACGGGGGCGGGCAGCCCTTACGGCCCAGGCATGCAACAGGCCATTCGCCTGGCTGTGGACGAGGTCAATGCTGCAGGCGGCGCAGGTGGCCGCAAGCTCGAACTCTTCACCGAAGACGACCAGACCAAGCCTGACGCCGCCGTGCTGGCCGCCAAGAAGCTGATCGAGGTGAACAAGGTGCAGGCGGTGCTGGGCACCTGGGCCTCGGGCGTGACTCTGGCGGTGATGCCGCTGACCGATGCGGCGGGCATCATCCAGATGAACGTGTCGGGCGCACCCGCCATCTCCACGCTGGACACCAAGGACCTGGTGTGGCGCTTTCAGGCCACCAACGACCGTTTTGGCGCGGCGTTTGCCGAGATCTGCACCAAACGCGGCTTCAAGCGGCCAGCCACCATGGCGTTCAACAACGCATCCGGTCTGGGCAATGTGGAAGGCTTCACGCGTGTGTGGGAAAAGCGGGGCGGCAAGGTGGCGGCGCACGTCACCTACGAACCCAACCGCCCCAGCTACCGCAGCGAGCTGCAGAAGATTCTGGCGGCCAAGCCCGATGTGATCGTGATGGGCTCGTACCTGCCCGACACCACCATCATCCTGCGCGAATGGTTCCAGTATGGCGCAGACACCAAGTGGATCATCCCGGGCTGGGCGGCCAACCCCGATCTGGTGAAGGCCCTGGGCGCGGAGGTGTGCGAAGGCATCATCTCGGTGGATACCGTGTCCAACGAAAAGAGCGCGTCTTACGCCCAATTTGATGCCGCCTTCACCAAGGCCACGGGTAAGGCCGCATCCACCAACATCTACGCCGCCATGGCCTACGACATGGTGATATCGCTGGCCCTGGCCATGGAGGCCGCTGGCCCCAAGGCCACGGTGGAGCAGGTCAATGCCAAGATGCGCGATGTCTCCAACGCACCCGGTACAGCAGTCTCCACCTTTGCCGAAGGCAAGGCCCAACTGGCCAAGAAGGCCAAGGTGAACTACGAAGGTGCCTCCAGCAAACTCGACTTTGACAAGGCGGGCGACGTGACGCCGGACTTTGGCGTGTTCATCATCGAAAAGGGCCAGCTGGTGCGGCGCGACGTGGTGTCCATCACCCTGTGATGGTTGTGCCCGGTGTAGCCGCAGGGTGCGGGCGCCGGGCTTTGTATTTTTGGACTCCGCAGGGCGAGAGATGCACGGAATGACGCAATGACCTGGATCGACTTTGTAAACCTACTGATCAATGGATTGATCGAGGGCCTGGTGGTGGCATTGCCCGCCTTGGCCATGACCCTGGTGATGGGCGTCAACCGCTTTCCCAACGCCGCCACGGGCGACATGATGACCACCGGCGCCTACGCGGCCGTGGCGGTGCAGCTGCTGGGCGGCTGGCCGCTGTGGGCGGCGGCGCTGGGCAGCATGGTGGTCACGGCCCTGGTGTCTGCAGGCTCGTACACGCTGATTTTTCGCAAGCTGGCCGGGCGGCCCATGGTGTCGTCCATGCTCGCGGCCATTGGCCTGGGGTTTTTGCTGCGCAGCCTGATCGGCTTTTTTGCCGGGCACGACCAGCGCACGTTTGACCTGCCCCTGGTGCGTGCCTGGAATTTTGGCGGCATCCGCATCCTGCCCACCGACCTGGCAATTGCGGCGGTGGCCGCCGCATGCCTGCTGGTGGTGTTTGTGCTGATCTACCGCACCAGTTTTGGCCGCCAGTTGCGCGCCGTGGCGGACAGTGCCGACCTGGCGCGTGCCAGCGGCATCCGCGCCAACGGGCTGATGCTGAGCCTGTGGTTGCTGGTGGGGGCGCTGTCATCGCTGGGCGGCGTGCTGCTGGGCATGAAGGCCGTGGTCAGCCCCGAGATGGGGTGGGAGAGCCTGATCCCCGCGTTTGCCGCCATGGTGCTGGGTGGCATCGGTAGCCCGGTGGGTGCGGTGTTGGGTGCGCTGCTGCTGTGTGTGGCGCAAGAGCTGGCGGTGCCGCTGATGGGGCCGTCGTACAAGCTGGTGCTGTCGTTTGTGGTGCTGGCGCTGGTGCTGCTGGTGCGCCCGGCGGGCATCATGGGCCGCGTGCAACTGGTGCGGTAAGGAGTCCGATTCATGATTGCTTATCTGTGTGCCATTGGCATTGTTGCCCTTATCTATTGCTTGCTCGCGCTGGGCCTGAACCTGCAGTTCGGCCTGACCCGGCTGGTCAACTTTGGCGTCGTGGCGTTCTTTGCCGTGGGCGCCTACACCTCGGGCCTGCTGGCGCTGCAAGGCGTGCCGCTGGTGCTGTGCTTTGTGGCGGCTGGCGTGCTCGCTGGTGTGCTGGCGCTGCCCATCGGCTTGCTGTCGCTGCGGCTGCGGGATGACTACCTGGCCATCGTCACGCTGGGTTTTTCTGAGGCGGTGCGCATCTCCATCCAGCAAGAGAGCTGGTTGACCAAAGGCGTGCAGGGCTTGCCTGGTCTGCCCAAGCTGTTTGCGTCCTGGGGCAGTGGCACGTCGGACATGGCGATCTTTGTCACGCTGCTGGCGGTGGTTGCGGTGGTGGCATGGGGCACGGTGCGCCTGGCGGCCAGCCCGTTTGGGCGCCTGCTCAAGGCCATTGGGGACGATGAGCCCGCACTGTCGGCCCTGGGCAAGGACCCGGCCTGGTTCAAGGTGCAGGTGTTCATGCTGGGGGCTGCGCTGGCCGGGCTGGCTGGCGCGTTCTATGCCCACTTCATCACCTTCATCACGCCCGAGCAGTTCATCCCGCTCATCACGTTTTATGTGTGGATGGGCCTCGTGATGGGCGGCTCGGGCACCGTGCGCGGCGCGGTGTTTGGATCGCTGCTGCTGATGGTGTTTCTGGAGGGCTCGCGTTTTGCCAAGGACTGGGTGCCGGGTGTGTCGGAGGTTGGCATGGCCAGCCTGCGCCTGGCGGCGGTGGGCCTGGCGCTGATCCTGGTCACCTTGTACAAGCCCAACGGCCTGTTTGGAGGCAAATCCCAATGACTGCAACAACGATGCTGAAGGTGGGCGCCGTCACGCGGCAGTTTGGGGGCTTTAAAGCGGTGGACGGGGTGTCACTGCAACTGGCCGCGGGCGAGATTCTCGGCATTGCAGGCACCAACGGTGCGGGCAAGAGCACGCTGTTTGCGGCCATTGCCGGACAGCAGCCCGCGGATGCGGGGCAGATCCACTTTGAGGGACAGGACATCACCCGCATGCCCCCATATCGCCGGGCCCGGCTGGGGCTGGTGCGCACGTTCCAGATTCCGCGGGAGTTCAAGAGCCTGACGGTGCACGAAAACCTGATGGCTGCCGCTGCCAACCCGCAGGGAGAGCGGCTGCTGAACGCCTTCTTCCAGACCCGCGCCCGCCGCGAGCATGAGGCACAGCTCTCCATCAAGGCAGACCGCATCCTGCAGTTTTTGAACCTGGCGCGGGTGCGCGATGTGAAGGCGGGTGGCCTCTCGGGTGGGCAAAAGAAGCTGGTGGAGCTGGGCCGGGTGCTGATGCTGGACCCGCGCTGCATCTTGCTGGACGAGCCGTTTGCCGGGGTCAACCCGGTGCTGATCGAAGAGATTTGCGACCGCGTGCGCGAGCTGAACGGGCAGGGCATCGCGTTCATCGTGATCGAGCACCACCTGCAGGCGCTCAAGTCGCTGTCGAACCGCATGATCGTGATGGACCGGGGCAGCATCCTGGCCGAGGGCGACCCGCACACCGTGCTGGACGACCCACGTGTGCAGGAAGCCTATATGGGAGGGGTGGTATGAGCGGCGCAGACAACTTGCTGCAGATCGCGCAGTTGCGCGGTGGGTATGCCGAGGTGGACATCATTCACGGCATCGATCTGGCCGTGGCGCCGGGCGAGATCGTGACCATTGCGGGCACCAACGGTGCGGGCAAGTCGACCCTGGTCAAGGCGCTGCTGGGCTTGCTGCCGCGTGTGGCAGGCACTATCCACCTGGGCGGACGCGACATCACGGCCCTGTCAGCCGAAGACCGTTTTGACGCGGGCCTGGCTTATGTGCCGCAGGTGGCCAACGTGTTTCCGTCGCTCACCGTGCGCGAGAACCTGCTGGTGGTGCGGGGCGTGGCAAACATCAAGCGCCGCATGGACGAGGTGCTGGCTGATTTTCCGGCGCTGGTGGAGCGCTTGCCGCAGCCCGCCAGCAACCTCTCGGGCGGCGAGCGCCAGCAACTGGCCTTTGCGCGGGCCCTCATGCCGTCGCCCCGCATCATGGTGCTCGATGAGCCCACGGCAGCGCTGGCACCGTCATTGGTGGGCAAGGTGTTCGACATGGTGCAGAAGCTGCCCGCCGCAGGCGTGGCGGTGCTGATGGTAGAGCAGCGCGCACGCCAGGCGCTGCAGATCAGCCAGCAGGGCTACATCCTGGACCAGGGTCGTTGCGTGTTGCAGGGCCCGGCGCAGGGTCTGCTGGCCGATGAGCGGATGGCGCAACTTTACCTGGGCAACCACTGAGCCGCAGGGCACACAGCCCTGAATGAAGAACACCGAGGAGGCGGCAAGCCTGCTCGGTGTTTTGCTACCTATTTAATAGCTATTGATGCTTGATGGACTAGCACTAGCGGCCGTTTTTATGCTTAACGAAGCACCAGCACCGGGATGTGCGAATGCGTCAGCACATGCTGGGTTTCGCTGCCCAGCAGCAAGCGCTTGATGCCCTTGCGGCCGTGCGAGGCCATCACGATCAAATCACACTTGTGCTTCTTGGCGGCTGCGATCACGGCCTCGGCCACCAGGTCGGACTTGGCGACCACGGCCTTCACGGTCACGCCTTGCGTGCCGCCCTGGGCCTTCACGCCATCAACCATGGCCTGTGCGGAATCGCCCCATTGGGCTTCGATGCGTTTGACATCGTTCATGTCCACCGGCATGCCGCCTTCAAAGTAGCTGCGGGGATAGCGGGGCACCACCTTGAGGGCGACCACGGTAGCGCCGGTCAGTGCGGCCAGCGACAGGCCATGTTCCACCGCTTTGTCTGACAGAGGGGATCCGTCTGTGGCGATCAGGATGCGTTTGTACATAAAAGGGCTCCTCAAAGTGATGGAACAAGCTTAGGATGAATCATGTTCTGGGGCTTGATCCACGTCAATGTACTGGCGATGTCCCGCAGATAGGCTTGACCCATGTCCATGTTTCAACCCGGTGCGCCGGCTGCATCTCCGGCGCTCCAGCCTGACAGCGTGACAAACCCGTTGCCGATGCAGCGGGTGGAGCTGCTGGACGACCCCCAGGAGTGGCTGGCGTTTGGCCGCCCTTGCACACCGGCAGGGACCCCATTGGCCGGTAGCGCGGCGGACAGCGCTTCGGCAGACCCCGCATCCACAGCCTGGGACTCCCAGGTGGTGCTGGAGGGCATGCACTGCGCTGCCTGCGCCCTCACTATTGAAGATGCTTTGCGGGCCGTGCCGGGCGTGGTGCAGGCCGATGTGAGCGCCGCCACACGTCGGGCCCGCGTGGTGTGGCAACCTGGCCGGGTTGTGCCGTCGCAGTGGATGGAGGCTGTGCGCCGAGCGGGTTACCGCGCCATGCCGGCGATGGATGCGTTTGCGCGCGACCAGCGCCTGCGCGAGAGCCGCCGCGCGCTGTGGCGTTGGCTGGTGGCAGGCTTTTGCATGATGCAGGTGATGATGTACGCGTGGCCTGCCTACGTGGCGCAGCCGGGCGACCTGTCGGGCGAGATGGAGCAGCTGTTGCGCTGGGCTTCGTGGGTCATCACGCTGCCCATGGTGGTCTTTTCTTGCGGTCCTTTTTTTGCCAGTGCGCTGCGTGACATCCGCCTGCGCCGGGTCAGCATGGACCTGCCCGTGGCACTCGGCATGGCGATCACTTTTGTGGTCAGCACCGCAGGCACCTTTGATCCCGCAGGCATCTTTGGCAAGGAGGTGTACTACGACTCCTTGACCATGTTCGTGTTCTTCCTGCTCACCGGTCGCTGGCTGGAGCTGCGCCTGCGCGACCGCACGGCGGGCGCGCTGGAGGCCGTGATGAACCGCCTGCCCGACAGTGTGGAGCGCCGCGCGGCGGATGGCAGCTTCACCCGCGTGGCCACGCGGCGGATTGGGGCGGGAGACACCATCCGCGTGCTGCCAGGGGAGGCTTTCCCAGCCGATGGCCGCATCACGGCGGGCAGCACCCACGCCGACGAGGCTTTGCTGACGGGCGAGTCCACTCCCGTGGCACGCCCTGTGGGCAGCAGCGTGACAGCGGGCAGCTACAACCTGCAGTCGCCCGTCGAGGTGCTGGTGGAAGGCACCGGTGGGCAGACCCGCTTTGCGCAAATTGTGGCCCTGATGGAAAGCGCGTCGCTGCAGAAGCCCCGCCTGGCCCAACTGGCTGACCGCATTGCACGGCCTTTCCTGGTGGCCGTATTGCTGGCGGCAGCGCTGGCTGCTGCCTACTGGTGGCCGTCGGACCCTGGGCATGCGTTGATGGTGGCGGTGGCGGTGCTTATCGTCACCTGCCCGTGCGCGTTGTCATTGGCCACCCCGGTGGCCATGCTCACCGCCGCGGGTACGCTGGCGCGCCATGGCGTGCTGGTGCGCAATCTGCAGGGGCTGGAAGCGCTGGCCCAGGTGGATACCATGGTGTTTGACAAAACGGGCACGCTGACCCGGGACGGTATGGCGCTGCAGGCCGTGCGTCCTGCCGGCAGTTGCAGCGCAGAAGAGGCGCTGGACCTAGCAGCCGCGCTCGCGCGCCAGTCGATGCACCCGGCTTCGCGGGCCCTGGCTGCGGCGGCTGCACGGCAGGCCCCGTTGGGACGCTGGCAGGTGAAGGGCCTGCAGGAAGATGCGGGGCAGGGGCTGACCGCCACTGTGGAGGACGTCACCGGGGGAATGGTCGCGCGGACGATCCGCCTGGGTTCGGCCCACCATGCGGGTGTTGCCAGCGATGACAGTGGTGCTGCGCTGCAGGTGGTGCTCTCGGAACAAGCGTCGGATGGAGCCCTGCGTGAGCTGGCCCGCTTCGATCTGATGGAAGACTTGCGGGCCGAGGCCTCGGCCGTGGTCCAGACGTTGCAGCAAGACGGCGTCGCCGTGCAACTGCTCTCGGGTGACCGCCGCGGGGCGGTGCAGCGGGTGGCCGCGCAGGCGGGCATTGCCCGCGTCCAGGGCGAGTGCACGCCTCAGGGCAAGCTGGCTGCCTTGCAGGCGCTGCAGGTGCAGGGCCACCATGTGGCCATGGTGGGCGACGGCCTCAATGATGGCCCCGTGCTCGCAGGTGCCCATGTGTCGTTTGCCTTTGGGCGTTCCGTGCCGCTGGCACAGTCGCGGGCGGACTTTGTGGTGCTGGGTGACAGCCTGGCGTTGGTGCCGCAGACCGTGTTGCTGGCACGCCGCACCTTACGCGTGGTCCGGCAGAATCTGTGGTGGGCTGCGGGCTACAACGCGCTGTGTGTGCCACTGGCGGTGGTGGGCTGGATGCCCGCCTGGTTGGCCGGGCTGGGCATGGCGCTCAGTTCGCTGCTGGTCGTGCTCAATGCAGCGCGCCTGGCGCGCGACCTGCCTTCGCTGCCAGGATGGCAGGGATCGCAGCCGAGGGAGGGCACGGTGCCTGTGCGCCCAGACTCCTTGGCTGGCAGCCCGCCGCCGCAGCCTCTCGATCTTTCCAAAAACCCACTGGAGCCCGTCTGATGGACATCCTGTATTTGCTGATTCCGTTGTCCGTGATGTTGGTGCTTCTGATCCTGGGAGGACTGTGGTGGGCGGTGTACCACGGGCAGTTCGAAAGCGTCGAACAAGAGGGGGAGCGCATTCTCCGAGACGGTTGACTTGTGTCAATGCCCGATAGCCGCGACTGCAACAAACTCTTACTGCAATATAAAGAGGTGCCCGATGGATTTTCCAAAAACAAATGCTGCGCACTACAACGATACGGTAGTGCGGCAGTTCTCTATACTGGCCGTGGTGGTGGGGGTGGTTGGTATGCTGGTAGGCGTCATCATCGCCGCCCAGCTCGCCTGGCCAGAACTCAACTTTGGCATTCCCTGGCTCAGCTATGGCCGCTTGCGACCTTTGCACACCAATGCGGTGATCTTTGGTTTTGGCGGTAGCGCGCTGTTTGCCACCAGCTACTACGTGGTCCAGCGCACCAGCCAGGTCCGGCTCTTTGCTGGTCCTTTGGCTGCCTTCACCTTCTGGGGCTGGGTGCTGGTCATTGCCGCCGCGGTAGTCAGCCTGCCCATGGGTTATACCCAAGGCAAGGAATACGCCGAGCTCGAATGGCCCATCGACATCCTGATCACGCTGGTCTGGGTGTCCTATGCCATCGTGTTCTTTGGAACCATTGGAACCCGCAAGGTCAAGCACATCTACGTGGCCAACTGGTTCTTTGGTGCCTTCATTCTGGCCGTGGCTCTGCTGCACCTGGTGAACAGCGCAGCCATTCCTGCGGGCTTTATGAAGAGCTACTCGGCCTATGCCGGTGTGCAGGATGCCATGGTGCAATGGTGGTACGGCCACAATGCGGTGGGCTTCTTCCTGACCGCTGGCTTCCTGGGCATGATGTACTACTTCATCCCCAAGCAGGCAGGCCGTCCGGTGTACAGCTATCGCCTGTCCATCGTCCACTTCTGGGCGCTGATCTTCACCTACATGTGGGCCGGCCCACACCACCTGCACTACACCGCGCTGCCCGACTGGACGCAATCGGTGGGTATGGTGTTCTCGCTCATCCTGCTGGCCCCCAGCTGGGGCGGCATGATCAACGGCATCATGACCCTGTCGGGCGCATGGCACAAGCTGCGTGACGATCCCATCCTGCGCTTCCTGATCGTGTCGCTGTCGTTCTACGGCATGTCCACGTTCGAAGGACCCATGATGTCCATCAAGACCGTCAATGCCCTGAGCCACTACACCGACTGGACCATTGGCCACGTGCACTCGGGTGCCTTGGGCTGGGTGGGTCTGATCTCGATGGGCTCGCTGTATTACCTGGTGCCGCGCCTGTTCGGCAAGGACAAGATGCACTCCGTCAAGGCGATCGAGCTGCACTTCTGGATGGCCACTATTGGCATCGTGCTGTATATCGCCGCCATGTGGATCGCCGGTGTGATGCAAGGCCTGATGTGGCGCGCGGTCAACCCCGACGGCACGCTCACCTACACCTTTGTGGAAAGCGTGAAGGCCACCTATCCCTTCTATGTGATTCGTGTGGCGGGTGGCTTGCTGTACCTGGGCGGCATGCTGGTCATGGCCTGGAACGTGTGGCTGACTGCCATCTCGGGCCGTTCGGTCAAGGTCGCCATTCCTGCAGTGAATACGGCCCACGCTTGAGTCCGAAGGAGATCATTCATGTCCAATAACAACCCATCTGCTTCGACCGGCTTCTCCCATGAAAAGGTGGAGACCAACAACTTTCTGATGATCGTGCTGATCCTGATCGTGATCGCCATTGGCGGGCTGGTCGAGATCGTGCCCCTGTTCTTCCAGAAGTCCACTACCGAGGCGGTCAAGGGCGTGGAGCCCTACAACGCGCTGCAACTGGCTGGCCGCGACATTTACATCCGCGAGGGTTGCTACAACTGCCACTCGCAGATGATCCGCCCCTTCCGCGCCGAGACGCTGCGGTACGGCCACTACTCGGTGGCGGGCGAGTTTGTGTATGACCATCCCTTCCAGTGGGGCAGCAAGCGCACGGGTCCTGACCTGCACCGTGTGGGCGGCAAGTACAGCGACGAATGGCATCGCATCCACCTGAACAACCCCCGTGATGTGGTTCCCGAGTCCAACATGCCTGCGTACCCCTGGCTCGAAAAGAACCAGGTGGACCCTGCCGTCATGGCGCCTCGCATGAAAGCGCTGCGCACCGTGGGTGTGCCTTACACCGACGAGCAGATCACTGCTGCGGCGGGCGAGGTCAAGGGCAAGACGGAGCAGGACGCGCTCATCGCCTACCTGCAAGTCATGGGCCGTGCGCTCAAGTAAGCGAAGGAGATATCCCATGGACATCACCACCATGCGCATCGTCGCCACCCTGGCATCGATGGCCTGCTTCATTGGCATCTGGGTCTGGGCCTACCGGGGCCGTAACCAGTCCCGGTTTGACGAGGCGGCCCAGCTGCCGTTCGACCAAGATTGACCTTCACCAGAACGAGAACACCCCATGAGTGACTTCACCAGCAATTTCTGGTCGGTCTTTGTGACCACGATAACCCTGGCCGGCATCATCGCCTGCGGCATTCTGCTTTGGATGGCAGGCCGCAAGAAGGTGGCAGCCACCTCCGATAACACCACAGGCCACGTCTGGGACGAGGATCTGGTCGAGATGAACAACCCCCTGCCGCGCTGGTGGGTGTGGCTGTTCGTCATCACCATTGTCTTTGGCCTCGGCTACCTGGCCGCTTACCCGGGCCTAGGCAGCTTCACCGGTAAGCTCAACTGGACGCAAAAGGGCGAGTACGAAGCCGAGATGGCCAAGGCCAAGACGGAGTTGGAGCCGCTGTATGCCCGCTTTGCTTCCATGAAGCCCGAGGACGTGGCCGGAGACCCCCAGGCCCATGCGATCGGCGAGCGCTTGTTCATGAACAACTGCGCACAGTGCCACGGCTCGGATGCTCGCGGCAGCAAGGGCTTCCCGAACCTGACGGACAACGACTGGCTGCATGGTGGCACCCCCGAGAAGATCCGCGAGACCCTGGAGAAGGGCCGCATCGGCAACATGCCTCCCATGGCGGCTGCTGTGGGTAGCCCGGAAGACGTGCGCAATCTGTCGCACTACGTGCTGAGCCTGTCGGGCAGCCCGCATGACTCGCTGCGTGCTTCGCTGGGCAAGCCCAAGTTTGCAGCCTGCGCAGCCTGCCATGGCATGGACGGCAAGGGCAACCAGGCGCTCGGCGCTCCCAATCTGACCGATGACATCTGGCTGCATGGCTGGGGTGAGGCGGCCATTACTGCCATGATCAACAACGGCAAGGTCAACCAGATGCCTGCCCAGGCCGAAAAGTTGACTGAGGCACAGATCGGCGTACTCTCTGCCTATGTCTGGGGTCTGTCGAACAAGCAGGTGGCAGCGCGTTGACCTGGCAACCGGACGGCACTGTAGGTGCCTTCCGGTGTTTTTCTGAGCGACCCATCCTGCTTCCCTATCCATAAAGCGACACCATGAGTACACCCAGCGAGCCCGCTCGCAAGGTCATCCCGATCACGCCAGTCGCCCCCGATGCATCTTCCGCGGGGGAGATCATTTCGTTGTACGAAGCGCAGAAAAAGATCTATCCGCGCTCCATCAGCGGTTTGTTTGCGCGCTGGCGCTGGGGCATGGTGTTTCTTACCCAGTTGGTGTTTTATGGATTGCCCTGGTTCGAATGGGGGCAGCGCCAGATGGTGCTGTTTGACCTGGGGGCTCGCAGGTTCTACATCTTCGGCTTGGTGCTGTACCCGCAGGATTTCATCTACCTCACCGGCCTTTTGATCATTTCGGCGTTGTCGCTGTTCCTGTTCACAGCCGTGGCGGGGCGTCTGTGGTGCGGCTTTGCGTGTCCGCAAACGGTGTATACCGAAATGTTCATGTGGATCGAGCACAAGATCGAAGGGGAGCGCAGCGCACGCCTTCGTCTGGACAACGGTCCCTGGACGTTCGAGAAAATTCGCAAGAAGTTTTTCAAGCAGGTCGTATGGATTGCCGTGGCTTTGTGGACTGGGTTCACCTTCGTCGGGTACTTTGTGCCTATCCGCGAACTGGGCAGCGAACTGCTGGCGTTCCAGGGCGGCTGGCAGATTTTTTGGGTCCTGTTCTACGGTTTTGCTACCTATGGCAACGCAGGCTTCATGCGTGAGCAGGTCTGCAAGTACATGTGCCCTTACGCGCGCTTTCAGAGTGCGATGTTTGACAGGGACACCCTGATCGTCACGTACGATCCAGAGCGGGGCGAGCAGCGAGGTCCGCGCAAGAAGAACGTCGATTACAAAGCCCAGGGGCTGGGCGACTGCATTGACTGTTCCCTGTGTGTGCAGGTCTGTCCGGTGGGCATTGATATCCGCAACGGCCTGCAATACGAATGTATTGGCTGCGGCCTGTGCGTGGATGCCTGCAACACAGTGATGGACAAGATGCAGTATCCACGCGGACTGATCCGCTATTCCACCCAGAACGGGGTGGCCAAGCGCTGGACGCAATCTCAGATCTTCCGCCGAGTGCTGCGCCCCAGGGTACTGATTTACAGCGCAGTTCTGGTGGCCCTCTGCGTGGCCATGCTGGCCAGTCTGGTGGTGCGTACGCCGCTGAAAGTGGACGTTGTGCGTGACCGCGCTGCACTCTCGCGCATTGTGTCGGGCGGCAAGCTGGAGAACATTTACCGGTTGCAGATCATGAATGCCACCGAGGGCGAGCAGCGCTATCGCATCAGCGCGCGTGGGTTGGAGGGGCTGGAGGTAGCCTCTGAGGCCGATGTGGATATTGGGCCTGCAGAGTCCCGCTGGGTGGCTGTGCGCCTGCAGATTCCGTATGGCTCGGCCACGCCGGGATCGCACGCGGTCCAGTTTGACGTGCAGGCCGTAGGGGCTGCCACCCATGTGACGGAAAAATCCGTATTTCTCGTGCCGCGCTGAGCGGCGTCCCGGAGCGGCCCGTCAGGACCGCACTTTGATCGAATTTGTTGAGGAGTAGAGCGCCATGCCTTCAAACCCTGCCATCGCTACGCCGGCAGTTTCCCCGCCCTGGTGGAAGTTTGGCCACGTGTGGCTGGTGATTGCCGGGCCTGCGATCGTGATCGTGGCCGGCTTTGTAACCCTGTGGCTCGCGATTTCGCGGCCCGATCCCGTGGTGGCCGAGGACTACTACCGCCAGGGTATCGAGATCAACAAGACCCTGGTCGCTCCAGGTAAGAGTCTGGCGCCGGCCCTCAAGGCCCGCAACCATGCGGCCACCCCGGTCCAGGACCAACCACGCTGACAACCCTGCGGTCTCACGCCTGAGCGTGACCGCATGCAGCACCAGGAGACAAAATCGATATGTGGACGCAACGCCTGATGTGGATTGCCTGGCCCGCCTTCTTGATGGCGGGCGTGCTGGAGATGCTTGTTTTTGCCATGGTGGACCCCCAGGACCTGCACTGGTTCGGGCAGCCTCTGGCGTTTTCGAGGGAGGGTGTCTACACCCTTGCTTTTTTTGCGTTCTGGGCCATCACCATGGCCACCAGCGCACTGACGACACTGCTGTCCATGTCACCCTTTGAGGTCAACCGGTGTCCGGTGCCCAATGCGGAGCGGCCCGACGATTGCCGCAAGACATCTTCTTGCTCCTGAACTTTGTCGGTTGCCTGTCTGGGCTCGCGTTGCGTGCCCGGCGGCAATGAGCCAGCACTGCACGAACCTGGTGTAGTGCCCGGCTCTGGGCGAGTGCCGCCGTTGCTCAGTGGCAGGTTTGCTGGCTATTCACAATGCGCCGCAGGGCATCGGTGTCGAGGATGCGGACATGGCGCTGCTTGACCTCCACGATACCTTCCTCCACAAACTTGGAGAACGTGCGGCTGACCGTTTCGAGCTTGAGGCCTAGGTAGCTGCCAATCTCTTCTCGCGTCATGCGCAGCACCAGCTCGGACTGCGAGAAGCCCCGCGCATGCAGGCGCTGTACGAGGTTCAGCAAGAAGGCTGCCAGACGCTCTTCTGCGCGCATGCTGCCGAGCAGCAGCATCACGCCATGCTCGCGCACAATCTCGCGGCTCATGATCTTGTGCACATGGTGCTGCAGGGCCGTGACTTCACGTGACAGCTCTTCGATACGGTCGAAAGGCATGACACAGACCTCGGCGTCTTCCAGTGCCACCGCATCGCAGGTGTGGTGGTCATTGACGATGCCGTCCAGCCCGATGATCTCGCCCGCCATCTGAAACCCCGTGACTTGGTCGCGACCATCTTCGGTGGCCACGCAGGTCTTGAAGAATCCTGTGCGGATCGCATAAAGGGATGTGAAGGATTCGCCATTGCGGAACAAGGTGCCGCCACGCTTGACCTTGCGACGCACAGCAACGACCTCGTCGATACGCTGCAGCTGTTCTTCATTCAGGCCCACAGGCATGCACAACTCCCGAAGGTTGCAGTTGGAGCAGGCGACTTTGATGGTGAGCGGATTCATAAGCACTTGGACTTGGGTTGGTGGCCGGGCATATCGCGCTTGCCGCGCATGGACATTTGAGCATGGCGCGGGCCAGCGGCTGACCTTCATCAAATTGTCGCCGTATGGCCGATGGGTTCACTTGATGCAGGTCAAGGACGTGTCCTGGAGCCTACGGCACAGTCAAGGTGTACGCAAGGAAATTCTCCCATGACTGCTGTTTCGCAAGATCTTCTGCGCCGTTTTGACGTGCCAGGGCCCCGTTATACATCGTATCCAACGGCCGACCGTTTTGTGGAGGCGTTCGGTGAGGAAGACTATGTGCTGGCGCTGGAGCAACGCCGTTCAGGCACGGTGGCCAAGGCCATGCCGCTGTCTTTGTACGTGCACATTCCGTTTTGCGAATCGCTGTGTTACTACTGCGCTTGTAACAAGATCATTACCAAGCACCATGACCGTGCTGACGTCTACTTGCGCTATCTGAGCCGTGAGATTGACCTGCACACGGCCCACTGCGGGGTGGGGCAGGTGGTCAGTCAGTTGCACTTTGGCGGCGGAACGCCCACCTTTCTCTCGGACGCTGGCTTGCGAGAGCTGATGGCCATGCTCAAACGCAGTTTCACGCTTGCGCCGGGAGGGGAATACTCGATCGAAGTGGATCCGCGTACTGTCAACGCGGATCGATTGGCGCTGCTGGCCGAACTGGGGTTCAATCGCTTGAGTTTTGGTGTGCAGGACTTTGACGCCGAAGTGCAAAAGGCCGTTCATCGCATCCAGCCGGCCGAACAGGTCTTTGCGCTGGTGGACTCCGCTCGTTCGCTGGGTTTTGATTCGGTGAACGTCGACCTGATCTACGGCTTGCCGCGCCAGACACCCGAGTCTTTTGACCGCACGCTGGCACAGGTTGCGCAGTTGCGGCCTGACCGCATTGCCTTGTATGCCTATGCCCACTTGCCGGAGCGCTTCAAGCCACAGCGGCGCATTGTCTCCGCCGAGCTTCCCACTGGCGGGAGCAAGCTGGCCATGCTGTCACGTTCGCTGGATGCGTTCATGGACGCTGGGTATGTGTATGTGGGCATGGACCACTTTGCTCTCCCTACGGACGCGCTGGCCGTGGCCAAGCGCCAGGGGCGTCTGCACCGTAACTTCCAGGGCTATAGCACGCAGCCAGACTGCGACCTGATTGGCCTCGGTGTATCGGCCATCGGCCGGGTCGGTGCCACCTACAGCCAGAACTCGAAGACACTGGACGAGTACTACGACTTCCTGGACCAAGGGCGCTTGCCCGTGGTTCGCGGGCTGGCCCTGACGCGGGACGACTTGGTGCGTCGTGCAGCCATCATGGCCTTGATGTGCCAGGGCGAGTTGCTGTTCGAGCCGATGGAGCAAGCGTGGCTGATCGATTTTCGTCAGTACTTCGCAGCGGAGTTGGCTCAGCTGGAGGGCATGCAGGAGCAAGGGCTGGTGCGGGTGGGGCCAGAGGGTATTGAAGTGACCGCTACCGGCTGGTTCTTCGTGCGCGGCATAGCCATGGTGTTTGATCGCTATCTACAGGCAGACCGCAACCGGGCTCGGTTTTCGCGCATCATCTGACACCTATGCTTGCAACGGTTGGCTGGACTGCATTGTTCATGGGACTCGCTGGAGGGTCCCACTGCTTGGCCATGTGCTCCGCACCCTGTGGGGCGTTGGTGGGGCAGGGTGGGGCGATTGCAGGTGCGGGGCAGTCACCGGAGGGAGCTGAACAGGTGGTGCGCTGGGCGCCGCGTGGCGGCGTGGTGCATCGCACCGTGGCTTTTCATGCGGGGCGCATTCTGGGGTATGCGGGTGCGGGGGCAGCGGCTGCCTTGGCTATGGGCAGCCTGGCATGGCTGACCCAGCAGACCACGGCCCTGCGTCCTGCCTGGACGCTCATGCATGTGGCGGTGATGGCCTGGGGTCTCATGATGATGGTGCAGTCGCGTCAGCCTGCCTGGGTGGAGCAGGCCGGCCGGTTGGTGTGGGGCCGTGTTCGTCCGCTGGTGGGTGCTCCAGGCGGGGTGCTGGCGGCCGGTGCTTTGTGGGCCCTGATGCCTTGCGGACTGCTGTATTCGGCCTTGTTGGTGGCGGCGCTCAGCGGTGGAGCCTTGGAGGGCGCGCTGACCATGGCGTTGTTTGCCGTGGGCAGCGGGGTATGGCTGGTGAGTGGTCCCTGGGCATGGAGCAGGCTTCGCAGCCGTTTGAACCTGGTGCGGTCCGATTGGGGGACGCGAGCTGCAGGTGGCATGCTGTGCGCAGTGGCCGCCTGGGCGCTGTGGATGGATCTCATTTACAAGCCATCGCTCTGGTGCCGTTGACTGCGGCGTAACGCAGCGGTCATTGGCTGCGTCGGCAGGAGTGATCAACGCGGCAGTTCAAGACCGGGCGGCCCCTCCGACGGGAGACTGCAGTTGCCTTTGAGGGGCCGGTGTTCGCAAAGTGTTGCCTTATCGCTGCGGTGCCAGCCGGTTCTTCGTCGCGCAGCTGGAACTGGTGATAATCTGCGTAACTATTGGTGGCATTGATGTCACCTTGTATCGCGTGCGCCTGAAGTGAACTCATCCATCCTCATCGACATCAGCCAACTGCGTGTCGGCATGTACATCCAGCTCGATGTGGGTTGGATGCACCATCCGTTCCCGACCAGCAGTTTCCGGGTGGCGACGATGGAGCAGATATCCACCCTGCGGCAACTGGGGCTGACAGAGGTGCGTTATGTGCCCAAAAAGAGCGATCCTGAGCTGCAGGAGCTGGTGCCAGCCGCGTGGAGCGTGCCAGAGATGACGGAATCTCCTCCCAATGGTCTGGATTCACCTGGCGCTGGTACGGCCGGCGCCGTGGACCCCGAAGCGCAGCGGCGCCGGGACCTGCTGGAGGCACAAAACCGGGCGCTGGCTGCCTGCAACCAGCGTTTTTCAGAGGCCACACGGCAGTACCAGTCCATGGAGCGTACGGTGTCCGAGCACCCGGACCAGGCCAGGGCCAAGGGTGAGGCACTGGTTTCGGGCTGTGTCACGGAACTGCTGGAGAACGGTGACTCCGTCATCCGGCTGCTGTCCGAAGGTGTGGGCGAACGCAACGGTTTGCACCCGATCAACGTGATGGTGATCTCGCTGTTGCTAGGACGCTCTCTGGGCATGAAAAGCGAGGAGCTGCACGATCTGGGTGTCGCTGCCTTGATCCACGACATCGGCAAGCTCAAGCTGCCGCCCAACCTGCGACAGCCTACTCCTTCCATGATCCCGATGGAGCGCACACGCTATGAGACCCATGTGGCGGAGTCCGTAGCCTTGGCCAAACGCATGGGGTTTACCGAAGCGGTGTTGACTGCGGTTGCCCGGCACCATGAGATGTGTGACGGCAGCGGGTTTCCCCTGCGCCTGAAGGGGCCTGATCTGGGGCGCACGAGCCAGGTTCTGGCCTTGGTTAACCAATACGACCGGATGTGCAACCCCGCCATGGGCGTGACGGCGCTCACGCCGCATGAGGCGCTCTCCGTGATCTTTGCCCAGCTCAAGGCGCGGTTCGATTCGGTGGTTCTGGGGGCTTTCATTCGCATGATGGGTGTCTACCCGCCCGGCTCCATCGTGCAGTTGGTCAATGATCGTTATGCCATCGTGGCGTCGGTCAACTCGTCGCGACCGCTGCGGCCCAAGGTCATCGTGCACGATCCCCGGATTCCCAAGGATGAGGCGCCGATACTGGACCTGGAAACCGTACCTGAACTGGGCATACGGCGCAGCCTGAAGCCTGCGCAGCTGCCGCGCGACGCGCTCGACTACCTATCTCCCCGGCAGCGGATCTGTTACTTCTTTGAGCGAGCGGTCAGTCCGGGCTCTGACGAGGCTGCGGCGTGAGCGATTTGCAAGCGCATGGTTGGCTCGATGGCCTCCAAGAGGCTGTCTGGCTGCTGGACGAGGAGAGCCTGCACATTCTGCAGGCCAATGCGGGCGCGGAGCGCCTGACAGGCCTCTCCGTAGCCGCCATGCAGGGACGGTCTGTGCTTGATCTGGCCAGCACGCCCCAAGAGCTGGCTTTTTGGTCCGAGCCTGCCGACGTGATTGCCCAGGGCATTACTGCCCACACCAGCTTGCTGCGTGCCGACGGCACCTTGGTGCCGGTGCAGCGCTGTGTCAGGCGCGTGCCGTGGGGGAGCGAGGGCAGAAGCGCGCTGCTGCTGACCATGCTGGACCGCAGCCGCCAGGAGACCACGGAGCGTGAGTTGGAGACGCTGCTTTCGGAGCTGCGCGCTACCCTCGATTCCGCCGCTGACGGCATGCTGGTGTGTGGGCTCGACCGCGAGGTGCGCGCCTTCAACCAGCGTCTGGCACAACTGTGGAGCCTGCCGCGCCAACTGCTGCTCGAGCGTGACGATGCTGCGGTGTACGCCTTCATGGCGGGCCAGGTGGCTGACGCCCGCTTGTATGCGGAGCGCTTGGCCGCTATCGACCGAGAGCCCATGCAAGAGAGCACTGACATCGTCGCACTGCGCAATGGCGTGGTGCTGGAGATGCGCACGGTGCCGCAGTTCAGCCAGGGCCGTGCGGTGGGGCGGGTGTATTCGTTCCGGGACATTACCCGCCAGACGGAGATCCAGGCCAGCCTGCGACTGGCGGCGCGTGTGTTCGAGTCCAGCCTGGATGCGATCTTCATCGCAGACAGTCAACACCACATCATGCGCATGAACCCCGGGTGCGAGCGCCTGGTGGGGCCTACCGCCAAGGATTTTGAAGGCTGTGTGGCGGCCTCGCTGTTTGGCGGCGGCTCGGATGCCTCGTTCATGGAGCAGGTACTGCAAGGTTGGGGCCAGGATGGTTTCTGGGAGGGCGAGCTGTGGTTGCCCCGTGACAACGGCGCGTACTGCGCGGTCCAGTTGTCCTGGGTCGCCCTGCGCGACGACGAAGGGCGGCTGGTGCAGAGCATTGGCTTCATGCGCGATCTCACGCTGCAGCATGCTGCGCAAAAACGCATTGAAGAGCTGGCCTACAGCGATGTGCTCACCGGTCTTCCCAACCGCTTGCTGCTGTCGCAACGCGTGGATACGGCCATCCAGGGGGCGCGCCAGAGCGACACGGGCTTTGCCATCCTGTTCCTCGACATGGATCGCTTCAAGATCATCAACGATTCCCTGGGGCATCCGTTCGGTGACCGGGTCCTGCAGCTCGTGGCCGAGCGTCTGCAGACCTGCTTGCGGCAGACCGACATGCTGTGCCGCCTGGGGGGTGATGAATTTGTCATCTATCTGCACGGTGGAGACGCATCCGTGGCCGAGAGCGTGGCACGCCGGATCCTGGACGACATGCTCAAGCCCTTCATGCTCGACAGCATGGGTTTTTCGATCCAGTGCAGCATTGGCATCGCGCTGTATCCGCAAGATGGCACCACCCTCGACGACCTCATCAAGCAGTCCGACACTGCGATGTATCGTGTGAAGGAGCGGGGGCGTGGCAGCTATGGCTTCTACCAGCCCCAGATGAACGCCAACCTGCTGGCGCGCATGCAGATGGAGCATGCGATGCGCCAGGCGCTGGGCCTGCAGCGCATGGCCGTGCACTACCAGCCCCAGGTCAACATGGCGACCGGGCGCATTACTGGGGCGGAGGCACTGCTGCGGTGGACGGACGCCGAGTTCGGAGCAGTGTCGCCCGCCGTGTTCATCCCGTTGGCCGAAGAGTCAGGCTACATCGTGACCCTGGGCGCCTGGGTGATGGAGCAGGCGGTGCGAGAGGCCGCACTCTGGATGCACGGCGGCACGCCCATCATGATTTCGGTGAACGTGTCGGCGCTGGAGTTTCGCCAGCCCGACTTTGTGGACCGCATTACCAGGCTGCTGGCGGTGCACCAGTTGCCGCCCACCTTGCTGGAGCTGGAGCTGACGGAAACCATCCTGCTGCAGGACGCGCAGGAGATGGAGCAGCGTCTGCGCGTGTTGGCTGACCTGGGCATTGGGCTGGCCATCGATGATTTCGGCACGGGCTATTCGAGCCTGGCCTATCTCAAGAAGCTCCCCATTCACAAGCTCAAGATCGACCAGTCTTTTGTGCGTGGTTTGCCCGACGATGACGGCGACCGGGCCATCGTCAGCGCCATCATCAGCATGGGCCGCGCCATGCACATCGAAGTGGTGGCCGAGGGGGTGGAAACTGAAACCCAGCAGGCCGTGCTGCAACAAATGCAGTGCGAGCACTACCAGGGCTTTCTGTGCGCGCCCGGGTTGCCGGCAGACCAGTTCCGCGCGATGTTGAGCAAGCCCCTGCCGCTCAAGGCCCAGGGTCGTCACCGACCTCTGAACACCTGAAGCGCCAGCGCTCAGATATTGCGACGAGGCGGACTGCCGGGAGTATGCCTCTGCGTCAGCCTCAGGCGGCCGATACGCCTTTCCACAGCATGTAGGCTGCCAGGCCAAACAGCAGCGATGCAAACACGCGCTTGAGTTGCTTGACGGGAAGGTTGTGCGCCGCTTTGGCTCCCAGTGGGGCCGTCAGTACGCTGCAACTGGCAATCACCCCCAATGCTGGTAGCCAGATGTAGCCCAGGGACGCAGACGGCAGGCCGCTCACGTTCTGGCCGCCAATGGCGTAGCCAATCACATTCGCCAGCGCGATCGGAAATCCCAACGCTGCGCTGGTGGCGACGGCATTGTGGATGGGTACATTGCACCAGGTCATGAAGGGCACGCTCACAAAGCCGCCGCCCGCGCCAACCAGGCCCGACAGGAAGCCGATCACACCGCCGGCTGCCACCTGGCCTGCGCCACTCGGCATCTGGCGGGTGGGTGCAGGCTTTTTGTCCAGAAACATCTGCGTGGCCGAGAAGCTCACGAACAGCGCGAAGAAGATAGCGAGGAACGAGCCCTTGAGCAGCGCAAACACGCCCAGGCTGGCGATGAAGCCGCCCAGCACAATGCCAGGCGCCAGGCGCTTGACGATGTCCCATCGCACTGCACCCCGCCGGTGGTGAGCCCGCACGCTGGAGATGGAAGTGAACATGATGGTGGCCATTGACGTGGCAATCGCCATCTTCACGGCCAGGTCGGGCGCTACTTGCCGCGCGCCCAGGATATAGGTCAGAAACGGCACCAGCAGCATGCCGCCCCCAATCCCCAGCAGCCCGGCGAGAAAACCTGTGGCCAGGCCGAGCACACCGAGTTCAACAATCAGCAGGGGGTCCAGCATGGTGGGATGTCAGTCAAGAGGGACGGAGCACGCGGAGGGCCGCGAGGAAATGCCCAGTCACAGGCGCAGCAGCGGGTGGTTGCGGTGACAGGGGCACGAGAAAGAGGGTGTCTGCGAATGCCACCGGACCCTCATCCTGAACCGGGGGTTCAGGTGGGCGAGGGCAGCCTGGCGTTGGGTTCATCTGACGCGAGATGATCACGCTCACCGGACGATGTACCAAGCCCGAGCTCAATGAGCATTGGTTCAAGGAAATATAAAGCCCGACAGCTTCGCAGACCTGTTGATTGTAGGGGCTGCCTGCGTGCTCGGTGGGCATGGGGCCATGTAAAGCCCGCAAGCGACTGTGACCAGCGGGATTGCTGAGCATCCCCCGGTGAGAGGGAGGCGCCGAAAAGGCGAGACCTAGAGCAGGCGCCCGTCGTCGCCCAGCGCATCGTCCAGGCGATGCACCAGGCTTTGCAGGCGCTGTTGGTCGCTGTCGGGCAGAAGGCTTTCCTGGTGCCCTGCGGTTGTGTTGGGGCTGGCACTGGGGGAGGGGCTTGCAACCGGAAGGGCTGCGGCCGCAAGGTCTGCCGCTTCGCGATCGGCGATCTCGAAAGCCAGGTTCAGGGCCGCCAGCACGGCGATGCGTTCCCGTGCGCGAACCTTGCCCGCATCGCGGATGCGCGTCATGGCAGTGTCTACGCGCTCAACGGCATCCAGCAGGCGGCTTTCGTGCCCCTCGGGGCAGGTCAGCAGATAGCTTTGCTGCAGGATCTGCACCTCGATTTGCTTCATTCGGCTTCTTTCGTGAGCGGCGCGGCGGCGGGCAGGCGTTCGAGCAGGGCATCCACCCGGGCGCGTGCTGCGCTCAAGCGGGATTTGAGCGAATCGCGCTCTTGGGTCAGTGCCGCTACCTGGTCAGTCAGCAGGGCATTGGTGCGCTGCAACTCCGCGTGTCGCAGCAGCAGGCGCTCTACGCGTTCGGCGATCTGGTCGGTGGGGGACGGTATTGCCATACAGCCTCGGATTGTAGGCGGTGTGACACCGAGCGGCCCCTGGCCCCAGTTTGCGGTGGTGTGCATAACGCAACACAAAACAGATCAAAGTGCATCACCGGCCGCGCGGGTGCGCTGCCGAGTTGCTTGCCTGTTCTGCCGCAAAAAAGACGCTTGTAAACGGTCGTAAAATCCCGCTGTTGGTGCTCGCGGCGTGGTTCACATGCCGCAGTTCAACGGGAAGCAGGAAGGCTCCGTACCACCGGTACTTGCCCAGCCTGCGCTGCCCCCGCAACGGTCAGCGGACGAATCGTCTGATTCTCTCTCCATCCATAAGCCACTGAGCGCCTTGAACAAGCGCATGGGAAGGTATTGGGGGGGTGTTCCGCCAGCCCGGATACCGGCCAACACGGTGGCTGCGTGCGCCCGCTTGGTCCGGCGCTGCGCAGCTGTATCACCCACATGCTGGCGGGAGGCCGGCCCGGGTTGTTTGTTGACGTTGATCCCCATGAAAATCCGTACCCTTCGTGCGCGCCCTGTGGCGTCGTTGCGCCTGTCCGTACCCCGCTTGGCAATGCTGTCCCTGGTTGCGGGCAGCGCCTGCAGCGCTTTGGCCCAGAGCGCTCCGGCCTCCGGTGAGTTGGTGGCGCAAAACCTGCGCGCCCCGTCGTTGTCTGAAACCGTGGTGGCCGCCACGCGCACGCCGCAGCCGCTGGCCGATCTGGTGGCCGACATCTCCATCGTGGACCGCGAAACCATCGAAAGCAGTGGCGCCACCGGCCTGGCCGACCTGCTGGCCCGCCTGCCCGGCGTCGAGTTTTCGCGCAATGGCGGCCCCGGCACAACGACCGGTGTGTTCCTGCGTGGCGCCGAGTCCCGCTTCACAGCGGTGTACATCGACGGGGTGCGCATCGATTCGCAGTCCACGGGCGGCGCACCCTGGGAGAGCATTCCGCTCGGCCTTATCGACCGCATTGAAGTCCTGCGCGGCCCGGCGGGTGCCGTGTACGGCTCGGATGCCCTCGGTGGCGTGGTGCAGATCTTCACCAAGCGCGGTGAAAACGGCACGGCACCCTACGTGGGTGTGGGCGTGGGCAGCCACAACACCACCAAGGTGGAAGCCGGGATCAGCGGTGCCAGCGGTACTGTGGACTACGCATTGGGCCTGGCCCGAGAGAACAGCCAGGGCTTCAACGCCCGCCCCATCGCCGGGCAGAACCCCGACCGTGATGGTTACCGCAACACGGCGGGGCACGCGCGGGTAGGCCTGCAGGTGAACGCCGTGCACCGCCTCGAGGGCACGCTGATGGTCAACGACACCAACAGCGGCTACGACAGCGGCCTGGGCAAGGACGACCGGAACCTGCACACCCTGCACGCGCTGGGCCTCAACTGGACAGCCCAGTGGAACAGTGCCTACAAAACGCGCTTTTCCATCACCGACTCGCGCGACGAATACGAAACCCGCCCCTCGCCCTACCTGAGCGAAACGCGTCTGCGCGGCTACTTGTTCCAGAACGAATGGCGCCAGGGCGCGCACCTGGTCACGGCCGCGCTGGAGCGCCGCGAAGACCGCCTGGAGAACCAGCCCATCGACGCCAAGCGCTCGCAAGACGCGCTGGCGCTGGGCTACGGTTACAACGCCGCAGGCCACACCGTGCAGCTCAACCTGCGCCACGATTCCGACAGCGAGTTCGGGGGCAAGGGCACCGGCAGCGTGGCCTATGGCTATGCGATCACCCCGCAGTGGCGTGCCACGGCCTCGGTGGGCACGGCCTTCCGAGCGCCCACGCTGTACCACCGCTTCAGCGAATACGGCGTGGCCACGCTGCGTCCCGAAAGCAGCCGCAACGCCGAAGTGGCACTGCGCTACGCACAGGGCAACAGCACCTTCTCGGCCACGCTGTTTCGCAACCGTGTGAGTAACCTGATCTCCTTTGGCGGCGCGGGCACTTGTGCCTCCAGCTTTGGTTGCTATGCCAACACCGCCCGGGCTGAATACAAGGGCGTGACGTTCGCCGGTTCGCACCGCGTGGGCGACGTGCAGTTGCATGGCTCCATCGACCTGCAGCGCCCGCGCGACCTGGACACCGGCAAGCAGCTGGCGCGCCGCGCCAAGCAGCACGCCACCTTTGGCGCCGACACGCGCTTGGCAGGCTGGACCGTGGGCGCCGAGGTGCAGGCCTCGGGCCGCCGCTTCGACACTGCGGCCAATACCACCGTGCTGGGCGGCTACACCTTGGTCAACCTGTACGCCAGCACGCGCCTTGCGCGCGACTACACGCTGCTGGCCCGCATCGACAACCTGGCCGACAAGGACTACCAGTTGGCCCGCACCTACGCCACCGCAGGCCGCACGGTCTACGTGGGTGTGAAGTGGGCACCGCAGTGACCCTGGCGACGGCCACTGCTGCCCGCTGCCCGGCGCTGCTGATTGCGGCCCCGGCCTCCGGGCAGGGCAAGACCACCGTCACTGCCGCCCTGGCACGCCTGCATGCGCGTCAGGGGCGGCGTGTGCGGGTGTTCAAGTGCGGGCCGGACTTTCTGGACCCGCACTGGCATCAGCTGGCCAGCGGCGCACCCGTGCACCAGCTCGACCTGTGGATGAACGGCGAGGCCGACTGCGCGCAGCGCCTGCACGATGCTGCGCGTGATTCGGACCTGATCCTCATCGAGGGCGTGATGGGCCTGTTTGACGGCAGCCCCAGCGCGGCCGACCTGGCGCGGCACTTTGGCGTGCCGGTGCTGGCGGTGGTCGATGCCTCGGCGATGGCGGGCACCTTTGGCGCGCTGGCCTATGGCCTGCGCCACTACCGGCCGGGCCTGCCCTGGGCCGGTGTGTTGGCCAACCGCGTGGGCAGCGCGCGCCATGCCGACATGCTGCGGGACGGCCTGCACGATGCCGATGACTGGATGGGCGCGCTGATGCGGGTGCAGCCCGGCAACGCACCAGCAGCCGCCAAGGCCGGTGCGGCACTGCTGCCCGAACGCCACCTGGGTCTGGTGGCCGCACACGAGCTGGACGACAGCCTGCAGCGGCTGGATGCAGCGGCCGACGCGTTGGCCGCCACGCCGCTGGGTCAGATGACGCTGGATGACCTGCAGGGCTGGACCGTGGACTTTCCGGCGCCCGCGTCGAAGATTGCAGTGCCTGCGCTGCTCGCAGGCCGCACAGTGGCCGTGGGGCGCGATGCGGCGTTCTGCTTCATCTACGCCGCCAATGTGCAGTGCCTGGAGCAGATGGGCGCGCGCGTGGTGTTCTTCTCGCCGCTGCACGATGCCGCATTGCCTGAGTGCGATGCCGTGTGGCTGCCCGGCGGCTACCCCGAGCTGCACACTGCGCAGATCGCGGCCAACACCGGCATGCAGGCCAGCCTGCGGGCCCATGCGGAGGCGGGCAAGCCGCTGTGGGCCGAGTGCGGCGGCATGATGGCGCTGTTTGAATCCATCACCCTCGCGGACGGCAGCGCAGCCCCGCTGTGGGGCCTGCTGCCCGGACGCGTGACCATGCACAAGCGCCTGGCAGCGCTGGGCCCACAGCACCTGACGGTGGCCGGGCACACGCTGCGCGGCCACACCTTTCACTATTCGACCAGCGACAGCAGCGCCCCCGTGGTGGCCCGCACGGCGCGCCCCCACGAGGCCGTGGCGCCCGACGCGGGCGAGGCGCTGTACCAGCAGGGCAGCTTCCACGCCAGCTACTTCCACGCCTGGTTCCCGTCCAGCCCCGAGGCGGTGGCGCACCTGCTGGGCGGCGAGGGCCACGCATGACTTTGGCCCCGCACCCCATCACCACCGAGCTGATCCTGGGCGGCCAGAAGAGCGGCAAATCCCGCCGCGCCGAACTGCTGGCACGCGACTGGCTGGCGCAGTCTGCCGACCGCCGCGCCGTGCTGATCGCCACGGGCCAAGCCTGGGACGACGAAATGCGCGAGCGCATCGCCCGCCACCAGCGCGACCGCGCCGAGCGCGTGCCCGGCCTGCGGACGGTGGAAGAGCCGCGCGATGTAGCGGCGGCTCTCACGCGGCTCAGCACGCCGCAGACCCTGGTGGTGGTGGACTGCCTCACGCTGTGGCTCACCTCCTGGACCATGCCGCTGGGGTTCGAAACCATGAATTCAGAGCAAAAACAGGCGCAAGCGCTAGAGTGGCATGCCCAAGCTGCTATGTTTTTAGAAGCGATTCGGCAATCCCCCGGGCCCGTTGTTCTGGTGGGCAACGAAATAGGCCTGGGGGTCATCCCGATGGGGCGCGAGGTGCGCGCCTTTGTGGATGCGCTGGGCGCCCTCAACCAGCAGGTGGCGCAGGTCTGCCCCCGCGTTACGCTCATGGCCGCAGGCCTGCCGCTTACCTTGAAAGAACCCCGTTGATGAAACCCACCCCCGTGCGCCGCATCCTCTGGGTGATCGCCATCCTCATCGTGCTGGGCCTGCTCATGGCCGGGCTGGCGCGGGCGCAGCCGGTGCAGGTTACCGACGACCGGGGCCGCGCGGTGACGCTGCCGCGCCCGCCCCAGCGCATCGTGAGCCTGCTGCCTTCGCTCACCGAAACGATTTGTGCGCTGGACCAATGCCACCGCCTGGTGGGAGTGGACCGTTATTCCAACTGGCCCGAGTCCGTCACCCGCCTGCCGCAGGTGGGCGGTGGGCTGGACCCCAACATCGAGGCCATCGTCGCCCTGCGGCCCGATGTGGTGCTGATGGCGACATCGTCCCGCGCCTCGGCCAGGCTGGAGCAGCTGGGCCTGGCTGTGGTGGCGCTGGAGCCCAAGACCCACGCCGACGTGCAGCGCGTGATGGGCAAGCTGGGCCAGGTGCTGGCCGTGCCCGATGCCCAGCGCGTGTGGCGCCATATCGACGCAGCGGTCGAGGCCGCCGCGCAGTCCGTGCCGCCAGCGGCACGGGGCGTGCGCGTGTACTTCGAGGTGAACCGGGGGCCGTACGGGGCAGGGGCCTCGTCGTTCATCGGCGAGACACTGACCCGGCTGGGCGCGCGCAACATCCTGCCCGCGTCGCTCGGGCCGTTTCCCAAGCTCAACCCCGAGTTTGTGGTGCGTGCCGACCCCGATCTGATCATGGTGGGCGCGCGCAGCGTGGAGGGCCTGACCGAGCGGCCGGGCTGGAGCAGCCTGCGCGCCCTGCGCGAGCAGCGGCTGTGCGTGTTCCCGCCCGACGATGCTGACGTGCTGGTGCGGCCCGGCCCGCGCATGGCGGAAGGCGCGCGCATCATGGCACGCTGCCTCGCCAGCAAGGCCGCGCCCGGTGCCAAGGCGCCTGCGGCGGTGCGCCCATGATGGGATCGGTGGTGCAGCGCGGTCGCTGGCTGGCGGGCCTGCTGCTGCTGGCCAGTGCGCTGCTGGTGCCGCTGGGCACCGGCGTGGGCAGCGTGGGGCTGGAGAACCTGTGGCCCGCGCTGTGGGATCGCAGCGTCGACCCCGCCGGGAATGCCGCACGGGACATGGCCTGGCAGATCGTGTGGGAGATCCGGCTGCCGCGCACGCTGGGCGCGTGGTGCGCCGGTGCGCTGCTGGGCCTGGCCGGTGCCGTGGCGCAAGGCCTGTTTCGCAACCCGCTGGCCGACCCGTACCTGCTGGGCAGCGCCTCGGGCGCCTCTCTGGGCGTGGCCACGGCCCTGGCGATGATGGGCGGCGCTGCGGGCATGGTGGGCAGCGCCAAGGGCGCGGCCGTGGCCATGGTGTTCTCGGGCCACTGGCTGGTGCGCCTGGGCCTGACCGGCGCGGCGTTTGCCGGGGCCGTGCTGGCGGTGCTGCTCACGCTCGCGCTGGCGCGCGGCGTGCAGCACACATTGCGCCTGCTGCTGGCCGGGGTCATCGTGGGCGTGGTGCTGGGCGCGTTCACCTCGCTCATTCTGCTGCTGTCGCCCGATTCCCTGCAGGCCATGCAGGCGTTTCTGCTCGGCTCCACCGGCTTTGTGGGCTGGACCTCGTGCCTGTTGATGGCCGGGGTGTGGCTGCTGTGCGTGGTGGCCGCCTGGGCGCTGTCGCGGGTGCTGGATGGCCTGGCGCTGGGCGAGTCCACGGCCCACAGCCTGGGCTTGCCGCTGGCGCCGCTGCGCGCCGCGCTGGTGGCGGTGCTGGCCCTTGCCACCGGCACGGCTGTGGCGCAGACGGGGCTGATCGCTTTTGTGGGCCTGGCCGCGCCCCATCTGGTGCGCGCCGCGGTCAAGGTGCCGCATGGCCGTCTGATGGGGCTGGCCAGCCTGATGGGTGGTGTGCTGCTGGCCGGCGCAGACCTGCTGGCGCGCGGGCTGATCGCGCCGCAAGAGCTGCCTGTGGGCGTGCTCACCGCCGTGCTGGGTGGCGGCTACCTGCTGTGGCTGATGCACCGGCGCACCGGACCGGGAGGCGTGCTGTAAATGCGCAATGCTCCTGAAAACATAGCTGTCAGCGCAGATTTAATAAGCGCCAGCATCGGAAAACACCCCATATTGCACGGCATCACGCTGCACCTGGCGGCGGGCCGGTGGACGAGCATCGTCGGCCCCAACGGCGCCGGCAAGTCCACGCTGCTGCGGGCACTGGCGGGCCTGCTGCCTTGCACTGGCAGCGTGCAGTTGCTGGGCCGGCCGCTGGCCGCCTGGCACCGCAGCGACCGGGCGCGGGCCCTGTCGTGGCTGGGCCAGAACGAGGTGGCCGCCGACGACCTGCTGGTGTACGACGTGGCCATGCTGGGCCGCCTGCCGCACCAGCCCTGGCTGTCTCCCCCCAGCGAGGCCGACCACGCCGCCGTGGAGCAGGCCCTGCGCGCCACCCAGGCCTGGGACTGGCGCCGCCGCGCGCTCTCGCAGCTCTCGGGCGGCGAGCGCCAGCGCGTGCTGCTGGCCCGCGCGCTGGCCGTGCAGGCGCAGGTGCTGTTGATGGACGAGCCGCTGGCCAACCTCGACCCGCCCCACCAGTCCGACTGGCTGCTGCTGGTGCGCGACCTGGTGGCCCAAGGCAAGACGGTGGTCAGCGTGCTGCACGAAGTCTCGTTTGCGCTGCAGGCGGATGATGTGGCTATCGTTGCAGCCGGCCGCCTGCGCCACCATGGCTCCACCCAAGACACCCACACCCACCGCGCGCTGGAGCAGGTGTTTGACGACCGCATTGCCATCCACCCGGTGGAGGGCCAGTGGCTGGCCTTGCCCCGTTTGCTGCCCCGCCGCCCCCCGGCGGAGCAATGACCTCTGATTGAAAGACAAGCTATGCAGATCGAAGCCGCCCCCACCGAAAAACGCTACGAGAAGGCCGAAGGCGAACGCCGGGGGCTCATCATCGTCAACACCGGCGACGGCAAGGGCAAAAGCACGGCCGCCTTTGGCTTGGCGCTGCGCGCCCATGGCCGGGGCAAGGCCGTGAAGATTTTCCAGTTCATGAAGGTGCCCACCGCGCGCTTTGGCGAGCACCGCATGTTCGAGCAGATCGGCCTGCCCATCGAGGGCCTGGGCGACGGCTTCAGCTGGAAGAGCAAGGACCTGGAGCACTCTGCCAAACTCGCACGCGACGGCTGGGAAAAGGCGCGCGCCGCCATCCTGTCGGGCGAGCATTTTCTGGTGGTGCTGGACGAGATCACCTACCCACTGATCTACGGCTGGCTGCCGCTCGATGGCGTGCTGCAGACCCTGCGCGAGCGGCCCAAGGACGTGCATGTGTGCCTCACCGGCCGCCGCTGCCCGCCCGAGATCATCGAGCTGGCCGACACCGTGACCGAGATGCAGATGGTCAAGCACGCGTTCAAGGCGGGCATTCCCGCGCAGCGCGGCATTGAAGACTAGGGCCTGGCCCTCGTGTCCACCCCCTGGCTTTTCCTGCTGATGCCTACCTGGGCCTGGCCCGCTGCGGCGGTGGGCCTGGGCGTGCCGCTGCTGGCGCTGGCCATCGACTGGTGGCTGGGCGAGCCGTCGGCGCGCTGGCATCCGGTGGTGTGGATGGGCTCGGCCTTGCACCGGGGGGGCGAGTGGGTGGCCCCGCTACAGCCTGTGGCACGGGACTTTCGGCGTTTTTGGCTGGGGGCGCTAGTGTGGATTGCCCTGGCTGCTATTGTTTTGATAGTTTCCTGGTGGCTGCAGCATGCGGCCTTGATGCTGATGGCCTGGCTGGCCGTGATGATGCTGGCGTTTTTGCTCAAGCCCTTGCTGGCCTGGCGCATGCTGCACGACGAGGTGCTGGCGGTGGAGGTGGCGCTGGGCCAGTCGCTGCCCGCCGGGCGCGCGCAGCTGGCCCGGCTGGTGAGCCGTGACGTGAGCGCACTCACCGCCGTGCAGGTGCGCGAGTCGGCCATCGAGTCACTGGCCGAGAACCTGAATGATTCCGTGGTGGCGCCGCTGTTCTGGTTTGCGCTGCTGGGCCTGCCGGGGGCTGCGCTCTACCGCCTGGCCAATACGGCCGATGCCATGTGGGGTTACCCCGGTATGCGCAGCGGGCGCTACTGGCAATGGGCGGGCAAATGGGCGGCGCGGGCGGACGATGTGCTGTCTTGGGTGCCTGCCCGCATTACGGCCCTGTTGTTGGCCGTGGTGGCCAAGGGCCTGCCGTTTTCTGCCCTGGCCCGCCAGGCGCGCAAGACGCCATCCCCCAACAGCGGCTGGCCCATGGCGGCCATGGCGCTGGCGTTGAATGTGCGCCTGGCCAAGCCCGGTGTGTACACGCTGCACAGCAAGGGCCGCAGGGCGGGGCCGCTGGATACGCGGCGCGCTGCGCGCCTGGGCACGCAGGTGGTGCTGACCATGGTGCCCGTGGTGGCGTGCCTGCAGTTGCTGGTCCTGGTTGCAGTCGCTTGGGCGCACCCATGACCTCCCCGAGTTGTTTCTCCACGTCCGCACCATTGCATGGTGGCCCAGACGCGGCGGGCATCCCGCTGTTGGATTTCTCGACCAACAGCAATGCCTGTGGGCCATGCCCGGAGGCGCTGCACGCCGTGCAGGCGGCCGACGCCACGCGTTACCCCGACCCGGCCTACACAGCGCTGCGCGAGGCCCTGGGCGCCTTCCACGGCGTAGACCCCGGCCGCATCGTGCTGGCGGCCAGTGCCAGCGAGTTCATCCACCGCATCACCGCGCTGGCCGCACAGCAGGGCGCCGTGCAGGTGGCCGTGCCGCCACACAGCTATGGCGACTACGCCCAGGCCGCGCAGGTGCGTGGGCTGGAAGTGCTGCGGGGTGATGGTGCGGTGGGTTTGCAGTGGGCGTGTGAGCCGTCCAGCCCGCTGGGCCTGGAGGATCCCCGCCTGCACGCCTGGCGGCAGGGGGATGTGGATGCCGTATGGCGTGTGCTCGACTGCGCGTATGTCCCCCTGCGGCTGGACCCTGAGGGCACATGGACGGGCGCGCCTTCGCGGCGCACGCCCTCGGCCTGCTGGCAACTCTGGACCCCCAACAAGGCCCTGGGGCTCACCGGCGTGCGCGCCGCCTATGCGATTGCGCCTCCGGACTGCGAGGAGCAGGCGCGTGCGCTCACAGCCCTGGCGCCATCCTGGCCCGTGGGTGCTCATGGCGTGGCCCTGCTGCAGGCGTGGATGCAAGCCACCGTGCAGCAATGGCTGGTGCACAGCCTGCGCACGCTGAGCGACTGGAAGGCGCGCCAGCTGGACTTGTGCACCGACCTGGGCTGGGCCGTGCATGCGGGCAGCCTAGCCAACTATTTCTGCGCGCAGCCCGCCACCACCACATTGCAAAGCAACCTGGCGGCGCTGCGCGCCAGTGGCATCAAGCTGCGCGACACCACTTCGTTCGGCCTGCCCGGCACCGTGCGCCTGGGGGTGCTGGCGCCCGCCGCACAAGACGCGCTGCGGGCTGCATGGCAGGCTCTGCCGGGTCGTACCATCCCGAGCTGCGTTTCAACCGGTTCATGGGAGACCTTGTGAGAACCATCACCGTCAACCGCTACGTCACGCCGCTGCGTGAAGGTGGCTCCATGCCTGCCATCGTCGAAGGCGACGACCTGGGTACCTATGTGCTCAAGTTCCGTGGCGCCGGGCAGGGCGTGCGTGCGCTGCTGGCCGAGATGATCGCGGGCGGCATCGCCCGTGCGCTGGGCCTGCCCGTGCCCGAGATCGTGCTGGCCCAGCTCGACCCCGCGCTGGCGCAGACCGAGCCCGACCCGGAGATCCAGGACCTGGTGCGCGCCAGCGGTGGCCTGAACGTGGGGCTGGACTACCTCTCGGGCGCGCTCAATTTCGACCCGGCGGTGGATGTGGTGTCGGATGACTTCGCGTCGCGCCTGGTGTGGTTCGACGCGCTGGTGGGCAATGTGGACCGCACCGCGCGCAACACCAATCTGCTCATGTGGCACCGCCAGCCCTGGCTCATCGACCATGGCGCGGCGCTGACCTTTCACCATGCGTGGAACGGCACGGTGGCGCAGCCCGCGAAACCCTTTGCACCGATTGCCGACCATGTGCTGCTGGCCCGGGCCACGCAGCTCGCGCAGGTGGATGCGGAGCTGGCCGCACGCCTCACGCCCGAAGTGGTGGTTAGCATCCTGGCCGAGGTGCCCGACGAGTTCTTGTTGCTGGCCGGTGCCGACCACGAAGAAAGTCTGCTGACCGCCGCCGCCACCCACCGCCAGGCCTATGTGGACTACTTCTGCGCCCGCCTGGCCGGGCGCGCCACCTGGGTGAATGCGTTGAAGGAGGCCGTCAATGCACGCGCCTGAGGTGTACGACTACGCCATCGTGCGCGTGGTGCCGCGCGTGGAGCGCGAGGAGTTCATCAACGCGGGCGTGATCCTGTCGTGCCAGCGCACCGGCTTTCTGCAAGCCGCCATCGCGCTCGACGAAGCGCGCCTGCTGGCCATGGACCCGCACGCCGACATCGACACCGTGCACCGCCACCTGGCCGCCATCGTGGCCATCTGTGCGGGCGACGAAGCCTGTGGCCCGATTGCCCGCCTGCCGTACCGCCAGCGCTTTCACTGGCTCACCGCCAAGCGCAGCGCCATCATCCAGACATCGCCCGTGCACACCGGCCGCTGTACCGATGCAGCGGCAGCCCTCGAACACATCATGAACCGCATGGTCCGCCCACTGCCGTGACTTCGACCACATCCTCCCCACTGGCCCGCTGCGTGATGGTGCTGGGCACCACCAGCGGCGCCGGCAAAAGCTGGCTCACCACCGCGCTGTGCCGCTACTACAGCAACCAGGGCCTCAAGGTTGCGCCGTTCAAGGCGCAGAACATGAGCAACAACGCACGCGTGGTGCCGGGCCCGGCTGGCGTGATGGGCGAAATCGGCAGCGCGCAGTATTTCCAGGCGCTGGCTGCGCGTGCCAAGCCTGAAGTGCGCGTGAACCCTTTGCTGCTCAAGCCCGAGGCCGACACGCACAGCCAGGTCGTGCTGATGGGGCAGGTGAGTGCCGAACTCACGGCCATGCCCTGGCGCGGCCGCAGCGAAAAGGTGTGGCCGCAGATCGCCGCAGCGCTCGATGCGCTGCGGGCCGAGAACGACGTGGTCGTGATCGAGGGCGCAGGCTCGCCCGCCGAAATCAACCTGCACGCCAGCGACATCGTCAACATGCGCGTGGCGCGCCATGCCGATGCACGCTGCCTGCTGGTGACGGACATTGACCGGGGCGGCGCGTTTGCCCACCTGTATGGCACCTGGGCACTGCTGCCCGAGGATGAGCGCGCGCTTATCCAAGGCTTTGTGCTCAACAAGTTTCGAGGCGATGCCAGTCTGCTGGCGCCTGCGCCGCAGATGCTGCAAGAGCTGACCGGCGTGCCCACCGTGGCCACCATCCCCATGCAGTGGCGCCACGGACTGCCCGAAGAAGACGGCGTGTTTGACGACCGCACCTTGTCCGCAGGCGCTGTGCATACCACCGTGGCCGTGTTGGCCTACCCGCGCATCAGCAACCTGGACGAGTTCCAGCCGCTCAAGAACGTGCCCGGCGTGCGCCTGCTGTGGGCCCGCAGCCCGGCCGATCTGGCGGGGCTCAAGTCCACCGACTGGGTGGTGCTGCCCGGCTCCAAGTCCACCGCCGCCGACCTGGCCTGGCTGCGCACGCAGGGCCTGGACCAGGCCATTGCCCATCACGCGGGGCAGGGCGGCACGGTGCTGGGCGTGTGTGGCGGCCTGCAGATGCTGGGCGAGGCACTCATTGACACCGCAGGCATCGACGGCAATGCGCCGGGCCTGGGCCTGCTGCCCCTGGTCACCACCTTCGAGGTCGCCAAAACCGTGCAACGCACACAGGCGCAGTTTAGTGCCATGCAGGGCGCCTGGGCTGCGTTGGCCGGTGTGCCCGCCACCGGCTACGAAATCCACCATGGCCAGACGGCCCAGCACCCGGCCATGGCCGCCAAGGGCGATGTGGCGCGCGAGGTCATCCCCGGCATCGCCTGGCAGAACCCGGCGGGCAATGTGCTGGGCGTGTACCTGCACGGCCTGTTCGAGGACGCGGCGGTGCTGCACGCGCTGTTTGGTGCGCAGGTGCCCACGCTGGACAGCGTGTTTGACGGCCTGGCGGGTTTTCTGGGCAGCAGCTTCACACCGGGCGTGCTGGATGCGCTGGTGGCGCGGTAGGGAACCGGCCACCGTGCGTCTCAACGCCTCACAGTCGTTCGCAATGGCAGGCGAGGGTGGTGTACGGAAAGCGCACGGTGTCTTGTCCGTGCAGTGCGGGGTGCCGCTCTATCAAGGCCTCGATCTGCGCGCGCACTGCGGTGCGTTCGGCATCGGGGAGGGCCGCGATGAAGCTGATCGACATGAAGCGGTCCACGATGACCTGTTGGGGTGGCCCCACATGCTCATGGGTCAGCCGGGTCTCGACCAATGGGCTGAAGCCGGGGTGCGGAAAGGGCTTGCGCCAGTCGCCCTTGTAGAAGCGCGGGGCATCGCCCTCGTAGGGCGTGATGATGGTGGTGAGCTCTGCCACCCAGTCCACCGATTCATCGCGTACGTTCCACACCAGGCCCAGCGTGCCGCCCGGGCGCAGCACGCGGTGAAATTCGTCCAGGGCGTCGCGGGTGGCAAACCAGTGAAAGGCCTGCGCACAGACCACGGCATCGAGTGTGCCGGATGGCAGCGGAATGGCCTGCGCCGTGCCCGCCACGGCACGCACCTTAGGCAGTTGCAAGGCATCGATCTTGGCGCGCATGGCGTCCACGGGCTCCACGCCCACCACCGTGGCCCCGGTGGTTGCGAGCAGGGCGGTGAACTTGCCGGTGCCCGCACCCACGTCGGCCACCTCGCGGCCGGGGCCCAGGCCCAAGGCCTGTGCCAGCCAGGCCGACAGCGCCGCCGGGTAGTCCGGCCTGCCGCGCGCGTAGGCCTGCGCTTCTTTTTCAAAACCTTGCTGTGCCGCTTTGTGCACGGCGTTCTTTGTGTTCTCGATCACCATGACCTCATCTTTCGTACTTCCATCCGTTGCTGACCTGCATGATGCCGCGTTGGCCAACCGCCTGCAGCACGTCATTGACCACAAGACCAAGCCCCTGGGCTCGCTGGGCCTGCTGGAGCGCCTGGCGCTGCGCCTGGGCGTGATTCTGGGCACCGAATCTCCTGTGTTGCACGCCCCCCAGATGCTGGTGTGCGCGGGCGACCATGGCCTGGCCGCGCGGGGTGTCTCGGCGTTCCCGAGCGATGTGACCTGGCAGATGGTGGAGAACTTTCTGGCGGGTGGCGCGGCCGTGAGCGTGCTGGCCCGCCAGCACGGCCTGGGCCTCACGGTGGTGGACTGTGGCGTGGCCAAGCCCATTACTGCGCGCGATGCGGGTCCCGGCCAGCCCCGCTTGTTGCTGCGCAAGGTGGCACCCGGCACGAAGGATGCCTCCGTCGGCCCGGCCATGAGTGCCGAGCAATGCGCCCAGGCGCTGGCCAACGGGGTGGAGGTCGTGCGTGAGCTGCCGGGTAACGCCTTGCTGCTGGGCGAGATGGGCATTGCCAACACCTCGGTGGCATCGCTGCTGCTGGCGCGCCTGGCGGGGCTGCCGCTGGCCGAGGTGACGGGCGCGGGCACAGGGCTGGATGCTGCGGGCATCGAACGCAAGCGCGCGGTGCTTCAGCAGGCGCTGGACGCCAATGCCGGCGCCACCAGCCCGCTGGATGCTCTGGCCGCCCTGGGCGGCTACGAGGTGGCTACGTTGGTGGGTGCGGTGCTGCAGGCAGCGGCCGAGCGGCGCGTGATTGTGGTGGACGGCTTCATCACCAGCGCGGCCGTGCTGGTGGCCAGCCGCATCGCGCCGCAGGTGCTGCAGCGCTGCGTGTTCGCCCACCGTTCGGGCGAGCGGGGCCACGCCCTGATGCTGGAGCAGATGCAGGCCGAGCCTCTGCTGGACCTGGGCTTGCGCCTGGGCGAAGGGTCGGGTGCGGCGCTGGCCTGGCCGTTGCTGCAGTCGGCCTGTGCCGTGCTGCGCGAGATGGCGAGTTTTGAATCGGCCGGTGTGGCCACGCAGACGGCCTGAGTCGCCGTACTGGAAGAGGTTTCAGCCCACCACGGTGCGGTTGCGGCCTTCTTCCTTGGCGCGGTAGAGGGCGGCGTCGGCGCGGGAGAGCATGGCGTCGAGGGTCTCCTGTGGCCCGGTCCAGCTGGTCAGCCCGATGCTCACCTCGCAGTCCAGCGGGTGGCCCGTGGCCAGTGTGGCGTGGATGCGCTGGGCCACGCCCAGGGCGGCCTGGGCGTCGGCTCCCGGCAGCAGCACTATAAATTCCTCGCCCCCATAGCGGCCCAGGCGGTCGGCGCGGCGCAGCACCTGGCGGGTGCGCTCGGCAAAGTGCACAAGCACCGCATCGCCGTGCTGGTGGCCGCGTGTGTCGTTGACTGCTTTGAAGTTGTCCAGGTCCACCATCATGATGGACGGCCCGTTGCCGTAGCGCTGCGCGCGCTCCAGCTCGTCCTCACAGCGCTGCAGCAAGGCACGGCGGTTGAGGGCCTGGGTCAGCGAGTCGTAGGTGGCCAGGTGTTCCAGCTCGGTGCGCAAGCGGTCGGTGGCCATCAGCACCGCGCCGATGGACAGCATGAGCACGGTGAGCGCATAGGCACCGATGTACAGGGTCTGGAACAGCGATGGCTCCATCAGGTCGTTGCCTGCGTGCCCAGCCAGTATCGAAACCAGCCTGACGCCCAGCACCAGCATGTGCAGGCCCAGCATCACCTCCACCAGCCGCACGGGGAAGTTGCGCCCACCGTGGTGCAGCATGAAGCGCAGCTGCGCGGCATACAACGCCCCCATCACCACGGTGAAAAACCCCACCCGCACCGCATAGTTGGGCCACCCGTAGGTCAGCCAGGCAAACACGACCGTGGTGCCCGCCATCACCCAGTTCCAGGTGCGCCAGGTGGCGGGCTGGCCCATGAACTGTCGCGTGCCCATGTAGTAGGTGACCGAGCCCAGCACCAGCAGCTGATTGGCCAGCACCAGGCCCAGCCAGTCAGGGATGGCGCCGCGCGCGCCAAACAGCACGGTGGACAACAGCCACAGCAGTGGCGCCGCCGCCCAGCCCCCCACACCGCGAATGCTGGGCGGGTAGTGCCGCCGCATGAACAGCAGCACCATGGCCATGACGGCAGACATGAAGCCCGCCAGGGCGATCATGGAGCGCGGGTCGAGGTTCGTCATGCGGCAGGCAGGAGAAGGAGGAAGGACGCGCTGACGTAATAAATTGTTTCAGATGCGAAGCCAGTATAGCCACGCACCTGGCGGGCACAGCGCTGTTTCGGTGCATGGTTTGCCCGGGGTAGGGTTGGGGGCAGGACGGGTGTGGGCCGGTATGGGGCGGCAAGGTGCGCCTTGTTGGTGCATTTTGTATGCAAAGTACATAAAACATTGTGTACAAAGTTGGCATGGGCTTTGCGTAGGGCATACCCATGCAAAGCACCCACCCTGCGCCCACCCCCGCCGCCATTGAAATCATCGCGCTCACCAAGCGCTATGCCAGCGGCAAGCCCGCCGTGGATGCGATCAACCTGCGCATTGCCAGCGGCAGCTACTGCTGTTTGCTGGGGCCCTCGGGTTGCGGCAAGAGCACCACCTTGCGCATGATTGCGGGGCACGAGTCGGTGACCAGCGGCGACATCCTGCTGGAGAACCGCAACATCACTGATCTGCCCGCCGCCGCGCGGGGCACGGCCATGATGTTCCAGAGCTTTGCGCTGTTCCCGCACCTCTCGGCACTCGATAACGTGGCCTTCAGCCTGAAGATGAAAGGCGTGGGCAAGGCCGAGCGCCAGGCCCAGGCGCGCGACCTGCTGGAGCGCGTGGCGCTGGGTCATTTGGCCGAACGCAAACCGGCAGAGCTCTCGGGCGGGCAGCAGCAGCGCGTGGCGCTGGCACGCGCCCTCATCACCCAGCCGCGCGTGCTGCTGCTCGACGAGCCACTGTCCGCGCTCGACCCCTTCCTGCGCATCCAGATGCGCGCCGAGCTGCGCCGATGGCAAAAGGAGCTGGGCCTGACCTTCATCCACGTCACCCACAGCCAGGAAGAAGCCATGGCCCTGGCCGACACCATGGTGGTGATGAACCACGGCGTGATCGAACAGGTGGGCAGCCCACACGAGGTCTACAACCGGCCCGCCAGCGAGTTTGTGGCGCGCTTCATGGGCGGCCACAACGTGATCGAGACCGAGGGTGGCAAGGTGGGCGTGCGCACCGACCACCTGCAGATCGCCCCTACCCAGGCCGAGCTGCCCTGGGGTGCCCAGCACATGTTGGCCGTGGTGACCGATGTGGAATACCAAGGCACCTACGTGCTGGTGGGCCTGCAAAAGCAGGGCGTGGCCTTGTCGGCCAACGCCACGGCGGCCTATTCGGTCATGGTGTCAGAAGCCGCCTTTGCCGCGCACCCTTATCAAGTGGGGCAGGGCGTGCAACTGCACTGGACGCCCGACCAGGCGCACCCGTTGTCCGTGCCTGCTTCTGCCATGGCGCAAGCCGCCTGACCGTGTCGCCACGCAACCCCTTTTTCACCCGTCCCCTTCCGCAACCCAAGGAGTTTTCCCATGTCCGATGCTTTCCGTGCTGATTCCCCTGCTGTTGTCCCCGAAGCCACTGGTGTGGCGCGCCGCTCGCTGCTCAAGGGCACAGCGGGCATCCTGGCCGCTGGCATGTTTCCGGCCGTGCATGCGCAGGAAAAAATCGTGCTGCGCTACCTGGGAACGGCCGTGAACCAGGACAAGGCGATTGCCGAGAAATTCAAGGCCGACACCGGCATCGAGATCCAGTACGTGGCTGTGACCACGGACGACGTGACCAAGCGCGCCGTCACGGCGCCCAACAGCTTTGACCTCATCGACACCGAATACTTCTCGCTCAAGAAGATCGTGCCCACCGGCAACCTGAAGGGCATTGACACCAAGCGCATCAAGAACGCCGACAAGATCACCACGCTGTTCACCACCGGCATGGTGGCGGGCAAGGCCGTGGGCGACCAGGGTACGGCGCCCAAGAAAGTGATTTACCTGGAAGGCGAAAAGTCCAAGAAGTTCGCCACCGCGCCCACGCAGTTCATGTCGCTGATTCCGACGACGTACAACGCCGACACGCTGGGCATCCGCCCCGATTTGATCAAGCGCCCCATCAACTCCTGGGCCGAGCTGCTCAACCCCGAGTTCAAGGGCAAGACCGCCATCCTGAACATCCCCTCCATCGGCATCATGGACGCCGCGATGGTGGTGGAGGCCATGGGCATCTACAAGTACCCCGACAAGGGCAACATGACCAAGAAGGAAATTGATCTCACGATCAAGACCCTGATCGAGGCCAAGAAGCAGGGCCAGTTCCGCGCGCTGTGGAAGGACTTCAACGAGTCGGTGAATCTGATGGCCTCGGGCGAGGTCGTGATCCAGTCGATGTGGAGCCCGGCTGTGACGGCGGTGCGCACCAAGGGCATTGCCTGCAATTTCCAGCCCTTGAAGGAAGGCTACCGTGCCTGGGCTGCGGGCTTTGGCCTGCCCACCACGCTGAGCGGCCGCAAGCTCGATGGCGCATACGAGTTCATCAATTGGTTCCTGGACGGCTGGGCCGGTGCCTACCTGAACCGCCAGGGCTACTACAGCGCCGTGCTGGAGACCGCCAAGTCCAAGATGGAAGCCTACGAGTGGGCCTACTGGATGGAAGGCAAGCCCGCCACGCAAGACATCAAGAGCCCGAACGGCGACGTGCTGGCAAAGGCCGGTGCCGTGCGCGACGGCGGCAGCTACGAGTCGCGCATGGGCGGTATTGCTTGCTGGAATGCGCTGATGGATGAGAACAACTACATGGTTCAAAAATGGAATGAATTCGTCGCTGCATAAGGAGTGCACCCCCTGAGGCGCTGCGCGCCTTCACCCCTCTCTCGACCCGCTGCGCGGGTCGGGAGGGGGACGCTCCCAGCGCGGCGGGGCGGCCCTTGCGCGGGAGCACTGGTCTGGGGCAGCGCCAGTTTTAACGATTAGCGCCGAACTTCAGACCGTTGGATTCATTGATTGCAAACACCATGAGCACGACCACCACACCGTCCTTACCCGCTGCCGCCGTTCCTGGCCGCACCATAGCCGCTTGGTGGCAGGCCGCGCCGTTCACGCTGGTGTTCGCGCTGTTCTTCCTCATCCCGTTGGCGCTGATCGTGATGGTCAGCTTTTGGGACTTCAACGAGTACGAGCTGTTGCCCGGCTTCACGTTCAAAAACTACGTGTCGATCTTTGCGGGCTGTGGTGATGCGTCAGAGGGGCTGTGCGTCACGCTCAAGACGTATTACTCCACGCTCAAGTTCAGTTTTTTGGTGTGGCTGATCACGCTGGTGATCGGCTTTACCGTGGCCTATTTCCTGGCCTTCCATGTGCGCTCGTCGGGCATGCAGACGCTGCTGTTCGTCCTGTGCACCATTCCGTTCTGGACATCGAACGTGATCCGCATGATCTCGTGGGTGCCGCTCTTGGGGCGCAATGGGCTGGTGAACCAAACCTTGATGGGCATGAACCTCATCGAGACGCCGATCGAGTGGCTGCTGTTCTCCGACTTTTCGGTGGTGCTGGCCTTTGTGCACCTCTACACCATGTTCATGATCGTGCCCATCTTCAACAGCATGACGCGCATTGACCGCAGCCTGATCGAAGCCGCCAGCGACAGTGGCGCGAGTGGCTGGCAGACGCTGTGGAACGTGATCGTGCCGCTGTCGCGCACCGGCATCATCATCGGCTCGATCTTTGTGATCACCATCGTCATGGGTGACTTCGTGACCATCGGCGTGATGGGCGGGCAGCAGATTGCGTCCATCGGCAAGATCGTCCAGGTGCAGACGTCGTACCTGCAGTTCCCGCTGGCAGCGGCCAATGCCGTGATCCTGCTGGCCGTGGTGCTGATGATCATCTGGTGCCTCACGCGCCTTGTCGATATTCGCAAAGAACTATGAACACCCCCGTTGCTTGCTCACTGCGTGTAGCCGCCTCCCCCCTCAAGGGGGCGACACCGGTGGCCCGGCAAAGCCGGTTCCACGGTGTCACTGGCCTGGTGCGTGCCATTTTGGACGGCACTGTGCCGAAGACGAACAATCATGGGAATCCAGCATGAAAAACCGCATCCGCGAAACCCGTCCCGCCAGCTTCTGGCCCCTGGCCATTGTTTTTGCGCTGTTCGTGCTGTTCATGTACGGGCCCATGTTCGTCATCTTCATCCTGAGCTTTCAGGGGCCAGAAGGGGGGCTCACCTTTCCGATGCGCGGCGTGTCGCTGCACTGGTTCGCCAAACTGGCCGAAGGGCTGGGCGTGGTGGACATTGGCGCGGCGCTGTGGCGGTCCCTCGGCCTGGGCGTGGCGGTGATGCTGTGCACGGTGGTGCTGTCGGTGCTGGCCGGGTTGGCGTTTCGCAAGCGGCTGGCGGGAGGCAACACGCTGTTCTTCATCGTCGTGGCCAGCCTCATCATGCCGTCCATCATCGTGTCGCTGGGCATCGGGCTGGAGTTCCGGCTCATCGACAACGGCATCAAGGTGGCCCTCGAATGGCTGGGCATGGAAAGCGCGCTGGAGGGCTATGGCACATCGCTGGGCCTGTTTACCTCTGCTCTGGGCGCACACCTCACATGGACGCTGCCGTTTGGCCTGCTCATCATGTTTGCGGTGTTCAACCGCTTCAACCCTGCGTACGAAGAGGCTGCACGCGACCTGGGCGCCACACCCTGGCAGGGCTTTGCGCATGTGGCGCTGCCGCTGATTGCGCCGTCGGTGGTGGGCATCGGCATGTTCGGCTTCACGCTGAGCTGGGACGAGATTGCCCGCACCTCGCAGGCCATTGGTGATGTGAACACGCTGCCGCTGGAGCTGCAGGGGCTGACCAGCACGGTGACCACGCCGTCCATCTATGCGTTGGGCACGCTCACCACCGTGGTGTCGTTTGCCGTGATGGGCATCACGCTGGCGTTGGTGTGGGCTTTGGGCCGCAGGCGCAAGGGCCGTTCGGGTTAAAAACGGCACCCTTATGACGACCACCCTCCCCAAGCCCCGGCGCGCGCGCGCTGCGGTCACCGAACCGCCCGTGCAGCCCGACACGACCGGCCAGCTCAGCGACAACGACATGTACGAGCGCATGGTCTCGGCCATCCTCGACCACCGGCTGCCGCCCGGCACCAAGCTGGTGGAGGACAAGCTGGCGGCTGCCTTCGGTGTCTCGCGCACCCGCGTGCGCCCCGTGCTGGTGCGGCTGGCCAATGAGCAGGTGGTCACGCTCACGCCCAACCGAGGCGCATCCATCGCCCAGCCCACACCACAGGAGGCGCTGGAGGTGTTCGAGGCCCGCCGCCTGCTGGAGCCGCGCCTGGTGGAGCTTTTCATCGCCAACGCCAACGATGGCGACATCGCTGCCCTGCGCACCTGCATCGACGACGAGGAGGCCGCCCGCGCCAGCGGCGACATGCGCCGTGCCATCCGCCTCTCGGGCGACTTTCACCTCCACATTGCGCAGGCGGCCGGGCACCAGACGCTGGGGCGCATCCTGCGCGAGCTGGTCTCGCGCACCTCGCTCATCCTCATGACCTACAGCCCCAGCCATGCCCAAACCCGCGAAGAGGCCACGGCCTGCGGCTGCCGCGAGCACCGGGCACTGATCGACGCGATTCGCCTGCGCGATGCGCGCGAGGCGCCCCGGCTGATGCTGGCCCACCTGGCGCGCATCGAGTCACAGCTGGAGTTCACACCCCCTGCGGCAGAGGTGCCCGATCTTGCGCGGTTGCTCGGCGGGGGCTGACTCGCTTTTCACCTCCTTCCTCCCATGCGCCAACTGCTCGTCATCAACCCCAACATGTCGGCCCATGTCAGTGCCTTGCTGCAGCGGCATGTGCAGGGGGCTGCGGGCTCGCATGTGGCGGTGCGCACGGCCACGGCCCGCTTTGGCGCACCATACATCGCATGTGAGGCGAGCTACGCCGTGGCAGCCCACGCCGCGCTCGATGTGTGGGCGCATGAGATCGCACAGCCTCACGCCCCGCCCGACGCGGTGCTGATCGGCTGCTTTGGCGACCCCGGGCTGATGGCGCTGCGTGAGAGCAGCCCCGTACCCGTCACCGGCCTGGCCGAAGCGTCATTCATCGAAGCCGCGCGCCACGGCCGCTTTGCCATCGTCACCGGCGGCGAGCGCTGGGGCCCCATGCTGCAGCGCCTGGCCCAGGCGCTCGGCCACGCCCACGCACTGGCAGGCATTCACACCGTGGCACCCACCGGCGCGCAACTGGCGGCTGACCCCGAAGCAGCCCGTGCCTTGCTGGCCCAGGCATGCCGAGATGTGGTGCGCCAGATGGGCGTGCAGGCCGTCATCCTGGGCGGCGCCGGGCTGGCAGGCATGGCTGCCGCTGTGCAGCCCCAGGTGTCGGTGCCGGTGATCGACAGCGTGGTCGCCGGCGCCACCTGGGCACTGCGTGCGCACCCCGTGCCGCCGGAGCGCAAGGTGGCGGGGTTTGACGTGGCGTGGGTGGGGGTGTCGCAGGAGATGGCGGCGCTGGGCACCCCCTGCGTGGCCTGACCCGGCCTTGCGGGCTGGCGGTTGCGCAAGGGTTCGGAGTCTCTGCCAGAGCGCAGTTTTCGAGTGTTTTTGGCCGGATACGCTAGAACAATATGCGTCAGATGCTATGAATTTTGAAGCGCAGTGCATTCTGTGCGTTCAGGGCGCCAGTGTCTTCGGCCGGTAGTCGCAATACTCGCTCACCACACATTCCCAGCAGCGTGGCTTGCGCGCCTGGCACACATAGCGGCCCAGCAGGATCAGCCAGTGGTGCGAGTCCACCGCATAGGCGGCGGGCACGCGCTTCATCAGCTGCAGCTCCACCGCCAGCGGGTTCTTGCCCGGTGCCAGGCCCGTGCGGTTGCTCACGCGGAATATGTGCGTGTCCACCGCCATCGTGGGCTGGCCAAAAGCCACGTTCAGCACCACATTGGCCGTCTTGCGGCCCACGCCGGGCAGGGCCTCCAGCGCTTCGCGCGTGCGGGGCACCTGGCTGCCGTGCTGCTCCACCAGGATGCGGCAGGTCTCCATCAGGTTCTTGGCCTTGGTGCGGTACAGGCCGATGGTCTTGATGTAACCCTCCAGCCCCTCCAGCCCCAGGGCCAGGATGGCCTGCGGCGTGCCCGCCACGGGGAACAGCTTGCGCGTGGCCTTGTTCACGCCCACATCGGTGGCCTGGGCCGACAGCAGCACGGCGGCCAGCAGCTCGAACGGGGTGGTGTATTCCAGCTCCGTGTTGGGCAGGGGGTTGGTCGCCTTGAGGGTGGCGAAGAAGGGCTCGATCTGGGCGGTTTTCATCATCATCGTTGGCGGGGTGGGGCGGAGGGCTTGCTTTTTTTGGCGGGCGTGACCGGTGGCGCATTGTCCCGCAGCTGCGCCTGCAGAAATTCCAGGAACATCCGCACCGCAGCGGGCAGGGTGCGGCCGCTCAGGGTCTGCAGCTCGGCGGCGCGGGCGCTCATGCCGGGCTCCCGGATCTGGGCGGCATGCAGCTCGCCGCGCTGCACCCGGTCGCGCACCGTCACCTCGCCCGAGATGGACAGGCCGCCGCCATGCAGCACAAAGTGCATCAGCGTCTCGAAATGGTTACACACCAGAGCGGGCTCGAAGACCAGGCCGCGCTGGCTGCAGCCAATGTCGAACAGCTGGCGCACGGTGTTGTCGCGCTCGGGCAGGGCGATGGGGTAGGCGTGCATCTGCGCCAGCGTGACGGAGTGGGCGCGTGCCAGTGCGTGGTCGGGCCGCATGATGGCGATGACGGGCGCGGCCTGGCGGTGCTGCACCACGATGTCCCGCTCGGCCGAGCGGCTGTAGGTCAGTCCAATGTCCGCATCGCCATTGAGCACCGCCACCGTCACGGCCGCCGGGCTGGCCACGCGCAGGTGGAACTGGATGCCGGGGTACTGCTGGCGGAACTGCGCCATCACGCGCGGCAAAAACTCGATGGCAAAACCCGCCGAGCTGCAGATGCGGACCAGCCCCGTGCGCAGGCCCTGCAGCGCCTGGATGTCGGAGACCACGCGGTCGGCCTCCAGCGCGCCGCGACGTGCATGGGCGGCCAGCAACTCGCCCGCAGCGCTGGGTGCCATGCCGCGCGGGCGCCGGTCAAACAGCGGCACGCCCAGCAGGTCTTCGAGGGCGGCGACTTGGCGGCTCACGGCCGAGGGCGATACGTTGAGGCGCGTGGCGGCCTCGCTGACCGAGCCGCTGCGCACCACCTCCAGAAAGTAGCGCAGCGCGGTGTCCTGCAAGCGGCTGGAAAGCATGGGGCCTTTCGGGGTGTGGATTGCATAAAACGCAAAGATAACCCCAGAAATCGTTGATTGTCGAAACGCAGCGGGCTGCTTATGCTGACTTGCAAATGACACATTCACCGGCCCCAGCCCCCATGCCTTCCGCAAACAGCGTCACCCTGGGGGGCACCCCCAGCCACATCGTGGACCTTACGGCCACCAGCCTGTCGCGCGCCATCCATGCGCGGGAGGTCTCCTGCACCGAGGTGCTTGACGCCTACCTGGCCCAGGTGGGTCGGCTCAACCCGGTGGTGAACGCGCTGGTGGCGATGGTGGACCGCAACGTCCTGCGCGCGCAGGCGGCGGAGCGCGATGCGCAACTGGCGCGCGGCGAGAGCCTAGGCCCGCTGCATGGGTTTCCGCAGGCGCCCAAGGACATCATGCCCGCCGCGGGCATGGTCACCACGCGGGGCTCGCCCATCTTTGCTGGGCAGGTGTCGGCCACGGATGCGGTGGTGTTCGAGCGCATGCGCGCAGGCGGCGCACTGTTCATCGGTCGCAGCAACTCCCCCGAGTTTGGCCTGGGCGGCCACACCTACAACCCGGTGTACGGCACCACGCGCAATGCCCACAACCCGGCCGTATCGGCAGGTGGCAGCAGCGGCGGGGCGGCAGTGGCCGTCGCACTGCATATGCTGCCCGTGGCCGATGGCTCGGACATGATGGGATCGCTGCGCACGCCAGCGGCCTTCAACAATGTGTATGGGCTGCGTACCTCGTTCGGCTTGGTGCCGCATGGGCCGACGGAAGAGGTGTTCTTCCAGCAGTTCAGCGTGGCCGGGCCCATGGCGCGCAACATTCCGGACCTGGCGCTGCTGCTGTCGGTGCAGGCGGGTTTTGATGCGCGCCTGCCGCTCACGCGCCGACACGATGATGTTTCCCTGCTGGGCCAGCCGCTGGAGCGCGACTGGCGCGGCGCCCGCATCGGCTGGCTGGGCGACCTGGGCGGCCACCTGCCCACCGAGCCCGGTGTGCTGGCCACCTGCGAGCACGCGCTGGAGCACTTTCGCACCGTGGGCTGCACGGTGGAGTCCGTGGTGCCCGCGTTCGACCTGAAGCAGCTGTGGAACGCATGGATTGACCTGCGCAGCTTCAGCGTGGCGGGGGCCAATGCGACCCTGTACCGCAACCCGGCGACCCACGCGCTGCTCAAGCCCGAGGCGGTCTGGGAGATCGAGCGCGGCATGCGCCTGACTGCCTTGCAGGTGTACGACGCGGCCCGCGTGCGCAGCGCCTGGTACCAGGTGCTGCGCGGCCTGTTCGAGCAATTCGACTTTCTGGTGCTGCCCGCTGCCCAGGTCTTCCCGTTCGATGCCGAGCTGGACTGGCCCCATGAGGTCGGCGGTCGAACGATGGACACCTACCACCGGTGGATGGAGACCGTGGTGCCCGCCACCATGGCCGGGCTGCCCGCGCTGGCAGCCCCCGCAGGCTTCGGCCCAAGCGGCCTGCCTGCAGGTCTGCAGATCATCGGCCCAGCGCAGTCTGACGCCGCCGTGATGCAGATCGGCCACGCCTACGACCAGGCCAGCGGGTGTGCGCGCCAGCGCAGTCCCTTGCTGGATTGATGGGAGCCTGGCCGCTCGCCGTTCCGTCCCACACCGTTAACCCCCTCGCTTTTGTCAACGTGCTTTCTGGAGAGCTTCACCATGCTGCGTTCCCGCTTCGTATCGAGTTTTCTGCTCAGCGCCCTGGTACTGGGCGCGCCCGGCCTGGCGCAGGCACAGTCTTACCCAGACCGCCCCATCAAGCTGGTCGTGCCTTTTGCAGCAGGTGGCGCCACCGATATCCTGGGGCGGTTGCTGGCCACAGCCCTGGGCGAGCGTCTGGGGCAGCCCATGGTGGTCGAGAACCGACCCGGCGCGGGCACGGTGGTGGCGGCGTCCGTGGTGGCCAAGGCGCCTGCTGACGGCTACACGCTGCTGCTCGGGTCCAACACCACGCTCACGATGAACCCGGCCATTCGCACGAACCTGCCGTACGACCCCCTCAAGAGCTTCACGCCCCTGGCCCTGGTGGCCGACATGGGGTTGCTGCTGGTGGCCCACAACGACACCCCGGGCCAGTCGCTCAAGGACATCGTGGCCCAGGCCAAGGCGGCGCCGGACAAGTTTTCGTATGGCTCCTACGGCACGGGCTCGTCGGTGCACTTTGGCGCCGAGATGCTCAAGACCACGGCAGGCTTTCCGATGATGCATGTGCCTTTCAACGGCAGCTCGCCCAGCCTTACGGCGCTGATGGGCGGGCAGGTGCAACTGGCGGTGGACACCGTGGTGGCGTCCACGCCGCTCATCAAGTCCGGCAAGATCAAGGCGATTGCCGCACTCAGCCCGCAGCGTCTGGCCCTGCTGCCCAATGTGCCCACCGTGGCCGAAAGCGGCTACCCCGGCTTTGACATGGGTTCGTGGTTTGCCTTCGTGGGGCCTGCAGGCCTGTCCGCACCCGTGCAGAAAAAGCTGGAAAAGGCCCTGGCCGAGACCCTGGCCTCGGCGGAGTTCAAGAAGAAGATGGTGGACATCGGCCTCACGCCGCTGGGGGGCAATGGCGAAGCGCTGCGCGCACGCATTGAGCGCGAGCTGCCGCTGATGCGCGCCGTGGCGGCGCGGGCGGATATCCGGGTGGATTGACGGTAAGCGCTGAAAAAGGGCTATCCGGCCCGTCGGCGAAACCCTACGAGATTCAGCGCGCCCGTTTGACGGGAATACACAGCCAACACGGGAAGCGCCCTGTGGCCGGGTCCACCACAAAGTCCTCGTCGTAAATTTCCAGCGCGGCGCGGGGCTTGCATTCCCAGCCTTCGGGAATCTGGCCCGGCGCGCCCATCTGCGCCCAGGCGGCAGCGATCTCGGGCCCGGTGCCCACAAAGTGCATGCAGGCGTAGTCGCCGCCTTCGTAGTCCATCACCTGTACATCGGGCCCGGTGCGCAGGCCCACGCCAATCTGCACCGCTGCGTCATAGCGGCACTGCTCGGGCGGCGTGCAGGCCGGGTCGTCATGGCTGAAGCCGTAGAACTTGGGTCGTGGATCATTCAGGCGATTTGCGGCACACCAGCTGCCAAAACGCTCCCACAACTCGGTCAGGCCCGGGTGGCCGTAGGCGCCGGTGTGGCGCATGGTGGCAAGGCGCATGCGGGGCAGGGTGCGGAGGGTCAGGGTCATGGCGGGCGGGGCAATGGCGGTGGACGGAAAACCCAGTTTAGAGCCTGTCGGACGGACACCGCATGAATCCTGCGTCGCAATTGGCGACAATGCACGGTTTGTTGCCAACCACTTCTGTCCACGCCATGCAATTTGCCGACCGCCTGAACAACGTAGAAACCTCCGCCATCCGCGAGCTTTTCAAGCTGCTGGGCAAGCCCGGCATCATCAGCTTTGCAGGCGGATTCCCCGACAGCGCGATGTTCGACGTGGAAGGCATCCGCGCCGCCAGCAACGCTGCCCTGGCCGAAGAACCCGGTGCGGCGCTGCAGTACGGCGCCACCGAAGGCTACAACCCGCTGCGCGAGCAACTGGCCGCCTTCATGACCAGCAAGGGCGCCAAGGATGTGGCGGCCGACAACCTCATCGTCACCACCGGCAGCCAGCAGGCGCTGGACCTGCTGGGCAAGACGCTCATCAGCCCCGGCGACAAGGTGATCGTGGAAGGCCCCACTTTCTTGGCCACCATCCAGTGCTTCCGCTTGTATGGCGCCGAACTCATCAGCGCGCCTATCGATGGCAACGGCGTAAAGACCGATGAGCTGGAAAAGCTCATCGCCGAACACAAGCCCAAGTTTGTGTACCTGATCCCTACCTTCGGCAACCCCAGCGGCGCCATGCTGAGCCTGGAGCGCCGCAAGGCCGTGCTGGCAATGGCCGTGAAGCACAACACGCTGATCGTCGAGGACGATCCTTATGGCGATCTGTATTTTGGCGATGCGCCTCCCCCTAGTCTGCTGAATCTGTCGGCCACCGTGCCCGGCAGCCGCGATCTGCTGGTGCACTGCGGCAGCCTGAGCAAGGTGCTGTCGCCCGGCCTGCGCGTGGGCTGGATGATTGCCCCGGCCGAGTTGCTGGGCAAGGCCACCATGTGCAAGCAGTTCAGCGATGCACACACCAGCACCTTTGCGCAGGCCACGGCCGCGCAGTACCTCAAGGCCGGCCGCATGCCTGGCACGCTGGCCCATGTGCGCAAGGTGTATGCCGAGCGCGCCCAGGCCATGGGCGATGCGCTGCGTAAGGAGCTGGGCGACGCCATCGAATTTGTGCAGCCCCAGGGCGGCCTGTTCGTGTGGGCGCGCCTGACGGGCGCAGGCGGCAAGGTGGCCGATGGCAACGTGCTGGCCAAGCGCGCGATTGAAAAGGGTGTGGCCTTTGTGCCCGGCACGCCGTTCTTCTGCGCCAACCCCGACCACGCCACCTTCCGCCTGTCGTTCGCGACGGCCGATGTGGACAAGATCCGCGAAGGCGTCGCGCGCCTGGGCCAGGCGATCTGACGCCTCCATGTCCGACGCCAACGATCTCACCAGCATCCTCCAGCGCCTAGAAAGCCTGGAGATCAAGGCCAGCTTTACCGAAGACCTGCTGGACCAGCTGAACATGACCATCTACCAGCAGCAGCAACTGATCGACCGGTTGACGCATGAGGTCATCCAGCTGCGTCAGCAAGCGCCTGAAGGCGGCTCGAACGGCCCCCGCAACCTGCGCGACGAGCTACCGCCGCATTACTGATCGGAGTTAATCCGATCACTCGGTCTACGCCCTGACGGACCGCCAGGCAGCCTCGGCCAGCTCGGCGCGGTAGGTGGTGGGCGAGGGCAAACCCCCTTGGGCCGCGTTGCCCGACAGCCAGGCCCTGCAGTAGCTCTGCACCGGCCCCATCACCAACGACGGCATCAGCTCGCACGGTAGATCGCGCAGCGCGCCGGACCGGCGGTGGGGCTCGAACCAGGCCACCAGCGCCTGGTTGCGGCGCCGCGCGGCCTCGGCCAGGTCCGGCGTGCGCGGGCCGGCGGCCACGGCGCCCCGCGCCTGGAACAGAAAACGCGCCCGCTCGGGCTGCGCCACCACCCAGTCCAGATAGCCCGTGACCAGGGCCTGTACGCCCGCCTCCACACCCTGGGCGGCATCCAGTTGCGCCTGCACGCTGCGCGACTGGTCGTGATAGATCTCGAAGAACAACGCCGCCACGATGCCGTCCCGGTTGCCAAAGTGGTGATAAATGCTGCCCACGCTGGCCCCGCAGCGCGCGCGCACGCCGTCGATGGTGACCGCGTCCACGCCGCCTTCAGCCGCACAGGCGAGGGCGGCGTTCAGGATGTCCTGGCGGCGGTCGGTGGGTGCTTCGGCCGGGGATGAAGTGGGGGGCGGGGAATTGCGGCTTGCCATGGAACGTGATTCTAGAATAAAGTTCTAGAAAATACTTCTAGTCCACGACCCTCCCATGCATTCCTCTCCTCCCGTGGCCGCTCCTGCCGCCCCTGCAGCCGCTGCCTCCATGCCCGGTGCCGCCTTGTACCCGCACCTGCTCGCCCCCCTCGACCTGGGGTTCACCACCCTCAAAAACCGCGTGCTGATGGGCTCCATGCACACGGGGCTGGAGGATGGGCGCGACCTCTCGCGCATGGCGGCGTACTTTCGCGAGCGGGCCGAGGGGGACGTGGGCTTGATCGTGACGGGCGGCTTCGCTCCCAACATCGCGGGCTGGGCCAAGCCGTTTGCGGGCACGCTGGCGACCTCGGGCGCGGCCAAACGCCACCGGGTGGTGACCGAGGCCGTGCACGAAGCGGGCGGCAAGATCGCGCTGCAGATCCTGCACACGGGCCGCTATGCCTACCACCCGCTGGCCGTGGCGCCCTCGCGGCTGCAATCGCCCATCTCGCCGTTCACGCCGTTCGCGCTGTCGGCACGGGGGGTGGAGCGGCAGATCCGCGCCTTCGTGCGCTGTGCCGTAAAGGCGCGTGAAGCCGGGTACGACGGCGTGGAGGTGATGGGCTCCGAGGGTTATTTCATCAATCAGTTTCTGTCGCAGGCCACCAACTTGCGGCGCGATGAATGGGGCGGCGACTACAGCCACCGCATGCGCTTGCCGGTGGAGATTCTGGCCCGCATGCGCGAGGCCGTTGGCAAGGACTTCATCATCATCTACCGCCTGTCGATGATCGACCTGGTGCCCGGCGGCAGCGCGTGGGACGAGATCGTCACCCTGGGCAAGGCCGTGGCCACGGGCGGGGCGAACATCGTGAACACCGGCATTGGCTGGCACGAGGCGCGGGTGCCCACCATTGCCACCAGTGTGCCGCGCGCAGCGTTTGCGTGGGTCACGCAGAAGATGAAGGCCGAGTTTGCCGCGGCAGGCATCACCACGCCGCTGGTCACGTCCAACCGCATCAACACGCCCGAGATGGCCGAGCAGGTGCTGGCCGAGGGCTGCGCCGACATGGTGTCCATGGCGCGCCCGCTGCTGGCCGATGCCGCGTTTGTGAAGAAGGCTGCGCAGGGCCGGGCCGACCGCATCAACACCTGCATCGCCTGCAACCAGGCCTGCCTGGACCATGTGTTCCAGAACAAGACCAGCAGTTGTCTCGTCAACCCGCGCGCCTGCCATGAGACCGAGTTGGTGTACCGCCCCGTGTCGTCGCGTAAGCGCGTGGCTGTGGTGGGCGCGGGGCCAGCGGGCCTCACCGCCGCCACGGTGGCCGCCGAGCGGGGGCATGAGGTGCACCTGTTTGACGCCGCGCCCGCCATCGGCGGCCAGCTCAACATGGCCAAGGTGATTCCGGGCAAGGAAGAGTTCCACGAAATGCTGCGCTACCTGGGTACACGCGTGGACGACACGGGCGTGCAACTGCACCTGAACCAGCGCGTGCAGGCCGCCGACCTTGTGGGCTTTGACGAGGTCATCGTCGCGACCGGCGTGGAACCTCGCGACCCGAAGATCCCCGGCCAGGACCACCCCAAGGTGCTGAGCTACATCGACGTGCTGAAGCGCGGCAAGCCCGTGGGCGAGCGCGTGGCCATCATCGGCGCGGGAGGCATCGGCTTTGACGTGGCCGAATTCCTCACGCATGGCGATCACCTCTCCACCACGCTCGATTTGTCTGCCTGGAAGGCCGAATGGGGCATCACCGATCCGGCCGAGGCGCGCGGTGGCCTGGCCACCAGTGGCCCGCGCGTGACGCCCCCTGCACGGCAGGTGACGCTGCTGCAGCGCAAGAAGGGCAAGCTCGGCGCGGGCCTGGGCAAGACCACGGGCTGGATTCACCGCACCACGCTCAAGATGAAAGAGGTGCAAATGGTGAGCGGCGTGAACTACGAGCGCATTGCCGACGAGGGCCTGCTGGTGTCTTATGGCGAAAAACGAGAGGACCCGACCTGGATCCCGTGCGACACCGTCGTGCTGTGTGCGGGGCAGGTGCCGCTTTTCAGCCTGGCGCAGGCACTGGAAGCCCAGGGCCTGAAGCCCCATCGGATTGGCGGAGCGCTGGAGGCCGGTGAGCTGGACGCCAAGCGCGCCATCGACCAGGCGGCGCGTCTGGCGGCCCGGCTGTAGAGGTCGCGGTGTGCGTACCGCCCGGAGGGCGGGCTACTTGACCTGCTGGGCGTGTTGTTGAGGTGTTTTTGGTTGGTAGCGCCGGAAGAATATGCCTGAGTAGCTATTGTTTTGATAGTAAACGTGCTGCCGTTACTGCGATGGTGTGCCGCAGCGGCCGTGCCCGCCCAGTCCCTCAGGCGGGCAGGTCCAAGGCGTTGAACACCCGCAGCGCGGCCCAGGCGTCGTTGGCGGCGTACACCAGCTGGGCCTCGCTGAGCTGCGGGTTGGCCCAGTTGGATGTGGCGGCTTTTTTGGACTTGATAAAGCGCTTGTTGAACAGCACCGCCACTGCGCCCTTCACGCCCATGTCCTTGCGGTAGCCCTGCTTTCGGAACACGGTGTTCAGCTCCAGCACATCGGCCGGCTGCACGCCCAGCTTGTGCTGGATGCGCTTGGTGTCGTCCCCCAGGCCAAAGCCCGCCTTGGTCACACCCTGCAGGGCCAGCAGCTCGGCCACGCGCGCGCGGCAGCCGGGGTCGTGCAACTGGAACACCCAGGCCCGTTCCAGCGTGGCCAGTTGCACGATGTGCGGACCGTCCGATGACTGCCCCTGCACAAAGGTGGGTTTGGACTCGGTGTCGAAGCCCCAGGCGCTGGCGCTGGCCAAGGCTTTGCAGGCCTGGTCGGCCTGAGCGGGCGTGGAGACCAGCGCTATGCGGTCTGTGCCCAGGCGCTCAAAGGGCTCCAGTAGGGCGATCTGTTCTTTGTCTGGCGTGGGGCGTTGGGCGGTGCGCGCAGAGGGGTGGTGGAGAGCGGAAGCCGGCTGGCGCAGGGAGGGAGGAGGGGCCGTCATGCTGGCCATTGTGCCGCGCGGGGCCCCACGCCCTTCCTCTTTCTGTGCGTACTGCATGCAGGTGTGCAGGCGCAGCGTCTGGCAGCGTCAGCGCTTGCCAGCTTTGCGCAAGCGGGGTGCTTCCGCCACGTGCGCCAGGGCCTGTTCACAGGCTGCCACGGCCAGCGCCTGGCGTCCCGCCAGCCAGCCTACGCCAAACCAGGCGTTGGATTTGCCCGCCTCAGCGCTCTCGCGGTACAGCGCGGCGGCTACGCGCTCGTCGTTGAGGCGGCCCAGTGCTGACAGCGCGGGCTGCAGGCTGTCCAGAAACCGGGCGCTGTGTGCATCCAGCGCGGGCGCCACGAACTCGGTGAGGTAGCGCAAGCGTTTAAGGCGCTTGCGCAGGCGGTGCTGCGCCTGTGGCGTGCGCGTAGCAAAGCCCCGGGTGCCTTTTTGCACCTGGGCATGCAGTGCGCGCAGGCGCTGCTGCAGCAGGCGACGTGTGGTCTGGGCGTCCAGGCCAGCCGGGTCGTCGCCAGTGGCGTCCAGGCCCCGGGTGGTGAAGGCCATCAGGCCCACCAGCGCGCCCTGGAAGGCTGCGTTGCGCACGATGTGCGCGGCGGTGGCCTGCCCTGCGTCTGCACTCTCTTGCGACGGCAGGGGTGGTGCTCCGGCGGCGTGCAGTTCGGTTTCGATGCGTTCCATCACCTGGCTGCGGTCCCGCAAATGGCCGAGCTGCTGGAACACATCGACCAGGGGCGGCTCCCAGGCGGGGTCGAAGCTGCCGGGGGCCAGCGGTGCCAGCTCGCGCAAGGCGGTGCGCAGGCGGCGGATGCCGATGCGCAACTGGTGCACCTGCTCGTCGTCGTTTGCGCCTTCGGCGATGTCGCTGGCAGGGCCTGCCATCTGCTGCAGGCAATGCGCCACCACGGCGCGCTGCAGCGCGGGCCCTGGCGGCAGTGGAAGGGAGGGGTAGGTCAGCGGCCGGGGCTTGCGTGCGGGCCTGCCACCGGGTGCTGCCAGCAGCCGCTCGCCCCGCTCGGCCTTGGACACGGTGCTCAGAAACAGCCCGTGGCGCGCGGACCATTGGGTGGCGAGCGCCGCCAGGTCCGCCACCGGCCCGGCCTTGAGTTCAAGCTCCAGCTCGCAAATCGGGGCCTCGGCCTGCTGCGGCGTGTCCCGGTGGGCCACCACCCGGCCGGTGTCCAGTGCCAGCTCGACCACCGCCCCCTGTCGGGTGATGTCGCGGGTCATGCGGTCCATCTCGGTGCCGTAGGTTTCTGCGAGCGGGCCGCTGGCGGCCTGCAGCGCCGACAGCAGCCGGGCACCCGCCACGGTGCCGTCGTGCAGCTGGGGCAGGGGTTCAGGCGCTGTGCCAGCAGTGGCTGGGCCGCGGGCGACGTTGTGCTCTTGCCGGTCCAGCGGGCCGTCGCCCAACGCCTTGACGGTTTGCACCCATTGGTCGCCCTCACGACGCAATCGAAACGCAATGCCCCGGGAGGCCAGGGCGCCATCGGGCGTGTCGAAGTAGCGCGCCTCCATGCGGACGGTGACCCACCGGCCCCGGCGCACGGCCGCCTGCACAGCGGCAAGGCGCTCGGGCGGGATACAGAACTTGAATTCAATTTCCATGGTGGCCGCATTATCCCGTGGTATCGCCGTTGCGGCGCGATGCTGGATTATGGGCGACCGATAACACTGTGAAAGTATTTAAAACTCGATGAGTTTTATTGAATTGATTAACTATATCGGACGATTGAAGGAAGAAATCAGGCTCATGCCCAGTGGTTTGCCTTGATTATCTCGAATGGAGGTAATGATTTTGAATGCCGAGGCCTGAACCCGGTCTGGCAGGCGGACAAAATTATTTTCCTGCACCAAGGTGTCACCATTGAGGAACGACCAGAGGATGAACCGGAGCGCCTGGGCCGTCTGGTCAGGGTTCTGCGTGACCTTGGGGAACACCACAAACGTGCCCATGGTGATGGGCCACACCGATTTGCCGGGACGCTGGGTCAAGGTGCTGTTGAAAACCCCGTTGGCCGCCCAATCGCTGTTGGCCAGCGCGGCCTTGAACGCATCGATGGAGGGTTTGACATAAACGCCGTCGGCGTTTTTCATCTGCACAGAGGTCAGTCCGTATTCAGCCACATAGCCGTGGTCCACATACCCGATGGCACCCACCGTGTCGCGCACGCCCTTGGCCACGCCGTCGCTGCCTTTGAAGGCCAGCACCCCCGCGGGCCAGGCGATGCTTGTTTTCGCGCCGTACGAGGTTTTCCATTTGGAACTCACCTTGCCCAGGTAGTCCGCAAAGTTGTAGGTGGTGCCGGAGCCATCGGCACGCACCACCACCTTGATGGGCAGGTCGGGCAGGGAGATGTCGGGGTTCAGGGCCGTGATTTCTGGCGCATTCCAGCGGCCAATCTCGCCCATGAAGATGCGGCTGAGTACCTCGCCCGTGAGGCGCAACTGGGCGTTTTGCACCTTGGGCAGGTTGACGATGGGGCTGATGCCGGTGATGGCCACGGGCAGCGCCAGCAGACCCTGTTCGATCAGGTCCTTGTCAGCCGGGTACACATCGGTTGCACCAAATCCCACGGCCTGTTGCTGGATTTTTTTCATGCCTGCGCTGGAACCCACCGGGTCATAGTCCACCGCGCTGCCGGTGGCCTTGGCATAGGCCTTGGCCCAGCTGCGGTAGATGGGCGCGGCTGCCGACGACCCGGCGCCCGTCACGGCTTGTGCGCTGGCAGGGATCGCGTGCCACAGGCTCGCTGCAAGCAGAAAAATGGAGTAAATATATTTCATGTGTTTTATTTAATGGTTTTTTATGAATAACGATATGCCATGCGATTCTGATGCAACGGAAATTTACGCAACGCGCGATCCTCGTCGGATGTGCGTTCAGCGCGCCAATCCTAGCAAAAAGGGGCGGATTTTAAAGGCTGCCTTGGAGGTCCGGGGTTTCTCTGCTCGTCATTAATCTGTCATTTGAAACAATTAGTATCTTTCGCAGACAGCCAGGGGCCGGTGCGCGGGGCCAAGGTGCTGCGCCATGGGCTTGTGCTCAGCGGCAGCACGCGTTTGCCTCCCACAAGATGGCGGCGCCCTGGTGGACCTTCACGAAAGATTCAGATGCTTCAAAAAATGAAAATTGGTACCCGCCTGGCCTTGGCATTTGCCGTGCTGTTGCTGCTGATCTCGGCCCTGGCGGCCGGCGGCATCAGCGGCGCCAAGCGGTTGACCGAGCGCAGCGCAGCCTTGTATGGCGACCGCACCGTGCCCATGGGTGTGCTGGCCGAGATCAGCCACCTGACGCAGCGCAACCGGGTGCTGGTAATGGACATGCTGATGGACCCTGGCACCAGCAACCTGGAGGCCAGCCACGCGGCTCTGAGCGCCAATGTCGAGCGCATCCAGGCCCTGTGGAAAGACTACGCCGCCAAGCCGCTGGGGGCTGAGGAGCAAGCCCTGGCGCAGGCCTTTGCCGACGCCAACGCCACCTACCTGGACAAAGGCCTGATCCCGGCGTCGGCCGCGCTGGTGGCGGGCAAGTACGACGATGGCTCGGAGTTGTATATCACCCAGATCCGTCCCAACGCGCTCAAGGTGCAGGACGCCATCGAGCGCCTGGTGGCCCTGCAGATCAATGTGGCCGCGGCAGAGTTTGCAGGGGCCCGTGCGATGAGCGACACCATCCACTGGTGGATGCTGGCGGCCACTGCCCTGGCGTTGATGGTGGGGGCCGCGATGGCCTGGGTCATCACCCGCTCCATCTCGCGGCCGCTGCGTCAGGCCGTGGTGCTGGCGCGCACTGTGGCGGGTGGCGATCTGACGGCGCACATTGATGTGCGTGGCAATGACGAGACAGCCGAGCTGCTGGGGGCCCTGCGCGAGATGAACCACCAGCTGGTGCGCGTGATCACCGAGGTGCGCGCCAGTACCGAGACCGTTGCCCACGAGGCGGTGGTGATGGCGGGTGGCACCGAGGACCTGGCGCGCCGCACCGAGGTGCAGGCGTCCAACCTGCAGGAGACTGCCGCGTCGATGGAGCAGCTGACCATCACGGTGCAGCACAACACCGACAACGCCCAGCGTGCCACCGCCTTGGCGCAGGAGGCGAGCAATGTGGCCAATGAGGGCGGCAGCGTGATGCGCGACGTGATCGCGACCATGCAGGAGATCAAGGTCCAGTCGCAAAAGATCACGGACATCATCAAGGTGATCGACGACATCGCCTTCCAGACCAACCTGCTGGCACTCAATGCGGCGGTAGAGGCTGCCCGTGCCGGTGAGCAGGGCCGGGGCTTTGCGGTGGTGGCGGGCGAGGTGCGCGGGCTGTCGCAGCGCAGCAGCATGGCAGCGCGCGAGATCCGCGGCTTGATTTCGGCCAGCGTGCAGGGGGTGGAGCGCGGATCGACCCTGGTGGGGCAGGCGGGCGAGCGCGTGGCCAACACCGTGCACCATGTGAACCAGGTGGTGTCGCTCATCACCGCCATCAAGGACGCGGGGCAAGAGCAGGCCCGGGGCATTGCCCAGATCGGCGAGGCCGTGCGCCAGCTGGACGCGGCCACGCAAAAGAACGCTGCTCTGGTGGATGACAGTTCGTCCGCCTCGACTGGTATGAAGAACCAGGTGCGGCGCTTGCTGGAGGTGATTCACCAGTTCCGCCTGGCGCCCGATGCCGCTTTGTCCGGGGCAGCTGTCCCCCGGTTGCCGGCCGGCGGCCCAGCGCCTGCGGCTGCTGTGCTGCAGGGTGGCGGGGCCAACCCGGCGCAGCTGGCTCTGTCGGCGCGCTAAGCGGTCCGGCGCATGCAACCCAGGCCACCGGTGCTCTGCGGCGTTCAGACCTGCAGTGCCTGGCCCCCGACTCAGCCATGAACCGCACCGATGTCCTGATCGCCATCGCCGAAGTGGCCCGCAGCGGCGGTGCCGCCGCGCCGGAGGACGCCATCTCGCAACTGGCCATGATCATTGATGACCTGGAGCTGTCCTGTAGCGGATCGGAGCATGTGATGGAGATGCTGCTGGGCATCGCCGCCTGCCTGTGGAACCTGCAGCAGGAGCGGATGCGGCTGTAGTCAGCCACGGGCCTTGGGTGCCATCCGTTGCACTGCCCGCCTGGCGTTTCATCCCGCCAAGGCCGCTGCGCAACTCCTGCGATCGTCCACCGGCTCTTGGCGCTTATTCGTCTTGCGCTTCAAGCGACGCCACCTGGTTGCGCCCCCGGTGCTTCGCCAGGTACAGCGCCTGGTCGGCACGGTCGAGCATGTCGCGCAGGCTGCGGTCGCTCTGGCGGAAGGTGCCCACCCCCAGGCTGGTGGTGAAGCGGTAGCTGTGGCCGGCATCGTCCGTGAGCTGCAGTGCGCGAATGCTGTGCAGCATGCGCGTGGCGACCTCCAGGCCTTCAGCCAGGGTGGTCAGTGGCAGCAGCACGCCAAACTCTTCACCACCCAGCCGGCCCACCGCATCGCTGGCGCGCAACTGGCCTTTGATGGCCTGCGCAAACGCCAACAGGGCACGGTCGCCTTCCAGGTGGCCAAAACGGTCGTTGATGGCCTTGAAGTGGTCCAGGTCCAGCATCAGCAAGGTCAGGGGCTCGCCGTTGCTGCGCGAATGGGCATAGGCCGACTCGGCACATTCCAGAAACGCGCGGCGGTTGGCGATGCCTGTCAGCATGTCGGTGGTGGCCAGGCGCTGCAGTTCGCGCTCCAGGTTCTTGCGCTGCGTCACATCGCGGTAGATGCCTTCGACCCCCGCAAAATTGCCCGCGTGGTCGTACAGCAAATGGCTGCTGATGGAGATGTCGATCACGGTGCCGTCGCGCCGCACCATCTGGCCCGGAAAATCCGACACCTCGCCGTGCTCCATGATGGCGGCCTTGAAAGCGTCGCGGTCGGTGCTCTGTGGGTAGTAGGACTCGGCGGTGCGCCCTTCGATCTCATGGGGCTCGTAGCCCAGCACCCGGCGCACGCCGGGGCCCACATGCTGCACGATGCCCTGCGCATCGGTGCGGTAGTACACGTCCTGCATGTTCTCGAACAGGCGCCGGAAGCTTTGCTCGCTCTCGCGCAACTGGGCCTCGATCTCGCTCTGGTGCGTCATGTCCATGCCGCACATCAGAACGGCGGGCGCGCCATCCCATTCAATGGCCACGCTGCTGATCAGCACCATGCGCAGGTTGCCTAGCTCGGTGCGAATGCGGAACTCGGAGGACTTGTTGGGCCGCCCGGCCTGCTCGGGCACGGCCACTTGCTGAATGCGGTTGGTGGAGCGCACCTGGTCCAGGGGGTGCACAAAGTCGCCGGACAGCCGCCCGATCAGGCTGTCAATGCTGGGCGCTTCCAGCAATTCCATGCTGGCGGCGTTGGCGAAACGAATGGCGCCCTTTTGCGTGACAAGCACGGCCGCTGGCAGCAGGTGCAGCAGGCGCAGGTCGTGGTTCATGGGCTTGGTGGTAACCAAAAGTAATACACCATTGTGGCACCTGGATGCGGGGGCGTGAACCAGCAACTGTCACAGGCGGTACCATCGCCCATGAGAAAAACTTTCCAACTCCACGTTGAAGGCAAGAACCGCGACCGCGTTCTGGATGCCGTCAAGCACGAAATCCGCAAGTACATCAAGCGCGAGCGGCGCCGTGACCTGCCCGAAGGTGCCGATTTCTGGGACTTTGACTGCCAGTTTGGCCCCACCAAGGAAGACGCCGCCGTGGCGCACCTGTCGGCGTTGACCGGGCTGATCAACGGCGTGGCCGCTGAGGGTGGCGCCCAGTTCTATGTCGAGATTCTGGCCAAGCCTGGCAAGCGCACCCCTCGGCCTGCTGGCGAGGCGCCGCGCGCCGGGGCCGATGATTGGGACGAAGACGGAGAAGAAGGCGCGTGAAACCGGGGCTGGGCGGCCGCCGCGCCCAGCCACCCAGGCCCACGCCGTATGCAAGCCAGCACTGCAGGCCCCTTTTCAGGGGCCTTTTTTGTGCTCGGTCGGGGCGTGGGCTGTTGCTGCCGCGGAAGCGGCGCGCAGCTTGTCCTTCTTGCTGGGGCGTTTACCCTTGACGCCGCCGGTGCCCTGGGGGTCGGTGGTCGATGCGGGGGCTGGGGTGTCGGTGGGTTCAAAGCCCGCGATCTGCTCGCGTGGGATAGTGAGGTGCTGGCGCTTTTCGATCAGCCGGAAATGCGCCTCGGCATCGGCCGTCACAAAGCTCACAGCCATGCCGCTTTCGCCCGCCCGGCCAGTGCGACCGATGCGGTGCACGTAGTCCACCGCCGAGCGGGGCAGGTCGTAGTTCACCACGGCAGGCAGCTGGGCGATGTCAATGCCGCGCGCTGCCAGATCGGTGGTGACCACCACCTGCCAGCGGTCGTCCTTGAACTCCTGCAGCACCTGGTTGCGGGCACCCTGGCTCAGGCCGCCGTGAAAGGGCGTGGCATAGATGCCCGCTTTGTACAGTTTTTCGGCCACGTGCTCGGCGGCGTACTGCGTGGCTACAAACACCAGCACGCGCGACCAGTTGTGCTCCTTGACCAGGTGGCGCAGCAGCTGGGTGCGGCGGCTGGCGTCCACCACAATGGCGCGTTGTTCGATGGCGGGTTCGTTGCCCGGCGTATGGGGCACCTCCACGCGCACAGGCTGCTTCAGCAGGCCATCCGCCAGGGCCTGCACCGCGGCGGGGAAAGTGGCCGAGAAAAACAGGTTTTGCCGCTGCACAGGCAGCAGCGCCAGCACGCGCTGCAGTTCTTCCGCAAAGCCCAGGTCCAGCAGCCGGTCGGCTTCGTCCAGCACCAGGTGTGCGACGGCTGACAGGCGCAGGGCGTTGTGGTCTACCAGGTCCAGCAGGCGCCCCGGCGTGGCCACCACAATGTCGGCACCGCCGCGCAAGCCCAGCATCTGCGGGTTGATCGACACGCCACCAAACACGATGGCGATCTTGAGCGGCTGCTGCAGGTGCTGCGCCAGGCTGCGCAGCACCTCGCCCACCTGTGCGGCCAGTTCGCGGGTGGGCACCAGCACCAGGGCGCGCACCCGGCGTGGCCCCCCGGTGGCGCTGAGCTGCAGTTGCTGCAGCAAAGGCAGGGCAAAGGCCGCCGTCTTGCCCGACCCCGTCTGCGCCGCACCCAGCAGATCCGCCCCTTGCAGGATGGCAGGAATGGCGCCCGCCTGAATGGGGGTGGGCATTACAAAGCCTGCTTTGTCGGCAGCATGGACGAGGGCAGGGGACAGACCGAGGGAAGCAAAAGGCATGGAAGGGCGCTGGGGAGGCGTTGAAGGGGGCCGGCAAGGCAGCGCGGATGAAACGGTACAGGCCTGCATTGTCGCCGCAGTTGCCAGATGCACCCTTGTCTGGCGCGCCCATGCCGGGGCATAGCGCACATTGCCCGCCCCTTTGCGACAGGGAATGCGAGCGGCCCGGGCCCGCACGTAGCAACCGATAATCGGGCCGCCCTGTTTCTGTTGACTGTTTTCGGACCCGCACCCCATGGCTTTGCCCCTTGATACCACCGCCATCACCCACGGCATCCAGCTGGCGGTGGCGCCCGTGTTTTTGCTCACCGCCGTGTCCGGCATGATCGGCGCGGTGGCAGGGCGCCTGGCCCGCATCATCGACCGTGCGCGCGTGGTGGAAGACCGCGCGCGCGTCAATGCCGAACCCGAATTCCTGGCCCGTGCCTACAAAGAGCTGGGCGACTTGCGCTTGCGCGGGCGTCTGGCCAACGGCTGTATTGCTCTGTTGACGTTTTGTGCCTTCCTCATTGGCACGACCATCATCCTGCTGTTCCTGGGCGAAACCACCGACTTTCAGTCCAGCCGCCTCGCGGTGGGCGGGTTTCTGGCGGGCGTTGCCTGCTTTTTGCTCGCGCTGGTGTGTTTTCTGACCGAAACGCTGCTGGCCACACGGCTGCTCGACTTTCACATGCTGCAGCAAGAGGTGGAAGGGAGGAAGCCATGAAGTCGTTTTCCGATTTGGGCGGCCTGGTGTATTCCACCGAATCGGGCCGCATGTGCCCCGCCTGCCGACAGCCGGTGGCGCAATGCGTGTGCAAACAGAACAAGCCTCTGCCCACGGGCGACGGTATCGTGCGTGTGTCGCGCGAGACCAAGGGGCGCGGCGGCAAGGCGGTCACCCTGGTCAAGGGTGTGCTGGTGGACGAGGCCGCGCTGGAGCAGCTGGGCAAGCAGCTCAAGGCCGCCTGTGGCAGCGGCGGCACAGTGAAGGACGGTGTGATCGAAGTGCAGGGCGACCACGTGGAACGCGTCATGGCCGCGCTGCAGAAGCTGGGCCACAAGGTCAAGCGCGCTGGCGGCTGAGGAGCCCAGGGCAATGGACGCAGAGAAACTGCAGCGGCTGGTTACCACCGAGATGCCCTACGGTAAATAAAAGGGCACGCTGCTGGCGGACCTGCCTGGCAATTACCTCAATTGGTTTGCGCGCGAGGGGTTTCCCAGGGGCGAGCTGGGCCAGTTGCTGGCGCTGATGCACGAGATTGATCACAACGGATTGTCAGATCTGCTCGGGCCGCTGCGTGGACGCTGAGCGGGGTTTGCGGGGGCTGGGGGAGGGGGCTCTGCCCCTGCAGGCGTCCACCATAATGAGCGCCTTAAGACCTACAACCACACCGAGGGAATGCACATGAAGGGCAATATCGCTGCGATCGTTCTGGTCGTGCTGGGCGTGTTTTTTCTGCTGACCAACCTGGGACTGATCAGCATCAGTCTGCGCGAGCTGTTGCGCGTGTGGTGGCCGGTGGCGTTGATTGCGGTGGGGGTGGCGCTGTTCTTCACGCCGGGTAACAAGGGTAAGTAAGCCAGGCGCTGGCGACCTTCTTGCTAGTCACCAGTCGCCAGTCTTCCCTCTTCAGCCTCGCCGGGCTTCTCCGCCGCACTGGTGGTGTGCGCCGTGCTCATGGTCCTCTTGGCGGGGCTGCGCAAAACCGGGGTCGTGGGCAAAGTAGCCCCGGAACAGGTTGCGTGCAATGCCATGTGCCGCCACCTGCAGGTCGTGCGCCACTTCGGGTGCAAACAGACGATTGGTATGTTGCTGCCACAACCCCACCCAGGCCGCGAAGTGGGCGGGTGTGACGCCCTCCAGCGCCATGTGTTTGCCAAACACGTCCCCCTTGAAGCTGCGGGTGCCCAGGGCCACGGTGCTCCAGAAGTCCACCAGGCGTTGCAGGTGAGCGTCCCACTGGCCGTGCAAGGCCTTTTCAAACACGGGCCCCAGTAGCGGGTCCTGGCGCACGTCCCCATAAAAGCCATGCACCAGCCGAGTGATGCTTTCCACACTGGGGGGCGCGTGGGCCCCGCCGCTGTCGAGCGGAGTGGTCGGCAGGGTCATGCCTGCGCTGCGCCGCCGCTGCAGGCGCAGCCCGAGGGACCGCAGCCTTGCGACGACGGTGTCTCGCTGGCTTCGAACGACGGGAACAGCACGTTGTTTTCGAGGTGGATGTGGTTGATCAGGTCGTCTCCCAATTGGCCAATGCCTGCATACAGCGCGCGCCAGGTGTTGCAGGCGCCCTGGGGAGGCGTGGCGTCGTTCGTCAGCGCGTTCAACTTGTCCAGCGCCTCGCCGTGGTCCACATGCTCTGCGCGCATCATGCCAATGGGCTGGCCCACAAACGGGTTGCTGCCGGCCTTGAGCATGGGGAACAGCACCTGCTCTTCCTTGAGCATGTGCGAGAGCAGCTCTTCGTGCATCGTTTCGAGGTGGTCGGCCAGGCCGACAGGCACATGGGGGTTGTCGCGGTGCACGGCCTCCACGCGGCGGGCCATGCGGATCAGCTCGGGCAGTTGCTGGCGGTGCACATCGTGGTAGCGCACCAGGATGTGGTCGATGAGTGCGCTGGGCGACGCGGCCTCAGGCACGGCATCGCTGCGCTGCAGGGCTGCCAGCTCGGCCAGCACGGCATCCGGGTCCAGCCCCTTGTCGGCAGCCGCCTTGGCCAGGCTCACCTGGCCGCCGCAGCAAAAGTCCAGCTTCAGACGCCGGAACACTGCCGTGGCGCCCGGCAACTGCACGGCGATCTGGCCGATTTGCTGGTCGGTACTCAGTGGCAGCGGGGTGGCGAGGGCAGCGGTGTGCAGAGTGTCGATGCGGGCGTTCATGGTGGTCCTTTTAAAGATTCATATCGTGTGAATATTTTATCCAATAAAATTCAGGATGTATGCATCTTTTTGATTGATCTTCGGCAAACCCATGCGACTGACCCAATGGACTGACTACACGCTGCGCGTGCTGATGTATTGCGCCGCCACCGAGGGGCGGGCGCAGCCCGTCACCATCACCGAGGTGGCCGAGGGCTATGGCATCTCGCGCAGCCACCTCATGAAGATCGTGCAGCAGCTGTCTGCACAAGGGCTGCTGGAGACCACGCGCGGGCGGGGCGGTGGCATGCGGCTGATGCGGCCCGCATCGGAGATCCACATCGGTGCCGTGGTGCGAGCTACCGAGACGGATTTCAACCTCGTGGAGTGTTTTGACCCCGCCTCCAACCAGTGCCGCCTGAGCAGCCACTGCCGGCTCAAAGGCGTGCTGGGCCAGGCCATGCAGGCCTATCTGGCAGTGCTGGATGGCGTGACGCTGGCGGACCTGGTGGCACCCTCGTCACCACAGGGTAGGGCGCTGCAGGTCATGGTGGCTGCGCCGCGCGCGGGCAGTGCCCGGCGCGTTCCCCCTCTGGTGCCCGGATTGCCGGGTGAACACGAATTTGAATGAAAACGCGGTAATGCGATAGTGTCACATGCCTGAATAGCTATTAAATTAATAGTATTCAGCGGGTGCCCTGGACCCTGAGGGCGCCAGGCCGCTCAGCGCAGCACTTCCAGCAACCGGTCGAGCCCACCCTGGTTGATGGCCACCTTGGCCTGGGCGCGCACGGCGGGCTTGGCGTGGTAGGCCACCGACAGGCCGGCCGCGCCCATCATGGGCAGGTCGTTGGCGCCGTCGCCCACGGCGATGGCCTGCTGCGGCGAGATGCCCATGAGTGAGGCCACTTCGAGCAGCGTGCGGCGCTTTTCGACGCCGTCGCAGATGTCGCCCCAGGCCTGGTCCACCATACGGCCTGTGAGCTGGCCGTCTTGCACTTCCAGCATGTTGGAGCGCGCAAAGTCGATGCCCAGGCCTGCCTTCACGCGGTCGGCAAAGAAGGTGAAGCCGCCCGAGACCAGCAACGTGGTCAGGCCCGCTGCCTTGGCGGCGGTGATCAGCTCCTTGGCGCCGGGGTTGAAGCGCAGGCGCTCGGTGAACACCTGCTCCATGTGCTGCACCGTCACGCCCTTGAGCAGGGCCACGCGCTGGCGCAGGCTCTCCTTGTAGTCGGTGATCACGCCCTGCATGGCCGCCTCGGTGATCGCGGCCACCTCGGCCTTGCGGCCGGCGGCATCGGCGATCTCGTCCACGCACTCGATGTTAATGAGGGTGGAGTCCATGTCAAAAGCGATGAGCTTGTAGGCAGACAGGGACAGCGGAGGCTCGATGCCCTGGATGACGAGGCCAGGGGCGAATTCGGTAGCGTGGGTCATGGCAGAAAAAGGGGAACAAATGCGGGGGTAAGAACCCGCAATGGTATCCCCGGCAGGCTGCCACACCCGCCATGCATCGCTCTAGGCGCTATCCTGGGACGGCTGCAGACGCCACACCCGGCGCCAGGGCTTTCGTCAGATCCTTTGCTTAGCGCGGATGCGGCATGTTTTGGCCGCCGCCCGTCAGCGCCTTGGCGGCCGGATTGGGCTGGGGCGGCTCGTTCATCTTGACCAGGAACATGCGCACAAAAAAGGCGGCCATGCAAATCATGAACCCGATGCCGATGATGCTCATCAGGCCGTAGTCGGTAGAAAACAGATCGTTCAGCAGCTTCATGAAGACCCTCCTCGTTGTGGTGGTGTTCACCACTATCGGGCGGTCCCTGCGGCGGCTGCTTGTGCTGCGTCAATGACTGTGGCGTGCGGGCAAGACGCAGGTCAAACCATGGCGGGATAGCGGCCCGTGCCCTCGGGCCAGGGCGTGAGCACCTCGAACCCGTCGGCCGTCACGGCCACCATGTGTTCCCACTGGGCAGAGAGCGAGCGGTCGCGGGTGACCACCGTCCAGCCGTCGGCCAGCTCCTGGGTATCAGGCTTGCCGGCGTTGATCATGGGCTCGATGGTGAAGACCATGCCTTCCTCCAGCCGCAGGCCCTGGCCGCGCTGCCCGTAGTGCAGCACCTGGGGCTCGTCGTGGTAGATCTGCCCGATGCCGTGGCCGCAGTATTCGCGCACCACGCTGAACCGCTCGCGGTGGGCCACGCTCTGTATGGCATGGCCCACGTCGCCCAGCGTGGCGCCGGGGCGCACCTGGGCGATGCCTGCGTACATGGCTTCGTAGGTGGTGTCCACCAGGCGGCGCGCCAGCGGGCTGGGCTCGCCCACAAAGTACATGCGGCTCGTATCACCAAACCAGCCATCCTTGATGATGGCCACGTCGATGTTGATGATGTCGCCTGCCTTGAGCACCTGCCCGGGCGACGGGATGCCGTGGCAGATCACGTGGTTGACCGAGGTGCACACCGTTTTGGGATACCCCAGGTAGCCCACGTTGGCGGGGGTGACTTGCAGTTCGTTCACGATGTAGTCGTGACAGAGCCGGTCCAGTGCCTCGGTGCTGACGCCGGGCTGCACATGCGGCGTGATCATGTGCAGCACGCGGGCGGCCAGGTGGCCGGCCTCACGCGCCTGAGCGATTTCGGCGGGGGAGCGCAGGGTGACGCGGGATGACTTCATTGAACACGCCGCCCGCTGTGGCCCGGCTTGGCGGCCACCGAGGCCGCCACCGTGTCCAGATCGAAACCCCCAGCCTGCTCGGCGCGGATCAGCAACTGGCAGATGTCGCTGTGGTCGAGGTTGGGATGCAGCTCGGCCAGCATGCCGATGCGCATCCAGTGCTCTGCCTGTGCGTTGATGGAGCGAGACAGGGCGTTGCTGGCAACGCGCAGGTTCTCGTGCATTTGGTCTGAAATTTTGACAATACCCATGCAGCGAATTGTATGCGAAACATATATGTTTTGTATCGCTTCCTGCCTGCCTGCCTGCCTGCCTGCGGTGCGTGGGGTGTGCGTTGGCAACGCTGCGCTACTGCGGAGGCCGCTTCAGATAGAGCTGGTCCGACCAGGTGGCCAGCCACTCGGGCTTGAACGCCACGAAGATGGCAACGAGCATGCCCGTCACAAAACCGTCGCCCCAGGCCATGAGCCAGCGGGCCACCAGCGAGAGTTCACTGCCCACGCCGGGCAACAGGTGCCCGCTCCACTGCGACAGCACGCCCGCCAAAAACACGCAGGCCACGGTACCCAGAAACGCCCGGCCCAGCACATAGACAAAAGGCTGGGTGCCGACAAAGCGCCGCACCAGTGCGCCCAGCGCCAGGGTCAGCGTGGCGGGTACCACACCCAGCCAGACGGCGGCACCCAGCGCATCGGCCCAGTCCAGGGCGGGTGAGAGCAGGCCCGCAATGGCGCCGACTGCCAGCAGCACCGGGATGGCCAGCGGCCAGCCCAGCATCAGCACCACCAGGCCCGCGCCCGACCACTGCAGTTGCAGCGGCATGGCGTGGAGCGTGGGCAGCGCCCACAGCCAGGGCAGGAACACGAGAGTTGCCAGCAGAGGTGTCAGCAGCGGCGACAGGGAGCGTTGTCCATCTTCTTGTCGTGCCGCACCCTTTGGCTGCTCCAGAAGGCGCCAGGGTTGCGTCCACAGCGATACGGCCAGTGACAACAGAAGGAGCGCGGCTTCAATCAGCATGGTGATAGCGGGCGGCGTTGATGCTGAAAGTGCTGATGGAGGTGGCGCAACAGGGCATCGCTGGCGGTGCTTGCGAGGGTTGCGTTGATCTTGGAATTCTCGCATCCACCGCGCCAAATGCTTGCCGCGCTCCGATCCGTCAGCGATTCATCCGACGTATCGCATCAAGGGTTTGACTTCAGCATTCCGGTGGTAGTGGCGGCCCCCGTCAGTGTCTGAGATGTTGCGGTACCGGTCCCTGGGTCAGATGCGCTGGTCCTGTCGCATTCCGACCGGACTGATCGTGCGCTGGGTCTCTGTTCACCTGAAGTCCTTGTACTTTCTTGATGCGAGTCAAGAATTGGCTGCACGGTCGCTACTCCGCCATAAATTGGTTAGCACTTTGGGGATTGCCCCCCAGAATGGGTCTCTTGGAGGCTCATCCATGATCAACAGATTTTTGAATCGGGTGTCGCCGTTTCGAAGTGTTCGGGCGCGCTTTTCCGCAGTCATGGGCGGATCCGGCATTGTTTTGGGCCTCGCTTTGACATTCTTCATGGAATGGCATCTGGAGGACGGCTTGAGCAACTCCGCTCGGGACGCGCTCAATGGGGTGGCAGACGAGATCGCCCATGAGCTGAAAGAAGACCTCGCCAGCAGGCAGCGCGAAGTTTCGCTGATGGCCGGCATGATCGGTCCACACCATGCCCTGGATCCCCACTCCATCCAGCAGGTGATGGATGGGCTCCAGCGTCGCGAGGACACTTACGCCTGGATTGGGCTTGCAGATATGCGGGGTCGAGTCACTGCCGCCACGGGCGGGATTCTGCGGGATGTCGATGTGTCCGCCCGGCCCTGGTACTCCGCCGGGTTAAATGGCGTTTTTGTCGGTGACCCGCACGATGCGGTTTTGCTCGCCAAATCGCTGCCTCCGCGGGCTGACGGCGAGCCCTTGCGTTTTCTGGATGTGGCTGCGCCCGTCCAGAATGCACAAGGCAGTGCCATCGGGGTGCTCTCAGCGCATTTGCACTGGGACTGGGTCCATCGGGTGGTTGTCGAGGCAGTGAACAAGCGCCGCAAGAAGGCCCGCATCGAAGTCTTGATCGCAAACCGTACAGGCGAGTGGCTGCTGCAGCTCAATACCGATACGAAGGTCGCAAGCAACTCGCTACAAGCCGTGTTGCAGGACCCAGCGTACTTGATCGTCTCTCAGCCAGTGGTGACTGAAGTTCCCCCAGATGGCCTGGGCTGGACGGTGGTGGTCCGGGAGGATGTTGCCACCGCGTATGCGCAGGTTTACGAGATCCGCAAGCTGATGCTGGCCTTCACTGCACTGGTGGCGGTGCTGTTTGCATTTGCCTCCTGGATGCTGGCGGGCCGATTGGTCCGGCCAATCGTGGCCCTGGCAGATGCAGCCAAGTCTCATACAAACGTCATTGGTACCAGCAGCGCACAGCCAGGACGCAAGGCCCTGGACGAAACATTGGTGCTGGGGGCTGCCATGGACCGCCTCGCTCATCGCGACAGGCTGACAGGGCTGCTCAATCGCGAAGAACTGCTCAACCGGTTGCACCACGCCATTGAACGCGCTGCTGTCCAGCACACTGCTGCAGCGTTGTTGCTGGTCAATCTTGACAATTTCAGCGTGCTCAACAACACGCGGGGGCACGAGGCTGGCGATCAAATGCTCATTGCAGCGGCCGGTCACCTGCAGCAACTGGAGGAGTCCGGGGCCGTCTTGGCGAGGATTGGAGGCGATGAATTTTTGGTGCTGGCCGAGAACCTGGGCAGCGATCCTTCCCTGGTCCAACGGCGAGTCACCGCGATGGCAGCGGATGCGCTGGAGCACTTGCGGGGGCCGTTCGTGCTGGGTGGCGTGGCCTGCCCGGGGCAGGCGTCCATTGGCATTGCGCTGGTAGGTGACGACTTGGCAACGGCCGACGATATCCTGCAGCGCGCGGAACTAGCGATGCTGGAGGCCAAGAAGCGCGGCAAGGGGCAGGCTGTGATGTTTGATCAGAGCATGCGTGACGCGCTGCATGAACGGGTGCAATTCGAACAGGCCCTCAAGGGAGCGATTCCAAGTCAACTCATCGCTTACTACCAACCCCAGGTCCACGTGGCAACGGGGTTGATAGGGGCGGAGCTTCTGGTGCGATGGCGTCACCCCGTGCTGGGCATGGTGTCCCCAGCCCGTTTCATCCCCTTGGCTGAAGAGACTGGCCTCATACACCCCTTGGGCCGGTGGGTACTCGAGACTGCTTGCCTTCAACTGCGTGACTGGGAGTCCGACCCAGCCAGGAACCATCTGGTGTTGGCCGTCAACGTCAGTGCCAAGGAGTTTCGCGAGCAGGGTTATGTCCAGGGGGTGTGCAGCATTCTGCAGGCCACGGGCGCCAATCCGCAGCGCCTGAAACTGGAGCTGACCGAAAGCGTATGGGCCGAGGATGTGGAGGAAATCGTGGCCAAGATGCAGAAATTGAAGGCCCTGGGTATCCGCTTCTCGCTGGATGATTTCGGCACGGGTTTCTCCTCGTTGGGATATCTGAAGCGCATGCCGCTGGATCAGCTCAAGATCGACCAGTCGTTCGTGCGCGATGTCGTCGTGAACGCCAGCGATGCCTCCATAGTCCGGGCCGTCATTGCGTTGGGGCAGGGGCTGGGCCTTGAGGTCATTGCCGAAGGCGTTGAGACCGTAGCGCAGCGCGAGATGCTTTGCCGCTACGGGTGCACCAGCTATCAGGGTTACCTCTTCGGTCGTCCAGCGCCTGTTGAAGAGTTCGCTAGTGAGATACAGAACGGCTGGAGCACCTGAGCGAGGCCGCGCTCCACAGGGGGCCCACGCAAGTCATGCTGGCACCGCCACCGGCTGCCCCAGTGACCGCAGCACGTCGCGCACCATCTGCGCACGATCCTTGGGCTCTTTCAGCTCGCGCTCAATGCGCAGCTTCTCGTTGCCTGCCAGCTTGATGTGCTTGTTCTTCTGGATCAGCTCGATGATGCGCATCGGGTCGATGGGCGGCTGGGGCTTGAAGGTGATGTTGATGACGCCCGGCGCCGCATCCACCTTCACCACGCCATACGGCTGGCTCAGCACGCGCAGGCGGTGCACGTCGATCAGCGTCTGCGCCTGCGGCGGCAGCTTGCCAAAGCGGTCCACAATCTCTTCGAGCAGGCCGTCGATCTGGTCGGGCGTCTTGGCGGTGGCCAGCTTCTTGTAGAACGACAGGCGCAGGTGCACGTCGCCGCAGTAGTCGTCGGGCAGCAGGGCGGGGGCGTGCAGGTTGATGTCGGTGGTGACGGACAGGGGCGAGAGCAGGTCGGGCTCCTTGCCCGCCTTGAGCGCCTTGACGGCCTCGTTCAGCATCTCGTTGTAGAGCTGAAAGCCGACTTCGAGCATGTTGCCGCTCTGGTTCTCGCCCAGCACCTCGCCCGCACCGCGGATCTCCAGGTCGTGCATGGCCAGGTAAAAGCCGCTGCCCAGCTCTTCCATCTGCTGGATGGCTTCGAGCCGCTGCTGCGCCTGCTTGGTCAGTCCGTCCACGTCGGGCACCATCAGGTAGGCGTACGCCTGGTGGTGGCTGCGGCCCACGCGCCCGCGCAGCTGGTGCAGCTGCGCCAGGCCGAACTTGTCGGCGCGGCTCATGATGATGGTGTTGGCCGTGGGCACGTCGATGCCGGTCTCGATGATGGTCGAGCACAGCAGGATGTTGTAGCGCTGGGCCACGAAGTCGCGCATCACGCGTTCCAGCTCGCGCTCCGGCATCTGGCCGTGGGCCACGGCAATGCGCGCCTCGGGCAGGATTTCTTCGAGCTTCTGGCGGCGGTTCTCGATGGTCTCCACCTCGTTGTGCAAAAAGTAGCACTGCCCGCCGCGCTTCAATTCGCGCAGCACCGCCTCGCGGATCACGCCCGTACCCTCGTTGCGCACGAAGGTCTTGATCGCCAGGCGCCGTTGCGGCGCGGTGGCGATGACCGACAGGTCGCGCAGCCCTTCGAGCGCCATGCCCAGCGTGCGCGGGATGGGCGTGGCCGTGAGTGTCAGCACATCCACCTCGGCGCGCAGGGCCTTCATCTGCTCCTTGTGGCGCACGCCAAAACGGTGCTCCTCGTCGATGATGAGAAGGCCCAGGTTGTGGAACTTGGTGGATTCGGAAAGCAGCTTGTGCGTGCCCACCACGATGTCCACCGTGCCGTCGCCGATGCCCTTGATGGCGGCGGTAATCTCCTTGCCCGAGCGAAAGCGCGAGACCTCGGCCACCTTCACCGGCCACTTGCTGAACCGGTCCACCAGCGTCTGGTAATGCTGCTCTGCCAGCAGCGTGGTGGGCGCAAGGAAGGCCACCTGCTTGCCGCCCGTGACGGCCACAAAGGCTGCGCGCAGGGCGACCTCGGTCTTGCCAAAGCCCACGTCGCCACAGACCAGGCGGTCCATGGGGCGGGGGCTGATCATGTCCTGGATCACCGCATGAATGGCGGCGTTCTGGTCGGCCGTTTCTTCAAAGCCGAAGTCGTTGGCAAAGGTCTCGTAGTCCTGCGGGCTGTAGCGGAAGGCATGGCCCTCGCGCGCGGCGCGGCGGGCGTAGATGTTGAGCAGCTCGGCCGCGCTGTCGCGCACCTGCTCGGCCGCCTTGCGCTTGGCCTTTTCCCATTGGCCGCTGCCCAGCTTGTGCAGCGGCGCTTCGTCCGCGCTCACGCCGGTGTAGCGGCTGATGAGCTGCAGCTGGCTCACCGGCACATACAGCACGGCCTTGTCGGCGTATTCGAGGTGCAAGAACTCCTGCATGGCGGGCGTGCCATCGGGGTTCTTGTTGCCCACGTCCATGTTGACCAGGCCCCGGTAGCGGCCGATGCCGTGCTGGCTATGCACGACCGGGTCGCCCAGGGTCAGCTCGGCCAGGTCCTTGATCAGCGCCTCGACATCGCTCACCTGCTCCTGCTTCTTGCGGCGGCGCGTGGTGGGGCCTGCGGCAAACAGCTCGGTCTCGGTGACGAAGTCGATGCCGTCCTCGATCCAGCTAAAGCCCACGGTCAGCCCGGCGGTGGCAATGCCTACCTTTTCGTCAGCCGAACTCTGGAACTCGGCCAGCGAATCGAACGCAGGTGGACTGACCCCGCTGGCGCGTAAAAAGTCGAGCAGGCTCTCGCGCCGGCCATCGCTCTCGGCCAGCAGCAGCACACGGTGCTGGGTGTTGCGGATGTGGGCGTGCAAGCGGGCCAGTGGGTCTTCGGCGCCGCGCACCACCGAGAGGTCGCCCAGCTTGTGGAAGTGCGGGTTGTCCTCCACGTCTTCCACGCCGGGGCGGATGGACAGCTGCGCATGTTCCTTGGCGCGCGTGTAGAACTGGTCGGCAGAGAGGAACAGCGCCTCGGGCGGCAGCACAGGCCGTTCGGGGTCGCCCTGCACCAGGCGGAAGCGGTCTTTGGTGTCCTGCCAGAAGCGCTGGAACGCGGGCTCCAGGTCGCCGTGGAGAACCACGGTGGCCTCGCCGCCCAGGTAGTCGAACACGGTGGCCGTGTCGTCAAAGAACAGCGGCAGGTAGTACTCGATGCCGGCCGTGGCCACGCCTGCGCCCATGTCCTTGTAGATGCGGCTCTTGGTCGGGTCGCCCTCCAGCATCTCGCGCCAGCGGCTGCGGAATTTTGCGCGGGCATCGTCGTCCATGGGGAATTCGCGGCCGGGCAGCAGGCGCACTTCGGGCACGGGGTACAGGCTGCGCTGGCTGTCGGGGTCAAACGTGCGGATGCTGTCGATCTCGTCGTCAAACAGATCCACGCGGAACGGCACCAGCGAACCCATGGGGAACAGGTCGATCAACCCGCCGCGCACGGCATATTCGCCGGGGCTCACGACCTGAGATACATGCGAGTAGCCCGCCAGCGTGAGCTGGGCCTTGAATTTGGCCTCATCGAGCTTTTGCTTGACCTTGAAGTGGAAGGTGTAGCCCGCCAGGAAGGACGGCGGGGCAAGCCGGTACAGCGCGGTGGTGGCAGGCACCAGCACCACGTCGGCCTCACCTTGCGAGATGCGCCACAGCGTGGCCAGCCGCTCGCTGATCAGGTCCTGATGCGGGCTGAACGTGTCGTAGGGCAGCGTCTCCCAGTCGGGGAACAGCGCGCAGCGCAGGCCAGGCGCAAAGAAGGCCATCTCGTCGATGAGGCGCTGCGCGTCGGTGGCGTCGGCCGTAACGATGGCGGTGGTGCGGCCAGCGGCCTTGTCGCGCTCGGCCAGACGGGCCAGCAGCAGCGAATCGGCGCTGCCCACAGGGCGGGGCAGGGCAAAGCGTTTTCCGGGGGAGAGTTTGGGCAGTTCCATGCGGACGGGGTGGGGCGTCTGGGCCACCGCATCCCCACGGGCGCGAGGCGCGCACGGGCTGGATGCGAGGCAGCCAAACATTTTAGGTGGTGCGGGCCACTTATGTCCCCGCCTCGGCTGCGGTAGCGGCGGTCCATGTCGTCTGGCACCGTTGGTCCCCCGTGGCTTCGCGTTTGTCCGTCGATGCCCTGGACTACCCGCCAATCCAAGGCGGCGTGTCTACGATCTGCGTGACGCTCTCGGCAAGCAACCGAGGCACGAGCTCGCCGACCCTACTCAGTGTCCGTCAAAAGGAACCCCTTGAACCAACTGACCACGCGCCACGTGCAGGCCCGGCGCATAGACAACGCTCTGAGCGAACTGCTGACCAACGCCCGCCGGGTTGTCCTGGCTGGCCATGCACCACAGGCCCTCGAGGCGCTGACCTTGTTGCTGCAGCCCGACGGGGTATGGCGATTGCCTGCGCACGGTGCGCTGGTCACTCAGGCACAGGGCATGTTGCCCGTTGCGGCCCTGCTGGCAGAGCAGTGCTGCCCTGCCGTCGGCGAGCAGGAGGCCATGGCGTCCACGCAGCTCGACGACTGGGCCATGGAGCGGGCGCAGCAGCAATTGCGGCAACTGGTGCGGCTGGACCAAGAGCAGGCGGGCGCAGCCGGTGAGGGCTGGTCGCCTGACTTTCTGGCGACATTGGTGCAGCGCCGAGGCGGGGCTCACGAGCCGCGCACCCATTTGGCTTTTGGCGCGTTCTGCAGGGAGGCAGAACTGGTGCTCAAAGACCGGCTGGCGCAGCTGTTTGAGGTGTCGCATGCCGGTGTGGCGGATATCCCCACGGTCGAAGATTTACTGGCGCTGGGTTTGCCCGAGGACGAGGTGGCCACGATACTGGAGCAACTGCAGTCGGCCGGGCAGATCACCGTGGCGCCAGCGGCCAGGGCCACCGACACCCTGGTCATCGCGCGCGCCGTGGCCGACTACTTGCGCGCCACTGGTTTTGGTGGCGGCCATACCGCGCACGCCATGTGGCAAGCCTGCTGGCTGCTGCTGGCACAGGAGGGGCGCGGCCACGATGCCATCGAAGTCGCCACGGCGTGGCTGACGCACGACGAGCCCGCCGCTGCCGCCGCGCTGCTGGAATGGGCCGTGGTGCCTGCTACCGCACGTCTGCTGCGGGCGGGTCATTTGGCTCACGCGGTGGGGGTGGATGTCGATGCGGTGTCTCGATGGAGGGCCGAACTGGGCAGGCGCCCGGCATTCGCATCCGCACCACCCGCAGCGGTGGCGGGCACCCCTTCTGAATCGCGAGAAGCTTGGCGGAATCTGATGGAGGGGACGCCCCTGGCAGTGCTCGATTGGTTGCCACTGCCGATTCCTGGGCATGGCGCTGCGGCCAGCGGCGAAATCGCCTGGGCCGCACAGGTGCCTGTCGAGGAGCGCCAGACCTTATGGCATGCGGCGCAGGCGCTGGTGGAGTCGCGCACTGCTCGCTGGCCCGTGGTAACCACCTTGTGGTCCGGTGCCACTGACACTTCGGAGGTTGATGCTCTTGCCGATGAGCTGTTCACGCGGTTTCCTTATGAGCAGAGCGGGGCGCGCGACGATGTATCGCCCCGCTACATCGTTGCCGGTGCGCGTGGCATCGATGCCGAGGAGTTGTTGGTCGAGCTGGCGGAAAGTGCCGTGCCCTTGGGCGACGCGGAGCAGTTCGCTGTCTGGTATGGCGAATTGGCTGCTGCGGGCGTGCCCGCCGCGGGTTTGGCGGCTGCCTGGGCCGAGTGCGCGGGGGATCGCCTGCGTTTTGAGCGTTGGCTGGCTTCGCTCGAAAGCACCCACGGTGTGGATGACCCCGCGCGCGGCCACCAAGAGTGTTTTGTTCCTGACAACGCCTGGTTGGTGCTGCTGCCAACACCGCATGCGGAAGAAGCGCTGGCCTATCTGCACTGGTACGCCATGGAGCGGGGCAGCGCCGAAGACTTCATTGCGCTGCTACGCCGCTGGCGCGAGCGCCATGGCGCCGAACTATGGCACCATGCTTGAATTCGAGGTGAGCGAGCCGCCGCAGAATATGGACAGCGCCTTGGCGCTGGCGCGCGAGCATGACCTGGCCGCGCCCTGCACCCTGGCCCTGCCGGGCATCCCCCTGCGCCACCACGCGCTGGGACTGGTGGGGCACAACACCTGGTTTCTGCATGAGCGGCCATGATCGTCCTGGCATCGTCTGCCCGCGGCCCAACGGTGGTGTCCCTTCTAGAATAAGCGCCCCATGACCATCGACCCGTTGTTGCAACCTGCGCTCGCTGCCTCCTACGCGCCCACGTCTTCGCAGGGGCGTTTTTGGGCGCTGGTGCCCTGTGCGGGAACGGGTTCGCGCGCTGTGGCGACACCGGCCACCCTTGCAGCGGGCTCAACCCTCTCGGCTTTTGGCGCGCTGGCTGGCACTGCTGACGAGTCTGCGGTGCGGCCGCCGTTGCCCAAGCAATACCACTTGGTGGCTGGCCACCCCATGGTGCTGCACACGTTGGCCGCCTTTGCTGGCGTGGGGCGCCTGCTGGGTACGCTGGTGGCTGTGGCACCGGGGGATCGCTTTCTGGATGCCCATGCCCACCCTGCGTTTTTTATGGTCGAGTGCGGCGGCCCTACGCGCGCCGACACGGTGCTGGGCGGCCTCAAGGCGCTGCTGGAGCGCGGTGCGCAGCCTGGTGACTGGGTGCTGGTGCATGACGCTGCGCGCTGCCTGGTGACCTCCGGGCAGATTGATGCACTCATCGACCAGTGCGCGGGTGACAGTGTGGGAGGCCTCCTGGCGCACAAGCTGGCCGACACGCTCAAGACCTCTATCGACGGCCCGGGCGGCGTGCGCGTGGCCTCTACCGTGGACCGCAGCGACAAGTGGCTGGCGCAGACGCCGCAGATGTTTCGCATTGGCCCGCTGATGGAGGCGATCGACAAGGTGGGCTCCAATGTCACCGACGAGGCCAGCGCCATGGAGGCCATGGGGTTTCACCCCCGGCTGGTGCCCGGCGGGGCACAGAATTTCAAGGTCACCTACCCTGACGATTTCGCGCTGGCCGCTGCCGTGCTGGCCCAGCGGGCGCACAGTACCACGCTGGAGCGTTTTGGCGGCGAGCGGGGGCAGGTGAGCACGGCACCCGGCAAGAAGAATCTTTTTTAGCCTGGCGCAGGGCGCCACGGGCACGACCGCCGCGGGCCGACTGCAGTGCGCAGCAAGGTGCCCATCAGGCGGGCCCTGCGACCCCACCGACAAATACCCATAAAGGCAGACAGATGAATTTCAGGATTGGAGAGGGCTGGGACGTACACGCGCTGGTGCCCGGCCGCCGGTTGGTGATTGGCGGTGTGGAGATCGCCCACCCGACGGGCCTGCTGGGCCACTCGGACGCCGACGTGCTGCTGCACGCCATCACCGATGCACTGCTGGGCGCTGCGGCTCTGGGAGACATTGGCAGCCATTTCCCCGATACCGACGCTGCGTTTCGTGGCGCAGATTCGGGTGTGCTGCTGGCCGAGGCGGCGCGGCGGGTGCGCGCAGCGGGCTTTGAGATCGGCAACATCGACAGCACGGTCGTCGCGCAGGCCCCGCGTCTGGCGGCGCACATCCCCGGCATGCTGGCCGTCATTGCCCGCGCGTTGGGCGTGACCGAAGGGCAGGTGAATGTGAAAGCCAAGACGGCCGAGCGCTTGGGCCCGGTGGGGCAGGGCCTGGCCATGGAAGCGCGGGCGGTAGCGCTGGTCTACCGTACATAGGCGGCCCTGGCGGAGCCCAGCCGCTCAAGCGCTTAGCTGCTGCAACGCTCCACGATGGAAAAGCCGATGTCCACCACAGACTGGATGACGGCCTTGCCCTCGGCCCGATCGGCGATCCACTGAGCCGCTGTCTGGCCCATGCGTGTGCCATCGATGCGCACGGTGGACAGGGCTGGGCTGACGGTCTCGGCAAAGTCAATATCGCCGAACCCCACGACGGCCAGTTGCTGGGGTACCCCAATGCCGCGCACCTGCGCTTCGGTGAGCACGCCCAGTGCCAGCATGTCCGAACTGCAGAACACCGCGTCGATGTCGGGCACATCGGCCAGCAGCGCAGCCAGCCCCGCGCGGCCGTCTGCATGGGTGGTGGGCGATTTGCCCAGCCGCACGGCGGGCGGGCGCAGGCCCAGGCGCAGGGCGGCCGCTTCAAAACCCTGGGCTCGTCGCGCGGCGCGTTCGTCACCGCCACTGAGCAACGCCAACCGCTGCCGCCCCTTGACAAACAGGTGCTCGCACACGGCGGCGCCCAGCGCTTCGTGGCGCAGGCCCACCAGCATGTCGATGGGGGTGTCGGTGAAGTCCCAGGTTTCCACCACGGGAATGCCCGAGGCCATCAGCAGCCGCCGCCCATCGGGCGAGTGCATGACCCCCGTGAGCACGATTCCGTCGGGCCGCCGTCCGACGATCGCGCGCAGCAGTTCGTCTTCGCGTGAATGCGCGTAGCCCACCTGGCCCACCATGACCTGAAAGCCGCGCTGCTCCAGCGCATCGGTGAGGGCCTGCACCATTTCACCGAACAGCGGCCCTGTGAGTGTTGGCACCAGTGCGGTGACCACGTGGCTGCGTGCCGAACGCAGCCCGCCCGCCACCAGGTTGGGCACGTAGCCCAGGGCAGACACCGCTTCCTGAACACGTTCCCGCGTCCGCTCAGACACCTGCTGCGGCGTGTTGATGGCGCGCGAGACCGTGATCATCGACACGCCTGCCCGTTCGGCTACTTCGCGCAGCGTGACGGCAGGGCGATCACGGCCGGTGAGCGGGGCGGGGCGGGCCGGGTCAGAAGCGTGCATGGGGGTGGAGTCTAAAGGGGTAACGCGCCCGGTCGGTGTTGCTTGCAACGCCGCGCAAGGTCTGTGAGGCAGGAGATTGTTGAATAAGGGTTTTTCCTATGTTGTCTGATAATGTTAACGTTAACATTTGCGTATTCCGCTGACATTTTGCCGATTCAGGTCATAAACATCCAGCTTGTACGACCTTTTGCTTTCTTCCTAACCACCGCCTGCTTTTCACCATGACCCCGCAAGAACTCAAAACCATCATGGGCTCCGGCCTGCTCTCGTTCCCCATCACCGACTTCGACGAGCAGGGCAACTTCCGCCCCAAGA
>NZ_LMHQ01000004.1:0-132480 GCF_001428225.1 Acidovorax sp. Root70
CAAGTGGGAGAAGCCGTCACCCAGATGGACCAGGCCACCCAGCAAAACGCCGCCCTGGTGGAAGAAATGGCCGCGGCCGCCAGCGCGCTGAACGCCCAGGCTGGCGAACTGGTCAACGCCGTGGCCGTATTCAAGCTCGACGCCAGCAGCACGAACAGCAGCTACAGCCAGAGCCGCAGCACAGCAGCCCCCGCCCGCACCCCCATCGCAGCGCCCAGCTACAAAGCCCCGGCCCGCAGCACCAGCCTGGGCAGCAGCGCCAAGAGCGGCAGCAAACCCGCCGCCAGCCTGGCAGCGCCCAAGGCCAGCAGCGCAGCCCCAGCAGCAGCTGCCAAACCTGCCGCGCCCAGCCCGGCCCCGGCGCCCAAGGCAGGGGGAAGTGACGACGACTGGGAGAGCTTCTGACGAGGGCCAGACAGGTCTCGGTATGAAGAATTCAGGTCAAAACGGCCGCAAGCGCAGGTAAATCATGCGCTGATAGCTATCAAAACAGAAGTGAAGAAGCACGCAGAGGGGACACCTTCTGCGTGCTTTTTGCTGGGTGATGTGGTGGCGCTTGGTTCGTGGTTTCGAAGGCAAGTGGGGCCGAGAGCGTTGCCTGCCGGCGCAATGCCTGCTGCAGTGTGGGGCGCAACGGGTCGATGTCGGCGGCGGTGTTCCAGCGCTTGGGCGCAACTTGTACGCAAACGTAACGGAAAGCGCTATGCTGAGCGGGACCGCCGCGGCGCGCGGTCTTTCGGTGAGTGGGCAGCGTTTCTTTTTTGCGCCGTTCTCCCCAGGAGCTCCGCAATGGACCTTGGTTTCACCGCTTCGCGCTCGCGCACGAAGCACCCTCCGGTAGCCGAGGCGACCCGCCGGGCTTCGGCCCGATGGTCTGTGGCGCCTACTACGGCGCCCCCACGACAGCCGCCGCCCACCGCGCTTGCCGCTCCCCGCATGTCTTCTCCCCACCAGTGGCGCGCAGTCAGTCGGGCGCAGCCTTTTGCATTGTTTCCATCAGGAGTGCCGTCATGAACCAGTTCAAGATTTCCACCCGCCTGGCAGGTTTGCTTGCGGTCCTGTGTCTGCTGGTGCTGCTGGTGGGCGCGGCGGGGTTGTATGGCATGGGCAACTCCAATGCGGGGCTCAAGTCGGTGTATGACGACCGGGTGGTGCCGCTCAAGCAGATCAAGGTGGTGGCGGACATGTATGCCGTGAACGTGGTGGACACGGCCCACAAGGTGCGCGACGGTGCGCTGACACCTGCGCAGGGCCTGCAGTCGGTGGCCGACGCGCGCAAGGCCATCGATGCCAACTGGAAGGCCTACCTGGCCACGCAGTTGGTGCCGGAGGAGACCCAGCTGGTGGAACGCTTCAAGCCGCTGCAGGCCAAGGCCGATGCGGCGACCGACGTGCTGGCGGGGCACTTCAGGTCGGGCGACGTGGCGGCCCTGACTGCATTTGCGGCCAAGGAGATGTACCCCGCCATTGATCCGCTGCAAGAGGTGCTGGGCCAGCTGATGCAGGTGCAGCTGGACCGCGCCAAGGCCGAATACGACAGCGCCGCTGCCAGCTACCAGACCATCCGCGCGCTGGCCATCGCGGCGGTGGTGGCGGGGATTGCGCTGGCGGTGTTGATGGGTGGCGCCATGATCCGGCAGATTTCGCGCGCTCTGGGCGACGCGGTGCAGATCACCAATGCGGTGGCGCAGGGTGACCTGACCGTGGCCATCCACGCGCGGGGCAAGGACGAGATTGCCCAGTTGCTCGGCGGCCTCACCGCCATGCGCGACAACCTGGCGCAGGTGGTGGCCGGCGTGCGCGGCAATGCCCAGGGCGTGGCGTCGGCCAGCGCCGAGATTGCATCGGGCAACAACGACTTGTCCATCCGTACCGAGGAGCAGGCCAGCGCGCTGCAGGAGACGGCCGCATCGATGGAGGAGCTGAGCTCCACCGTCAAGCAGAACGCTGACAACGCACGCCAGGCCAACCAGCTGGCAATGAGCGCATCCACCGTGGCGGGGCAGGGCGGCGACGTGGTGGCCGAGGTGGTGACCACCATGAAGGGCATCAACGACAGCAGCAAGAAAATCGCGGACATCATCAGCGTGATCGACGGCATTGCCTTCCAGACCAACATCCTCGCGCTGAACGCCGCGGTGGAGGCCGCCCGCGCGGGCGAGCAGGGCCGGGGCTTTGCGGTGGTTGCCGGTGAGGTGCGCAATCTGGCCCAGCGCAGCGCCGAGGCTGCCAAGGAAATCAAGTCGCTCATCACCGCCAGCGTGGAGCGGGTGGAGCAGGGCTCGCAATTGGTGGACAAGGCGGGCACCACCATGACCGAGGTGGTGGGCGCCATTCGCCGTGTGACGGACATCATGGGCGAGATCAGTGCCGCCAGCAGCGAGCAGAGCACAGGCGTGTCGCAGGTGGGTGAGGCGGTGACGCAGATGGACCAGGTCACCCAGCAGAACGCCGCGTTGGTAGAGGAAATGGCCGCCGCCGCCAGCAGCCTGAGCCATCAGGCCCAAGCCTTGGTGGGCGCGGTGGCGGTGTTCAAGCTGTCGACCGAACAGGCGCGGGCACCACAGCCGGGCGGCGCTGCGACCTCTGTGCCGCACCCCGCGCCCGCTGCGGACCCGCGCAAGGCGACCGGCGGCAATGCGGCGGGCAAGGCGACCCTTGCCCTGCGCTCAGCATCTGCGCCTGCCTCCAAGAAGGTGCCCACGGGCGGCGCCACCCCCTCTACTGCCAGCAGGGCAGCGGGCACTGCACCCCAAGCGGCCCCGCAGGCAGTGGCCGCAGGCGCCGAGGACGACTGGGAGAGCTTTTGACAGGTAGGCAGGCCATTCGGGCACTGTTTGTGGGCTTTGCGCACCGTTTTGGGGCGTAGACTCCCTCCCATCGATTCGTCTCTGGGGGCTACTGCCATAGCGTCCTCCGAGTTGGGCGCCTCCAATTCAGAGGCTTTCCGGCCTTAGCAAGGCTCACCCGCGCGGCCCTGCTTTTTTTTGACGCACCCTGGCAGGCTGGCTAGCGGATTCTTTTCGGTCAAAATTGATACTATCATTTTTATCAAAAATATGATAGTATGCATACATTCCAGCTGCTGATTCCCTGGCTGACTCAGCACCGGTGCCCTGTCTCTGCATCGGCACACCAAGGGCTGGCAAAAGTCCATAAGAACCACGAAAGATCCCCATGAGCAATCTGAAAATCGGAGCACGCCTGAGCCTGGCCTTTGGCCTTGTCCTGTTGATCACGGCCGCCATCGCTGCCACCGGCGTCTGGCGGCTCGCTGTTCTCAAAGAGGCCAGCGTGCATATTTCCACCGTCGAGATGGAACGCAACGCCTTGGCGCAGGAGTGGAAAGCGGCCATCGACCTGAACTGGGTGCGTGCGTCCGCGTCGCTCAAGGCCACGGATGCGGGCTATATCCAGTCGCTCACGGCCGACATGGCCGCCACGTCGCAACGCGCCAGCGCGGCGCAGAAGAAGCTGGAGGCGCTGGTGGACGACGCCACCGAAAGGAGCCTGATGGAGCGCGTGGCGGTTGCGCGCGTGGCCTATGTGGACGCGCGTGCCAAGCTGCTGGAGCGCAAGAAGGCTGGTGAAGATGTGTTTGCCCTGGTGGACAGCGACCTCAAGCCCCTGGCAGCCACCTACTTGCAGTCACTGGCCGATGTGGCGGACAACACGCACAAGCAGCTGGATGATTTTGAAGGCAGCATCATCCAGGCGGCGGGCACCAGCCAGTGGGTGCTGGCGCTGGGCGCTGTGGCGTCGGTGGTGCTGGGGGCGTTGTTTGCGCTGTGGACCACGCGCTCCATCGTGGGGCCCGTGCAGCGTGCCGTGCAGGCGGCCGATGAAATCAGCCATGGCAACCTGTCGGTTCAGATTCGCGACGTGGGCAATGGCCGCAATGAAATGGCCCAGTTGCTGCGCTCGCTGGACGACATGCAGCAAAACCTGTCGCGCATCGTGGGGCATGTGCGTTCGGGCTCCGAGAACGTGGCCACGGCGTCGTCCGAGATCGCCCAGGGCAACAACGACCTGAGCGCACGCACCGAGCAGCAGGCCAGTGCCCTGCAGGAGACGGCGGCATCCATGGAGCAGCTCAATTCGACCGTGCGCCAGAACGCCGACAACGCCCGGCAGGCCAACCAGCTCGCGCAGAGCGCGTCGTCGGTGGCCGTGCAGGGCGGCGAGGTGGTGAGCCAGGTGGTGGACACCATGAAGGGCATCCACGACAGCAGCAGCAAGATCGCCGACATCATCGGCGTGATCGATGGCATTGCCTTCCAGACCAACATCCTGGCGCTCAACGCGGCCGTCGAGGCGGCGCGTGCGGGTGAGCAGGGCCGGGGCTTTGCGGTGGTGGCCTCCGAAGTGCGCAGCCTGGCGGGCCGCTCGGCCGACGCGGCCAAGCAGATCAAGACCCTGATCGACGATAGCGTGGAACGCGTGGCCGCAGGTACCACGCTGGTCGATCAGGCGGGTGCCACGATGACCGAGGTGGTGGGCTCCATCAAACGTGTGACGGACCTGATGGGTGAGATCAGCGCCGCCAGCGCCGAACAAAGCCAGGGCGTGACCCAGGTGGGCGAGGCGGTGACGCAGATGGACCAGGTCACCCAGCAAAACGCGGCGTTGGTAGAAGAAATGGCCGCAGCGGCCAGCAGCCTCAACAACCAGGCGCAGGATCTGGTGAGTACCGTGGCGTTCTTCAAGCTATCGCCGGGGCAGGCGGTGCGGGCAGTGCAGGCGGTGCAGCCGCCCGCATCCGCGTACGTGCCCAAGCCCGCAGGCGCGTCCCCTGCCTTGGCAGGTTCCCGTCGAGCAGCCCCTGCGGCCCTGCCCAAGGTGGTGCCCCCCCGTACGGCCGCCAAGCCTGCGCCGGTGCTGTCGGCAACGGCTGCTGCTGGCACGGGTGGCGGCAATGATGCCGATTGGGAGAGCTTTTGACGGTGGCTCACCGCCTGACCGCCCCCGGGGAGGAGTGGGTCCTGCGGTCGCTGCGCGGGCGGTCAGACCTTGCACAGATGTCGCAAGCGAGCCCAGCCTGGTCAGAGTAAGTCAGGCGGCCTTGAAGGGGCTTCGCGCCTGTAGATCGCCGAGGTAGCTTTCCACCCCGGCGCCTTCGCGGTCCAGAAAGCGCTGTACCGCCTCGGCAAACGCCGGGTGCGCCAGCCAGTGCGCGCTGGTGGCCTGTACGGGCAGCAGCGCGCGGGCCATCTTGTGCTCGCCCTGGGCGCCCCCTTCAAACCGCACAGCACCGTGGGCGATGCACCACTGCAGCGGCTGGTAGTAACAGGCCTCGAAATGCAGGCAGTCCACCCGCTCCAGAGCTCCCCAGTAGCGGCCGTAGGCTACCAGCTCGGAGCCTGATTCAGGGCCTGAGTTTGAGTTATTTTGGCCTGCAGTGCTGGATTCATCTGCGCTGATAGCTATCAAACTGCTAGCAATAGGCCGCCCGTCCCGCTCCCCCACAAACAGCAGCCAGGCCTCGGGCATGTGCGTCGCCATGCGGGCAAAGAAGTCGCGTGTGAGGTAGGGCGGGTTGCCGTGCTCCAGGTAGGTGCGCTCGTAGCAGCGGTAGAAAAAGTCCCAGTCCGCAGCGCTGATGCCGTCCCCGCGCGACCAGCGGAAGCTGACCCCCGCATCGGCCACCCGGCGGCGCTCCTGGCGGATCTTCTTGCGCTTGTCCTGCGACAGGCTGGCCAGGAAGTGGTCAAAGTCCCGGTAGCGCGGGGTCTGCCCATCCGTGGCCGCCTCCCCTTGCGCAGCAGCCGGCGCAGGGGGCTCATTCTTCCAATGAAACTGCACGGTGTGCCGCAGCATCAGGTCCTGCTGCACGCTGGTCAGCACATCGTCATCGCTGGCAAACAGCACGTGCACGGACGAGACGTTCTCTTGCTCGCACCACTGGCACACCGCCTGCACCAGCAGAGCCCGCGCGGCGGCATCGCGTGCCAGCAGGCGGCTGCCCGGCACGGGGGTGAAGGGCACGGCGATGACGGCCTTGGGGTAGTAGGGCACGCCATGCTGCTCATAGGCGCTGGCCCAGGCCCAGTCGAAGACGTATTCGCCGTACGAATGGCTCTTGAGGTACAGCGGGCAGGCAGCCACCAGGGTGTCGCCTTGCCACAGCGCCATGAAGCGGGGCGTCCAGCCGGTGCGGGGCGTGGCGCTGCCGCTGCTTTCCAGCGCCGCCAGGTATTCATGCCGCATGAAGGGCGTGGGGTGGCTTTGCTGCGCCAGCAGGCGGTTCCAGGCCTCTGCGCCCACGTCCTGCACGCAGGGGAGCACGCGGGCGATAATGGCAGCTTCAGCCATGCAGGCCCCTGTGATGCTCCCTTGATAGCGGGCCTGCAACGGCGGTATTCAACCCGGCCGCAGGGGCCGATTCCAGTTCCATGACGCTCTCCATTTGCACTGCGCAGCTCAACTTTGTTGTGGGCGACATGCCCGGCAACGCCCAAAAGATCATTGCGGCAGCCCGCGAGGCCTATGCCCAGGGCGCCCGCCTGTTGCTGACGCCGGAGCTGGCCATCTGTGGCTATGCGGCCGAAGACCTGTTCCTGCGCCCCGCTTTCATTGCGGCCTGTGATGATGCCGTGAAAACCGTGGCCCGCGAGACTGCGGGGTTGAAAGGCCTGGCCATCGTGCTGGGCCACCCGCAGGCCATGGCCCCTGGCGCGCAGGCCTTCAGCGTGTGCTTCAACGCCGCCAGCGTGGTGCGCGACGGCAAGATCGAGCAGACCTACGCCAAGCGCGAGCTGCCCAACTACCAGGTGTTTGACGAGCGGCGCTACTTTGTGCCGGGCAGCAAGCCCTGCGTGTTCGAGGTGGAGGGCCTGAAGGTGGGCGTGCTGGTGTGCGAAGACGCCTGGTTTGCCACCCCCGCACGCGACACCGCCGCTGCCGGGGCGCAGCTGCTGGCGGTCATCAATGCATCGCCTTTCCACCTGGGCAAGGGCACGGAGCGCGAGGCCACGATGTGCGCCCGTGTGGTCGAGACGGGTCTCCCGCTGGTCTATGCCCACCTGGTGGGCGGGCAGGACGAGGTGGTGTTTGAAGGCCGGTCGTTTGCGCTGGCGGCCGACGGCTCGGTGGCGGCGCGGGCGCCTGCTTTTGTGGAAAAACTGGTCTATGCGCTAGTGGAACCTGCCCAGGGTGCTATCAAAATTACAGCGGAGGTGGCCCCTGAGCGCACGCTGGAGGCCGACCTGTGGGACGCCCTGGTGCTGGGCGTGCGCGACTATGTGGGCAAGAACGGTTTCCCGGGCGCGCTGCTGGGGCTGTCGGGCGGTATCGACTCGGCGCTGGTGCTGGCGATTGCGGTGGATGCGCTGGGTGCCGACAAGGTCCGCACGGTGATGATGCCGTCGCCCTACACCGCCGACATCAGCTGGATCGACGCGCGCGACATGGCCGCGCGCATGGGCGTCCGCTACGACGAGATCTCGATCAAGCCCCAGTTCGAGGCCTTCAAGGCTGCGCTGGCCACCGAGTTTGCTGGCTTGCCTGAAGACACCACCGAAGAAAACTTGCAGGCCCGCATCCGGGGCACGCTGCTGATGGCGCTGTCCAACAAGTTCGGCGCCATTGTGCTGACCACGGGCAACAAGAGCGAAATGTCCACCGGCTACTGCACCCTTTACGGCGACATGGCCGGCGGCTTTGCGGTGATCAAGGACGTGGCCAAGACCCGGGTGTTCGACCTGGCGCGCTGGCGCAACGCCAACGATCCGTACGGCACGGGTGCCAGCCCCATCCCCGAGCGCATCATCACCCGCCCCCCCAGCGCCGAGCTGCGGCCTGACCAGAAGGACCAGGACAGCCTGCCGCCGTACGAGGTGCTGGACGCCATCGTGGCCCGCTACATGGAGAACGATGAGCCCATCGAATCCATCATTGCCAGCGGCTTTGAGCGCGCGGATGTGGAGCGCGTGACACGCCTCATCAAGCTCAACGAGTACAAACGCCGCCAGGCGCCCGTAGGGATTCGCGTCACGCGCCGCAGCTTCGGCAAGGACTGGCGTTACCCTATCACCAGCAAATTCAGGGCGTGACGCGTTCGCGCCGTGCCCTCAGCCCGATTTTTTACATCCTCCAGGAGACCCGCTATGAAAATGATCACCGCCGTCATCAAGCCCTTCAAGCTCGAAGAAGTCCGCGAAGCCCTGGCCGAATGCGGCGTGACCGGCCTCACAGTGACCGAGGTGAAGGGCTTTGGTCGCCAGAAGGGCCACACCGAGCTGTACCGTGGCGCGGAATACGTGGTGGACTTTCTGCCCAAGGTGAAGGTCGAGGTCGTGGTCAAGACCGAGGATGTGGACCGCTGCGTGGACGCCATCGTGAACGTGGCGCGCACCGGCAAGATTGGAGACGGCAAGATTTTTGTGACCGCCGTGGAGCGCACGGTGCGTATCCGCACGGGTGATCTGGACGACGCAGCGGTGTGAGGTGACAACCCTCTGAGTCGCTTCGCGCCTTTCTTCTCCCTTCTCTCGAACGGCCGCGCTGTTTGAGAAGGGGGATACCGCCAGCGCGTGGAGGGGGCCCTGGCGCGGCGGTCCTGGCTCGCGCCGCGCCAGTTTTGGAGTGCGGAGAGAGTTAGATCACAGAGCGCAGCGGGATGGCCGCTTGGTCGGGCCCCGCGTCTTGCACCAGCGTGCGCAGCAGGGCCTCTGTGTCGGTATAGGCGTGCAGCAGGCCCATCTGCCACTCGCCCATGAAGCCGCTGGCCACGCTGGTCTGCAGAAAGCCCAGCAGGCCGTCGTAATAGCCCGCCACATTGAGCAGGCCCAGTGGCTTGTCGTGGTAACCCAGCTGGCGCCAGGTCCACACCTCAAACAGTTCTTCAAACGTACCAATGCCCCCGGGCAGGGCAAGGAAGGCGTCGCTGCGTTCGGCCATCATCGCCTTGCGTTCGTGCATGGTCTGCACGATGTGCAGCTCGTCGCACTGGCGGTTCGCCAGTTCCTTGTCCACCAGCGCCTGCGGAATCACACCCACCACCCGGCCGCCCGCCAGGCGCGTGGCTTCGGCCACCGTGCCCATCAGGCCGCTGCGGCCACCGCCGTACACCAGTTGCCCCTGGTGGGTGCCAATCCACTGACCCACGGCCTGCGCCGCCTGGGTATAGGCGGCGTTGTCACCAGGGCGCGATCCGCAATACACGCACACAGAAAAAGCAGGTTCAGGCATGGAAAAACCTCTGAAATAACGCTGCTGCCCAGATGCCCATGCACAGCAGCAAAGCCAGCAGAACCGCCGCACTGCCCATGTCCTTGGCGCGTTTGGACAGGTCATGCCATTCGGGCCCGATGCGGTCGATGGCGGTTTCGATGCCGGTGTTGAGCAGCTCCACAATCATCACGATGATCACCGAGCCCGCCAGCAGAGCGACCTCGACCCAGCTGCGGCCCAGCCAGAGTGACAGCGGCAACAGCACCACGGCAGCGATGGCCTCTTGGCGAAACGCCTTTTCGTTCCACCCGGCCCGCAGCCCTTCCAGGGAATAGCCCGCCGCATGCCAGATGCGGTTGAGGCCGGAGCGTGCCTTTTGGGGGTTGGCGGGTGCCGCTGATGGAGGAGAAGAGGGTTGCATGCGCTTATTTTTTGGGTATTTCGTAGTGCACCAACCGGGTGCCCGCCAGCGCGTCATGCCAGAACTGCTGTGTGGGATGAAACCGGCTGAGCAAGGCCCAGATGGCCACCCATCCCAGTACGATGACGGCGGATTCGCCCCCCGACAGGGAAAACAGCGCTGCCGCTGCCAGCGGGGGCAAAAACCACAGCCAGCTCAACACGTAACGCAGCAAGGCGCGCGTCTGGCTGATGGGTTGCCCGGCAGTGCCCACCACGCGGATGTGCCAGGTCTTCTGCGCCAAGGTCTGTCCCTTGGCCCAGAACCACGTGAAGTAGATGCCGAACACCACGAACAGGAAGGCCTGCAGTGCATGGCGGTTGTCCATGGCATTCCGGGTCTGGCTCAGTGTGCCGAACAGGTAGCCGGCAATGAAAACCACACCGAACATCAGCATGCCTTCGTACAGCCAGCAGGCCATGCGCCGCCACAGGTTGGGAGTAGGGGCGCCCGCCAAGGCGCCAGTTAGGGCGCTGGCAGCGGCCTGCGGCGTGGGGGTAGGGTGAGAAACAGACATTCCAGAGGTCAGGCCCGTCGGGCCGAGGCAGGTTACAAACCTACTGAGGATACAGGCCGGAGGTGTCAGGTGTTACCGGGGGCGGTGTGGGCGAGGCTGTGCTGTCGGCTCCCCCGGTGCCCAGGGGCGGAAGCGCTGCGGGCACCGCACTGGGGATCGCCACAGGCGCCGTTTCCACCCCACCGGGCGAGGCGGCAGGCGCTGCAGGCACGGGCGTCGAGCCCGCCGTCGCCGGGGCTGCCGGTTGGGGGATTGGGGCTGCAACGCGCGGCGAATGGTCTACCACCGGTGGGATCTTGGGGGCATTGGGCCGGTCGGGGCTCGCTTGCGTCGCAGCGGGTACCTGGACCAGCTTTCTGGGCGAGACCGGTCGCAGGGCCGTGGCCGCGCCATGGGGGTTGGGGGCTGCTTTGGAGGCCAGCGCCTTGCGCTCTTCTTCAGACAGTGCCTGGTAGGCCTCCCATTGCGCCCGCTTGCCGTCCCCCGCCAGCCGTTTGGTGACAGCGTAGTTCAGCCGTGCCTGGTTGCGCTGCTGGGCGCTCAGGCTGGCCCAGTCGGTGATGCGGTCATGGAACTTGTGTTGTTCCTCTTCCGAAAGGCTGGGGTAGTTGGTGGCCAGGTCAAGCCAACGGCGTTTTTGGGCTTCGCTGATCAACGCCCAGCGTTCTGCCAGTGGATACAGCGCCAGTTTTTGCGCAGTAGTGAGCGTGCCCCAGCCGGGTCCTGCCTCCGTGGCGGGGGGCATGTTCACGACCGACAGGTCGGCGCGCGCATTGTTGGGGCGTGCCACTGCCGCCTCGGCACCGGCCTCCAGCAATGTGCTGGGCGCCATGCGCATCTGCATCCACGCCTGCCAGCCGCCGGCGCTGAGCGCGCCCAGAAGCGCCAATGCCAGCACAAAGGCTGGCAGCGTGGAAGGAGCTTCAGAGGGGCTTGGGTGCATGCAGTCCAGAGTCAGGCAGGTCAGTTTGGCTGCGCGGAGGTCTTGAGGAATTGTACGAAGCCTGGGTCCGAGTAAGCGGCGGGTGGCAGGTCGTCGGTCAGCAAAGCGGAATCCACCTCGGCCACATCATTGGCGGCGCGCTCGTCCTGGGCAATGTTGATAACCACCAAGCCCACTACCAGTGCCAACAGCGGCACGGCGGATACCAGCGCATTCCACCAGCTGCTGCCTTCGCCGCCACGGCCCAGCGTGGCCGTGCTGCCCGCGCTGACCACTGCAGCCGCAGGGGCGGTGCGACGCACCGGGACGGTGACCTTGCGTTTGGCCAACGCCTGCATGCGAGAGGCACGCAGACGTTCGGAAATGTCATAGGGCAGGGCGTCGGTCCCGCTGGACAGGCGCGCCGTGACGCGCAACGCAAAGCGCTCTGCAGAGGCTTCAGCTTGGGTCGATGGGGTCTGTACAGTGTTTTTCATGGCTCGATTCCTTTGGCCTTCAGTGCCTTGCTGAGGGTTTGTATGGCACGAAAGCAGTGCGTTTTGACACTGCCTTCGGAGCAGCCCATGGCGGCAGCCGTCTCTGCGACGTCCATTTCTTCCCAGTAACGCATCAGGAACGCTTCCCGTTGACGTGGCGGCAATTCGGCAATTTCTTCTTCAATGCCCTGGAAGATCTGTGCCCGGCGGGTCAAATCTTCCGCGCTTTCCGCCTTGTCGCCGTCTTCTGTTCCTGAATACGCTTCGAGCAGATCAAAATCCGTGCCATCTTCACCCGGGCCCTCGAAGTCGCTCATGCTCGAAAATAGTGCATTGCGTGTCTTCTGGCGCCGGAACCAGTCCAGGGTGCAGTTGGAAAGAATCCGCTGGAAGAGCATGGGCAGCTCGGCTGCCGGTTTGTCGCCGTAGTGCTCTGCCAGCTTGAGCATGCTGTCTTGCACGATGTCGAGCGCCGCTTCCTCATTGCGAACGTGGTAGACCGAGCGCTTGAACGCACGCTTTTCTACGCTTTTGAGGAAATCGGAGAGTTCTTGTTCGGTTGCCAAGACGGGTCAGCCCGGGAGGGGATCGGCGCCAAAGTCTTCAGTTTTGAACTGATCGACGCCATAAAGCTGCAGATTATCGCACCCGCTGGAGTTTTTTTTGGCAGTGGAGCGTTTTGTGAGTGTTGCAGTGCGATAATTGACGTTGCAATTCAAAAGGCAAACGGGTCACGGTCCGGCGCGGCAATCATCCCGCCCATGTCCTTGGCCTCAAGTTCCAAGCTGGCTTCACAAGAGCGCGTGCGAGGAGCACCCAAGGTTTTTCGTCAGAGAAATTCACAAAGGTTGATCGATCATGGAAATCTCCAAGGCTGAAATCTCTTCAGCAGCCGCTGCTTCGCAGGGCAACACTTCCCCCGCTTCCGGCTCGCAGGACCTCATGGGTTCTGAGATCCTCATCAAGGCCCTCCAGGCAGAGAACGTCCAGTACATCTGGGGTTACCCGGGTGGTGCGGTCCTGTACATCTACGACGCGCTGTACAAGCAAGACACCATTCAGCACGTGCTGGTACGCCACGAACAGGCGGCGGTGCACGCCGCCGACGGCTATGCGCGCGCCACCGGCGAAGTCGGCGTGGCTCTGGTCACTTCGGGCCCCGGCCTGACCAATGCCGTCACCGGCATCGCCACCGCGTACATGGATTCGATCCCCATGGTGATCATCTCCGGCCAGGTGCCGACGCCCGCCATCGGGCTGGATGCCTTCCAGGAATGCGACACGGTCGGTATCACCCGCCCGATCGTCAAGCACAACTTCCTCGTCAAGGACCCGCGCGATCTGGCAGCGACGATGAAAAAGGCCTTCCACATCGCCCGCACTGGCCGCCCCGGCCCTGTGGTGGTGGACGTGCCCAAGGACGTTTCCTTCAAGAAGGTGCCCTACACCGGCTACCCGCAGACGGTGGAAATGCGCTCTTACAACCCGGTGCGCAAGGGCCATGGCGGGCAGATCCGCAAGGCGCTTCAGTTGCTGCTGGCGGCCAAGCGTCCATACATCTATACCGGGGGCGGTGTGCTGTTGGGCAATGCCACCAACGAGCTGCGCACGCTGGTGGACATGCTGGGCTACCCCGTCACCAACACGCTGATGGGTCTGGGCGCCTACCCCGCGTCCGACCGCAAGTTCCTGGGCATGCTGGGCATGCACGGCACCATCGAAGCCAACAACGCCATGCAGAACTGCGACGTGCTGCTGGCTGTGGGTGCCCGGTTTGATGATCGCGTGATCGGAAACCCCAAACACTTCGCACAGAACGACCGCAAGATCATCCACGTCGATATCGACCCATCGAGCATCTCGAAGCGCGTGAAGGTGGATATCCCCATCGTCGGCGACGTGAAGGACGTGCTCACCGAGCTGATCTCCATGATCCGCGAGAGCAGCACCCGCCCGGATGCCGGAGCACTGGCCGCCTGGTGGGACACCATCGAAGGCTGGCGCAAGCGCGACTGTCTCAAGTACAGCATGGGCAGCGGTGACGTGATCAAGCCGCAGTACGTGGTTGAGACGTTGTGGAACATGACCAAGGACGGGGACACCTACATCACGTCCGACGTGGGCCAGCACCAGATGTGGGCGGCGCAGTACTACCGCTTTGACGAACCCCGTCGCTGGATCAATTCCGGTGGCTTGGGCACGATGGGTGTGGGCATTCCGTACGCCATGGGTATCAAGCTGGCCAAGCCGCAGTCCGAGGTGTTCTGCATCACGGGCGAAGGCTCGGTGCAGATGAACATCCAGGAGTTGTCCACCTGCCTGCAGTACAACACGCCGATCAAGATCTGCTCGCTGAACAACCGCTATCTGGGCATGGTGCGCCAGTGGCAGGAGATTGAATACTCCGGCCGCTACAGCCACAGCTACATGGACGCGCTGCCCAACTTCGTGAAGCTGGCAGAAGCGTACGGCCACGTCGGCATGCTCATCGAGCACCCCAAGGATGTGGAGCCCGCCCTGCGCGAAGCCCGCAAGCTCAAGGACCGCACGGTGTTCATGGACTTCCGAACCGACCCCACCGAGAACGTGTTCCCGATGGTGCAGGCCGGCAAGGGCATCACCGAAATGCTGCTGGGGTCGGAAGACCTTTAAGCCCAATCGGCCCAAAGCGCACGTTTTTTATGCGCTACCAGCTATCGAATAGATAGCATCCATTTTTTGACGAATCTATTGCCTGCCAAGCCCATGCATTACCGTGCATGGGGGAGGGCAGCGAAAAGAGGAATCGCTTCATCATGAAACACATCATTGCTGTCCTGCTGGAAAACGAGCCTGGCGCTCTTTCCCGCGTCGTGGGCCTGTTCTCGGCCCGTGGTTACAACATCGAATCGCTCACCGTGGCGCCCACCGAGGATGCATCGCTGTCGCGCATGACCATCCAGACCACGGGCTCCGACGATGTGATCGAGCAGATCACCAAGCACCTGAACCGCCTCATCGAGGTCGTGAAGGTGGTGGACCTCACCGAAGGCGCCTACACCGAGCGCGAGCTCATGATGGTGAAGGTGCGTGCGGTGGGCAAGGAGCGCGAGGAGATGAAGCGCATGGCCGACATCTTCCGGGGTCGCATCATCGACGTGACCGAGAAGAGCTACACCATTGAGCTCACCGGCGACCAGTCCAAGAACGACGCGTTCCTGCAGGCCATTGACCGCACTGCCATCCTCGAAACTGTCCGCACAGGCGCCAGCGGCATTGGCCGTGGCGAGCGCATTCTGCGCGTGTAAGACAATTCACCCCGTTTTTTCCCAATTTCAACCCCCAACAACGCATTTCAACCGGAGCGACCCATGAAAGTTTTCTACGACAAAGACACCGACCTGAGCCTGATCAAGGGCAAGACCGTGGCCATCATCGGCTACGGCTCGCAAGGCCATGCCCACGCACAAAACCTGAACGACAGCGGCGTGAAGGTCGTGGTCGGCCTGCGCAAGGGCGGTGCATCGTGGGACAAGGTTGGCAAGGCCGGCCTGAACGTGCTGGAAGTCAACGATGCGGTCAAGGCCGCCGACGTGGTCATGATCCTGCTGCCTGATGAAGACATCGCAGCGGTGTACAAGAACAACGTCGAACCCAACATCAAGCAAGGCGCTTCGCTGGCCTTTGCCCACGGTTTCAACGTGCACTACAACCAGGTCGTGCCCCGCGCTGACCTGGACGTGTGGATGGTCGCCCCTAAGGCCCCTGGCCACACTGTGCGCAACACCTACACCCAAGGCGGCGGCGTGCCCCACCTGGTCGCTGTGCACCAGGACAAGTCCGGCAAGGCCCGTGACCTGGCCTTGAGCTACGCAGCTGCCAACGGCGGTGGCAAGGCCGGCATCATCGAGACCAACTTCAAGGAAGAAACCGAGACCGACCTGTTCGGCGAACAGGCGGTGCTGTGCGGTGGTGCCGTCGAGCTGATCAAGATGGGTTACGAAACCCTGGTCGAAGCCGGTTACGCCCCTGAAATGGCTTACTTCGAATGCCTGCACGAGCTCAAGCTCATCGTCGACTTGATCTACGAAGGCGGCATTGCCAACATGAACTACTCGATCTCGAACAACGCTGAGTACGGCGAGTACGTGACCGGTCCTGAAGTGATCAACGAGCAATCGCGCGCCGCCATGCGCAATGCCCTGAAGCGCATCCAGAACGGCGACTACGCCAAGATGTTCATCCAGGAAGGCCGCCTGAACTACCCATCGATGACGGCACGCCGCCGTAACACGGCAGACCACAGCATCGAGAAGGTGGGCAGCCAACTTCGCGCCATGATGCCCTGGATCGCCAAGAACAAGCTGGTCGACCAGACCCGCAACTGATTCTTCATTGCTGGAGCGTCAAAAGGCCACTTCGGTGGCCTTTTTCCATTGGCGTTGGGCACTGCGCGCAGGCGCTACACTGCGGCCTTCGCCTTTTGTGTGCGCGGCGGCCTGCTGTCTTGCGGAAAATGGCTGGATACTATAAATTTAATAGCTGCTCGCGCAATGCGGGTAAGCGCTGGAGGTCTGTTTGATGCATGACGGCAATGAGTCCACCGACAAGCCCGGTGTGATGGTGCGCAAAAGGCGCAAGGGCATCTACATCCTGCCCAACCTGTTCACGCTGGCGGCCTTGTTTGGTGGTTTCTATTCCATCGTCATGGCCATGAATGGCCGTTTTGACCAGGCGGCGGTGGGCGTCTTCTGTGCCATGGTGCTCGACAGCCTCGACGGGCGCGTGGCCCGCATGACCAATACTCAGAGCGCGTTTGGCGAGCAGATGGATTCGCTTTCCGACATGGTGTCCTTTGGGGCAGCGCCTGCCTTGATTGCTTATGAATGGTCCCTTCAGGGTCTGGGCCGCTGGGGCTGGATCGCCGCCTTTGTGTATTGCGCCTGTGCGGCGCTTCGCCTGGCGCGTTTCAATGTGAACACGGGGGTTGTGGACAAGCGCTATTTTCAAGGGTTGCCTTCGCCCGCCGCGGCGGCCTTGGTGGCTGGATTCATCTGGCTGATGACCGAACTGGGCGTGCGTCCCGGCGAAGACCACTGGCTGAGCTGGAGCCAGGTGACCTGGATCATGTTCGCCTTCACGCTCTATGCGGGGCTGACCATGGTGACCAACGTGCCGTTCTACAGCTTCAAGGATGTGCAGATGAAAAAGAGCGTGCCTTTTGCCGCCATCGTGCTGATTGCCCTGGGCATTGCCGTCATCAACATTCACCCTCCCATCGTACTTTTCGGCGTGTTTGTTTTCTATGGCTTGAGCGGTTATGCCGTGTACGCCTGGCGCAAGGCCAAAGGCCAGCACAGCAGCGTGATCAGCACCTCTACCGACGAACCCGACGAGCGCGGTCTGCACAAGTAAGGGCCATGGGGTCCTGACACTTGTGCTACATTGCGATGCATGAACTTGTTTGCTCTGGCACTACTGCTACCTCCCCACGGGCGGAGTCAGTAGGCGCACGCGCACACTATTCCACAAAGGCCCGTATGCACCCGCAACGGGCCTTTTGTTTTGGGCGCCAGTTTTTTCGTTGCGGGCCCCACCCACTGATACCAGGAGAACAACATGGCTGACAAACTGATCATTTTCGACACCACCTTGCGCGATGGTGAGCAGTCCCCCGGGGCTTCAATGACCAAGGACGAGAAGCTGCGTATTGCGCGCCAGCTGGAGCGTCTGAAGGTGGATGTGATCGAAGCCGGTTTTGCCGCCAGCTCCAACGGTGACTTTGAGGCCGTGCAAGCCATTGCCAATGCCATCAAAGAGTCCACCATTTGCTCGCTGTCGCGTGCCAACGACCGCGATATTTCACGCGCTGCAGAGGCTCTCAAGGGTGCGGCGAATGCGCGCATCCACACCTTCATTGCCACTTCGGCGCTGCACATGGAGAAGAAGCTGCGGATGACGCCCGACCAGGTACTCGAGCAAGCCAAGCAGTCGGTTCGCTTTGCGCGCAACCTGGTGGGTGACATCGAGTTCAGCCCCGAAGATGGCTACCGCAGCGACTCTGACTTTCTGTGCCGTGTGCTGGAGGCTGTGATCGCCGAAGGCGCCACCACCATCAACGTGCCAGACACCGTGGGCTACGCCGTGCCCGAGCTGTACGGCAACTTCATCAAGACGCTGCGCGAGCGCATTCCCAACAGCGACAAGGCGATCTGGTCCGTGCACTGCCACAACGACCTGGGCATGGCCGTGGCGAACTCGCTGGCCGGTGTGAAGATCGGTGGTGCACGCCAGGTGGAATGCACGATCAACGGCTTGGGTGAGCGCGCCGGCAACTGCTCGCTCGAAGAGATCGTGATGGCCGTGAAGACCCGCAAGGACTATTTTGGGCTTGAACTGGGCATCGACACCCAGCACATCGTGGCTGCCAGCCGCATGGTGAGCCAGACCACGGGCTTTGTGGTGCAGCCCAACAAGGCCGTGGTGGGCGCCAACGCGTTCGCTCATGCCAGCGGCATTCACCAGGACGGCGTGCTCAAGGCACGCGACACCTATGAAATCATGCGGGCTGAGGATGTGGGCTGGAGTGCCAACAAGATCGTGCTCGGCAAGCTCAGTGGTCGCAACGCCTTCAAGCAGCGCTTGCAGGAACTGGGTGTCAGCCTGGACAGCGAAACCGAAGTCAACACCGCTTTCACGCGCTTCAAGGAGCTGGCCGACCGCAAGAGCGAGATTTTTGACGAGGACATCCTGGCGTTGGTCAGCGACGAAAGTGTCACAGCCGAAAAAGAACAATATGGTTTCGTGTCGCTGTTTCAGCAGAGCGAAACCGGCGAGCAACCCCGCGCACGCATTGTCTTTACCGTCGATGGGAACGAAGTGCGGGGCGAGGCAGAGGGCAATGGGCCAGTCGATGCTTCGCTCAAGGCCATTGAATCGCACGTGAAGAGTGGCGCCGAAATGGTGCTGTATTCGGTGAACGCCATCAGTGGCTCCACCGAGAGCCAGGGCGAGGTCACCGTGCGTTTGCAAAACAGTGGTCGCGTGGTGAATGGCGTGGGTGCGGACCCCGACATCGTCGTGGCGTCGGCCAAGGCCTACCTCAGCGCCTTGAACAAGTTACAAAGTAAAGCCGATCGGGTCGCTGCCCAAGGCTGAGTGATCAATTTATAATTCACTCACTTTCTCGGAAAGTCGCGCAAGGTATTGATCTTGCGCGACTTTTTTTGATTCTGTACACTGCCCCATAATTCTTACCGTTTGGAGCACTTTGATGCACCATCGCCGCAACGCTGCAGTGAATCGATTTTTCCAGTGGATGGGTCTTGCGCTTGTGAGCGCAGCCCTCCTTTCGCCCTCTGCGCATGCGGCAGAGGTCAAAAAGCAAGGGGCTAAAAAGCAGCAGGCGGGCGCAGTCCATGCCAAGCGTGCCGTGGCCCCGCGCAAAGTCGCTGCAAGCATCAAGCCCACACGCGTGAGCGCCAAAACGGTCAAGGCCCCTACCAAGGTGGCCTTTGTGCCGGCCAAACCCTCTTTTGGGCAGATGGCGGGCTTGCACGATGTCAATGACCCGCTCGACCTGAAGTCCAGTGTGGCGCTGGTGGTGGATCAGGACACCCACGAGGTGTTGCTGCGCAAGAACGATCAGGCTGTGCTCCCTATCGCGTCCCTGACCAAGCTCATGACGGGCATGCTCATCTCGCAGGCCAAATTGCCGATGGACGAGCCCGTCACGATCACGCAGGACGACGTGGATACCGAAAAGGGTAGCCGATCGCGCCTCACGGTGGGCACTACGCTGACCCGAGGAGAGATGCTGCACCTTGCGCTTATGTCCAGCGAGAATCGGGCGGCCCATGCCTTGGGTCGCACCTACCCTGGGGGCCTGGAGCTGTTTGTGTCCCAGATGAACGCCAAAGCGAAGGCGCTGGGGATGAACGATACCCACTATGTGGAACCTACAGGCCTGTCCAGCCGCAATCAGTCGAGTGCTCGCGATCTCGCCACCTTGGTGGGTGTGGCGCATGGCGACCCCCTGTTGCGCGAACTGTCAACGTCGCCCGGCTACGAGGTGGCTGTGGGGCACAAGACGCTCCAATACAACAACACCAACGGGCTGGTGAAAAACCCTACCTGGGATATTGGTCTGCAGAAAACCGGCTATATCTCCGAGGCAGGTCGTTGTCTGGTGATGCAAGCCCAGGTGGCAGGGCGCAAGCTGATCATGGTGTTTCTGGACTCAGCAGGCAAATTCAGCCGGCTGGGCGATGCAGAGCGGGTGCGCCGCTGGGTGGAGTCCAACCCTGCGCTGGCCGCGCCATTGCAGGCGGCTCGCAATACCAACGGCTGAGCCGACGGATTCAAAAAAAGCACCTGACAGCGTGATGCTGTCAGGTGCTTTTTTGTTTTAGCGTCCACCACCAAACCGTCTTTGACGGGGCCTTTCGGTTACTCCTCGAGCGACTCGGTGAGCGACAGGGGGCGGCGTACTGTAGGTGCCCCGGTGCGGTAACTACAGTGTGTCGCAAGGTGGGAGCCGTACCTCGCCCCTCAGACCTGTGTTGAACGGTGTTCAACGCAGTTCAGCGCGCTGGTTGCTCAAGGTGTTGGGGTGGGCATCGGGCTGAGGTGTATGGCCCAGCGCCAGTGAAATCTCGTTCGCGGTTGCCTGCAGCTTGGGCAGCCAGCCTTCATCCAGGCGGTCTGCGGGGGCAGAAATCGACAGGCCTGCCACCAGCTTGCCCTGGTCGTCGTACACGCCGGCCGCCATGCAGCGCACGCCCAGTTCCAACTCCTCGTTGTCTCGGGCGATGCCGTATTGGCGTGCCTTGGCCAGCTCCCGCTCCAGCACCGGCAACTGCGTAATGCTGTTGCGGGTATGGCCAGCCAGACCGGTGCGGGTGGCGTAAGCGCGAACGCGCTGGGGGTCGTCCAGTGCCAGGAAAAGTTTGCCGGTTGAAGTCAGATGCAGCGGGGCCCGGCCGCCTATCGCACGCACCACCTGCATGCCCGAACGCTCGCTGTAGGCGCGCTCCACATACACAATCTCGTCCCCCTGGCGCATGCTCAGGTTCACGGGTTGCTGGATCAGCTTATGCAGACTGCGCATGGGGGTCAGCGCGGCGTCGCGCACGCTCAGGCGGGCCTTGACCAGATTGCCCAGTTCCAGCAATCGCATCCCCAGTCGGTAGCTGCCTGATTCAGGGCGGTCCACGAACCGGCCGATGGTCAGATCGTTGAGGATGCGGTGGGTTGTGGAAGGGTGCAGCCCGGTTTTCTCGCTGATTTCCTTGAGGGAAATCGCCTCTTCGCGAGAGGCCAGCACATCGATCAGGGTGAACATGCGCTCAAGTACCTGAACGCTGGGTTTGAGAGGAATGCTGGGATCGGTTTTTTTCATGAGCGGCGATGGTGCGAAGGCCGCCACATTTTATCTTGTGAAATGTGAGTGCGTGTTCAGGGGGTCGCGCGCCCAGTGTCTCCGACCCGATGCCAATGGCCGTCCGTACGGATTTCGTGCGGCAGAAAACGCGCCTTGTAGTTCATCTTGGGGCTGGTTTCAATCCAGTACCCCAAATAAACATGGGGCAGCCCCAGCGCATGGGCTTGCGCGATTTGCCACATGACGTTGTAGGTGCCATAGCTGCAATGGGGTTCCGGTTCGTAAAACGTGTAGACGGCGGACAGGCCGTCATCAAGCACGTCGAGAATGGAGACCATCTTGAGAGCGCCGGGCTCGCCCGATGCATCGGTCTCGCGAAACTCCACCAGCCGCGAGTTCACCCGGCTTTGCAGCAGAAATTGTGTGTATTGGTCGATGCTGTCATGGTCCATGCCGCCGCCCGCGTGGCGGCCGTTCTGGTAGCGCAGATACAGCTGGTAGTGTTCGGGCACGAAACACAGCCGCAGCACGCGTGCCTGCAGTTTTCCGTGGCGCGCGGCAGCGCGTTTCTGGCTGCGATCAGGCTTGAACTCGTTGACCAGGACTCGCAGGGGGGTACAGGCCTGGCATCCGTCGCAATAGGGGCGGTAGGTGAACATACCGCTACGGCGAAACCCCTTGGCCACGAGGTCGGAATACAGATCGCTCTGGATCAGGTGGCTGGGCGTGGCAACCTGCGACCGCGCCTGCCGGTCCGGCAGGTAGCTGCAGGGGTAGGGGGCTGTCGCATAAAACTGCAGGGTTTGCAGCGGAAGGTCGTTGAGTTGCGTCATGCCGGGGCGGTCAAGGAGGGCAGCAGCTTGTCCCAGTATACGGGCTCAAATATCCAGGGAAAGGCAGGCTGTTGCCGAGCGCTGTCTACGTGTTTCAGAAACTTTGAGCGGGGTATTTCCCGGGCGCCCAGCGAAGCCAGATGATGGGTATTTTGCTGACAGTCCACGAGGGAGACCCCATGGCGGCGGCATAGGCACACCAAAGCTGCTAGGGCGATCTTGGACGCATCTGTGGTGTATGCAAACATGGATTCGCCAAACACCGCGTGGCCCAGCGCTACGCAATACAGGCCGCCCACCAGCCGCCCGTCCACCCACGTTTCCACACTGTGCGCGTGGCCTGCTCGGTGCAGGTGTGCGTAGGCATCGATCATTTCGGGCACGATCCAGGTTCCTGCCTGGCCCTCGCGTTCTTTCATGGCACAGGCGGTGATGACGTCCTCGAACGCACTGTCAATGCGGATCTCGCAACGCGCCTGCCGGCGGAACGACTGCAGCCTTTTGCGCAGCGAGCGGTGCAGGCGAAACTCTGACACAGGCAGCACCATGCGCGGATCGGGCGCCCACCACAGAATGGGTTGACCGGGGCCGTACCAGGGGAAGGTGCCTTGCGCATAGGCGGCACGCAGGCTGGCCACGTCCAGACCGCCCCCTGCGGCCAGCAGTCCTGGCGCGGGGTCGCCATCCCCCCAGGCAAGGGTCGGGGCGGGAAACGGGTCGCGGGGTTCGAGCCAGGGCAGTTGCGAGGGCATGCGGACGTGTGTCACAAAGACACCATTGTCTGGCATGCGACTGCTGGTTGGGGGTGGCAAAGGTTCAGGCGAAAAAAAGCCCCGCACGTTTTGTGCAGGGCTTTTTAACTGGCTCCTCGACCTGGGCTCGAACCAGGGACCTACGGATTAACAGTCCGGCGCTCTACCGACTGAGCTATCGAGGAATGATCGGTACAACTTGCAAACTAACTCATCAAAAGGCCCCGCGTACACATGCAGGGCCTGAAAAATTCTTGGCTCCTCGACCTGGGCTCGAACCAGGGACCTACGGATTAACAGTCCGGCGCTCTACCGACTGAGCTATCGAGGAACAAGACTTAGATTATATACACAAAAACACCTGTCTGAAAACTCGTGCGTCTGGTCTCGTGACCTTTGCAAGCGTGCCTGGCGGGCGCGGGCCGCACCGTGCACGCAAGCGGGGTATCAAGGCTCAGGCCTGCGCCACAACCAGATCAGCACGCAGGCCATGCAGGCCGAAACAGCGACGGCCACCCAGGTGCGGGTTGCGCCCATCCACAGTACGGCGGCGCTGGCGGCCATGAAGACTGCTGCACTCCATTTGGCGCGGCGGCTGACCTTGCCGCCTTGGGCCCAGTTGCGCAGCAGTGGTCCGAAGAGGCGGTGGTTCCACAGCCAACGGTACAGGCGCGGCGAGCTGCGCGCGGCCGCCCAGGCAGCCATCAGGATGAATACCGTGGTGGGCAGGCCGGGAACGATCACACCGATGACGCCCATTGCCAGGCACAGCACCGCAAACCCCAGCAGCAGCCACCGCACGGGCCATGGCAGCGGACGTGGGGGGTCTGCAGCGGTGGCGATGTCGGTGGTGTTCGGGTCCTCGGGCAGGGTGGCCATGGCCTTTATTGTCGCCCCGCGCGCGAAGGGCCCGGGGTGTGCCGCCTGCCCGCTGCGTGCAGCGCTGCGCCGCCCGCGCTATGCTGCGCCCCACCGGCCTCACGCCGACTGCCTTCGATACTTCCACGATGACCGTCCATACCATCCTCAAGATGGGCGACCCGCGCTTGCTGCGAGTCGCCCAACCCGTCACCGAATTCGATACCGATGCGCTGCACCTGCTGGTGCGCGACCTGTTCGACACCATGCGTGCCGTCAACGGCGCAGGGCTGGCCGCGCCGCAGATTGGTGTGGACCTGCAATTGGTGATCTTCGGCTCCAACGAGCGCAACCCCCGCTACCCGGACCGCCCGCTCGTGCCGCCCACGGTGCTCCTCAACCCCGTGATCACGCCATTGGGGGCGGAGGAGGAAGAGGACTGGGAAGGGTGCCTGTCCGTGCCTGGCCTGCGTGGGAAGGTGCCGCGCTGGTCGCGCATCCGCTACACGGGCGTGGACCCGTATGGTGATCCCATTGACCGCACGGTGGACGGCTTTCACGCGCGGGTGGTGCAGCACGAATGCGACCACCTGATCGGCAAGCTGTACCCCATGCGGGTGCGCGATTTCACGCAGTTCGGGTTCACGGAAGTGCTGTTCCCGGAGATCGATGCCGCAGAGGACGACTGAGCCTGATGAGCCCTCCCGATTCGGGCTGGAGGGGCGTCAGGACGACAGCTCTTGTAGCAGCTCGGTTTCGATCTGGATCTGACGGGCGTTGTTCTGCAGCTCGGGGCCTTGGATGAGAAACGTGTCCTCCACCCGTTCGCCCAAGGTGCTGACCTTGGCCAGCTGCACGCTCAGGTGGTGCTGCGCCAGGATGCGCGCCACCAGATAGAGCAGGCCTGCCCGGTCGCTGGCCGAGATCGCCAGCAGCCAGCGCTGCGCTTTTTCGTCGGGCCGCAAGGTGACGCGGGGCGCCACCGGAAAGCTCTTGACCCGGCGTGAAACCCGCTTGCGGGTGGGCTCCGGCAGGGGGCCGCCTTCCTCGATCACGCGCATCAGGTCGCTCTCGACCATGTGGGTCAACTCGCGGTAGTGCCCCGGCTGCGATGAGGCCACCACCTGGAAGGTGTCGAGCGCATAGCCGTTGTTGGCGGTGTGCACGCGCGCGTCGAGGATGCTGAAGCCCGCTCGGTCGAAATAACCGCAGATCCGGGCGAACAGGTCGGCCTGATCGGCGGCGTACACCATCACCTGCAGCCCGTCGCCCGCCAGCGACTGGCGGGCGCGCACCACGGGCCGTGCGGAGCCCACATGGCGCGACAGGTGCCGCGTGTGCCAGGCAATGTCGGCCGCGTCGTGGCGCATGAAATAGCTCACGTCGAGCGTTGTCCACAACGCCTTGTGTGCTTCGAAGGGCAGGGCGTTGAGCGCCAGCAGCACCAGCGCCTCGCGTTTGCGGGCCTCGATCTCGGCGGCTGCATCAGGTGCGCGGCCGCCCAGCGTGCGCAGCGTGGCGCGGTACAGGTCTTCCAGCAGCTTGCCCTTCCAGGCGTTCCAGACCTTGGGGCTCGTGCCGCGGATGTCCGCCACGGTAAGCAGGTACATCGCCGTGAGGTTGCGCTCATTGCCCACGCGGTGCGCAAAGGCGCCGATCACATCAGGGTCGCTCAGATCCTGCTTTTGCGCCACGGTGCTCATGGTCAGGTGCTCACGCACCAGAAACTCGATGAGCCGGCCGTCCTCGCGGTCCACGCCGTGCTGGCGGCAAAAGCGCCGGACTTCTTCTGCGCCGATCTGCGAATGGTCGCCTCCGCGTCCCTTGCCGATGTCGTGGAACAGCGCGGCCACATACAGGATCCAGGGCTTGTCCCACCCGCCCGCCAGCTGCGAGCAAAACGGGTATTCGTGCGCATGCTCGGCCATGAAGAAGCGGCGTACGTTGCGCAGCACCATCAGGATGTGCTGGTCCACCGTGTAGACGTGGAACAGGTCATGCTGCATCTGCCCCACGATGCGGCGAAACGGCCACAGGTAGCGCCCTAGCACCGAGGTCTGGTTCATCAACCGCATGGCATGGGTGATGCCTGAAGGCTGCTGCAGGATGCGCATGAACGCATCGCGGTTGACCGGATCGCGCCGGAAGGCGCTGTCCATCACGCCGCGTGCGTTGTACAGCGCGCGCAGGGTGCGCGCCGACAGGTCCTTGAGCCCCACCGTGGTCTGGTAGAGCAGAAAGGTTTCCAGGATCGCATGCGGGTCGCGGGTGTAGAGGTCATCACTCGCCACTTCGATGAGGCCCGCCTTCTCGAAGAAACGTTCGTTGATCAGGCGCGGCTCATGGGTCGATGGGCTCAGGCGCTCTTCGATGTTGAGCAGCAGGATCTGGGTGAGCTGCGATACCGCCTTGGCCGCCCAGTAGTAGCGGCGCATCAGCGTCTCGCTGGCCCGCATGGGCAAGCGTGAGCCATCGGGTGCCTGCGAGCGGTAGCCGAACGACTCGGCCACCGCCGTTTGCAAGTCAAACACCAGGCGGTCTTCGTGTCGCCCGGCCGCCGCATGCAGGCGGGCGCGGATCAGGCACAGCAGCGCCTCGTTGCGCTCGATCTGGCGCACTTCGAACGCAGTGGCCAGACCACTGGCGGCCAGTTCCATCCAGTTGCTGCCCAAACCTGCCGCCTGAGCCACCCACAGGATCATCTGCAGGTCGCGCAGCCCGCCGGGCGACTCCTTGCAGTTGGGCTCCAGCGAATAGGGCGTGTTCTCGTACTTGGTGTGGCGCTGGCGCATCTCCAACGTCTTGGCGACCAGAAACGCCTGGGGGTTCATCTGCGCCCGATACTGGCGCTGGAACTCGGCAAACAGCGCGGCATTGCCGCAGACCAGTCGCGATTCGAGCAGCGAGGTCTGCACGGTGACATCCCCTGCGCTCTCGGCCAGGCACTCCGCCACGGTGCGCACGCTCGACCCGATCTCCAGGCCCGTGTCCCAGCAACTGCCAATGAAGCCTTCCAGCTTTGTGCGCAGGGCACTGCCGGCTTCCGGCGCCGCGCCGTTGGGCAACAGCAGCAGGACATCGACATCGGAATAAGGAAACAGCTGGTCGCGTCCAAACCCGCCGACTGCCACCAGGGCCATGTCCTCGGGCAACTGGGCGCGCAGCCACAAAGTCTGCAACAGGTTGCCCGCCAGCGATGACAGCTTGCGCAGCAGCACGCGGATGCCGCGTGTGGAGGCGCCGGTGGATTGCATGGCCGCCAACAGGGCGGCCTTGTCGCTGCGGTAGGCATCCCGCAGGGCATGGAGTTCAGTCATGGTCGGTGTGCGCTGGTAAAGGCCATGAAAATGCCACGCAAGAATTGTGCGAGCGCCTGTGTGTCAAGGAGTAGCACTGGCGTCGCAGGGCCGGGTCAGGTGGCCGTGGCGGTCACAAACGGCGGCAGTGGCGGCGAGCCGGCCGACAGCGTCATCACCTCGTACCCCGTGGGCGTGACCAGCACCGTGTGCTCCCACTGGGCCGACAGGCTGTGGTCCTTGGTCACGATGGTCCAGCCGTCGTTGCCAAAGTCCTTCACCTCGCGGCGACCGGCGTTGATCATGGGCTCGATGGTGAACACCATGCCGGGTACCAGCTCTTCGAGTGTGCCGGGCTTGCCATAGTGCAGCACCTGGGGCTCTTCATGGAACTTCTTGCCAATGCCGTGGCCGCAGAACTCGCGCACCACTGAGAAGCCGTGCCCTTCGGCGAACTTCTGGATCGCGTGGCCGATATCTCCCAGCCGTGCGCCGGGCTTGACCTGCACGATGCCGTGCCACATGGCCTCAAAGGTCAGGGCGGACAGCCGCTTGGCGGCGATCGAGCACTCCCCGATCATGAACATGCGGCTGTTGTCGCCGTACCAGCCGTCTTTCGTAATCACGGTCACGTCCACATTGACGATGTCGCCCTTCTTGAGCGGCTTGTCATTGGGGATGCCGTGGCACACCACATGGTTGACCGAGGTGCACAGCGACGCCGGGTAGGGCGGGTAGCCCGGTGGCTGGTAGCCCACGGTGGCCGAGATGGTGCCCTGCTGGGCCATGCATTCGGCGCCCAGGCGGTCGATCTCTTTGGTGGTGATGCCGGGCTTGATGTGCGGCGTGATGTAGTCCAGCACTTCGGAGGCCAAGCGGCAGGCCACGCGCATGCCCTCGATGTCCTCGGCGCTTTTGATAGTGATGCTCATGTCGCAATTATCCCATTGGCCCCCCGGCCGCGCAGGCGGCCGGGCCATGCCCGGTAAAATGGAGGGCTCCGGTGCTGGTTGCACGCTGGCGCCCGGAGCCACCCTCTACCCCTGACACCCCCCAACAGGCCGCTACCGTGACCTTGCACATGACCACGCTGGCGGGCGGCAACGCCCTCAGCACCTTCCGCGCCCAGCAACTTCAACCCGCCCTGGAGGCGATCCACCCCAAGATCAGTGGCATTGCAGCGCGTTTCGTGCATCTGATCGCCACCGATGCGGCCCCCACGCCCGCCGAACAAGAACGTCTGGCCGCGCTGCTGACCTATGGCGACCCCTACGCAGGCCCCGAAGACGGCGCCGCGCTCATCGTCACGCCCCGCCTGGGCACGCTGTCGCCCTGGGCCTCCAAGGCCACCGACATTGCCCGCAACTGCGGCATCGCCATCCGCCGCGTCGAGCGCATCACCGAATACCGCATCAGCCTGAAATCCGGCCTGCTGGGCAAGACGCCCGAGCTGACCGCCGAGCAACTGGGCCAAGTCGCCGCCTTGCTGCACGACCGCATGACCGAGTCGGTCGTGGCTGACCGCAGCGCGGCCGCAGCCTTGTTCACCGAACTGCAGCCCGCGCCCATGGAGCATGTGGATGTGCTGGCCGGTGGTCGCGCTGCGCTGGAGGCCGCCAACACCCGCTTTGGCCTGGCCTTGGCCGACGATGAAATCGACTACCTCGTGACCGCCTTCACCGGCCTGAAGCGCAACCCCACCGACGTGGAGCTGATGATGTTCGCGCAGGCCAACAGCGAACACTGCCGCCACAAGATCTTCAACGCCGAGTTCACCATCGACGGCGTGGCGCAGGACAAATCGCTGTTCGGCATGATCCGCAACACCCACCAGTTGGCGCCCCAGCACACGGTGATTGCGTATTCAGACAACGCCTCGGTCATGGAAGGCCACCAGGTGGAGCGTTTTGTGGCAAAAATGGCCGCAAGCGCTAGTGAATCAAGCGCCAATAGCTATCAAAAAAGTAGCGTCACCCAGCATGTGCTGATGAAGGTGGAAACGCACAATCACCCCACGGCCATCTCGCCCTTCCCGGGCGCATCCACCGGCGCGGGCGGCGAGATCCGCGACGAAGGCGCCACGGGCCGGGGCTCCAAGCCCAAGGCGGGCCTGACGGGCTTCACCGTGTCCAAGCTCTGGGGCAGCACCGTGGGCAAGCCCGAGCACATTGCCAGCCCGCTGCAGATCATGGTCGAAGGCCCCTTGGGCGGCGCCGCTTTCAACAACGAATTCGGTCGCCCCAACCTGAACGGCTACTTCCGCGAGTACGAACAAAACGTCGGCGGCGTGCAGCGCGGCTACCACAAGCCCATCATGATCGCCGGCGGTGTGGGCGTGATCGACGCCGAGCTGACGAAGAAGATCGAATTCCCCGCCGGTTCGCTGCTGATCCAGCTGGGTGGCCCCGGCATGCGCATCGGCATGGGCGGCAGCGCCGCCAGCTCCATGGCCACCGGCACCAATGCGGCCGAGCTGGACTTTGACTCGGTGCAGCGCGGCAACCCCGAGATTGAGCGCCGTGCGCAAGAGGTCATCAATCATTGCTGGGCGCAAGGCAGCAACAACCCCATCCTGGCCATCCACGACGTGGGCGCGGGCGGCTTGTCGAACGCCTTTCCCGAGCTGACCAACGACGCAGGCCGTGGCGCGCGCTTTGACCTGCGCGCCGTGCAGCTCGAGGAATCGGGCATGGCGCCCAAGGAAATCTGGTCCAACGAATCGCAAGAGCGCTACGTGCTGGCGATTGCGCCCGAGTCGCTGGAACAGTTCATGGCCTTCTGCGAACGCGAGCGCTGCCCATTTGCCGTGATCGGCACGGCCACCGAAGAACGCCAACTGGTGTTGCACGACCCCGCCGCCACGGCCGAAGACCAAAAGCTGCCCGTGGACATGCCCATGAACGTGCTGCTGGGCAAGCCGCCCAAGATGCACCGCGACGTGAAGACGGTGGAGCGCCAGTTCCCGCCCATGGACTTGACCGGCGTGCCGCTGCAAAAGGCCGTGATCGACGTGCTGGCCCACCCCACGGTGGCGTCCAAGCGTTTCCTCATCACCATCGGCGACCGCACCGTGGGCGGCCTCATCCACCGCGACCAGATGGTCGGCCCCTGGCAAGTGCCCGTGGCCGATTGCGCCGTGACACTGGCTGACTACAAGGGCTTTGCGGGCGAAGCGATGAGCATGGGCGAGCGCACACCGCTGGCCGCCATCAACGCCCCTGCCTCTGGCCGCATGGCCGTGGCAGAAGCCATCACCAACCTGCTGGCCGCACCCATCGAGCTGCCGCGCGTGAAGCTGTCGGCCAACTGGATGGCCGCCTGTGGCGAACCCGGCGAAGACGCCGCGCTTTACGAAACCGTGAAGGCCGTGGGCATGGAGTTGTGCCCGGCGCTGGGCGTGTCCATCCCCGTGGGCAAGGACAGCCTGTCCATGCGCACCCAATGGTCGGAAGGCAGCGACAAGAAGAAGGTCACATCCCCCGTCAGCTTGATCGTGAGCGCGTTTGCCTCGCTGTCCGACGTGCGCGGCACGCTCACGCCCCAGCTCAACGCCACAGAGGCTGACACCACCCTGGTGCTGATCGACCTGGGCAAGGGCCAGAACCGCATGGGCGGCAGCATCCTGGGCCAGACGCTGGACCAGAGCGGCGATGTGGTGCCCGATGTGGACGATCCGAAAGACCTGGTCAATCTCGTCAACGCCGTGAACGCGCTGCGCGCCAAGGGTCAGATCCTGGCCTACCACGACCGCAGCGATGGCGGCCTGCTGGCGGCTGCTGCCGAAATGGCCTTTGCCGGCCATGTGGGCGTGGCGCTGAATGTGGACATGCTCGTGACCGAAGGCGACGGCGTGAGCGACAGCCGCATGGACACGGGCGACGCCAAGAACTGGGCCACGCAGGTGGGCGCCCGCCGCGATGAGTTGACGCTCAAGGCCTTGTTCAACGAAGAATTGGGCGTGGTGCTGCAGGTGCGAACCGCCGAGCGCAACGACGTCATGCAGACCCTGCGCGAGCACGGCCTGTCCAAGTTCAGCCACTTCGTCGGCAAGACGCGCCCTGTGTCCTCTGAAATCGATGCGGGCAAGGGCGAGTTGCAGGTCTGGCGCGATGCCAAGGCCGTGTTCAGCGCTCCGCTGGCCGATCTGCACCAGGTGTGGGATGCGGTGAGCTGGAAGATTTGCCAGCAGCGCGACAACCCCGCCAATGCCGATGCCGAGCACGCCGCAGCGGGTGAGCCTACCGACCCCGGCTTGCATGTGCACCTCACGTTCGATGCGGCCGACAACGTGGCCGCGCCGTTCCTGAACCTCGCCAAACCCAAGGTCGCCATCCTGCGCGAGCAGGGTGTGAACTCGCACATCGAAATGGCGTACGCCTTCACCGAAGCGGGCTTCGAGGCCTACGACGTGCACATGACCGACCTGCAGACTGGCCGCGTCAAGCTCGAAGACTTCAAGGGCGTGGTCGCCTGCGGCGGTTTCAGCTACGGCGACACGCTGGGCGCAGGCATCGGATGGGCGCGTTCCATCACCTTCAACCCGGTGCTGGCCGCGCAGTTCCAGGGCTTCTTTGGCCGCACGGATACGTTCGGCCTGGGCGTGTGCAATGGCTGTCAGATGTTTGCCGAACTGGCGGACATCATCCCCGGCGCGCAAGACTGGCCACGCTTCACCACCAACCAGAGCGAGCGTTTCGAGGCCCGCCTGTCGCTGGTGGAAGTGCTCGAATCCCCCAGCCTGTTCCTGCAAGGCATGGCCGGCAGCCGCCTGCCGATTGCCGTGGCGCATGGTGAGGGCTATGCCAACTTCAAGTACCGGGGTAACGCCGACAAGGCCATCGCCGCGATGCGCTACGTGGACAACCACGGCCGCGCCACCGAGCAATACCCCTTCAACCCCAACGGCAGCGCGGGCGGCCTGACGGCCGTGACCACGGCTGACGGCCGCTTCACGGCCATGATGCCGCACCCCGAGCGCGTGTTCCGCAATGTGCAGATGAGCTGGACCAGCGAGGACCAGGCCCAGTACAGCGCCTGGATGCGCATCTGGCGCAATGCGCGCAAGTGGGTGGGGTGAGCAGGTACAACCCCCTGAGCGGCTGCGCCGCTTCCCCCTTCTCTCAATTCGCTTTGCGAATCGGGAAGGGGGACACAGCCCTCGCTGCGGGGCGGCCCTTGCTTGGCTGCTCTGGCTTTGGGGCCGTGCGCTTTCGACGAAGGGTGACGAGCGCTAGGTGCCGTGAAATTTGAGTCGCACGGACAGTGTTTGTCGGTGGCGAGGGTGACGTTGAACGGGGCTCAGGCCCCGTTGTTGTTGCGGTCTTGTCTGGCGTAGAGACGTCTTGGCGCGTTGCTATAGTCGGCGCTCTTCACCATTCCCAAGGACCTCCCATGGCTTCTGGCAGCCTGCTTGCCCTGCTCGACGACATCGCCACCATCCTCGACGACGTGGCCTTGATGACCAAGGTGGCGGCCAAGAAGAGCGCTGCCATGGCCGACGATGTGTCGGTGATGACCAAGGTGGCCGCGCAGAAGACGGCGGGCGTGCTGGGGGACGACCTGGCGCTCAACGCCCAGCAGGTGACCGGGGTGCGTGCCGAGCGCGAGATTCCGGTGGTGTGGGCGGTGGCCAAGGGCTCGTTCATCAACAAGGTCATCCTGGTGCCCGCCGCGCTGCTGATCAGTGCCTTTGCGCCCTGGGCGGTGACGCCGCTGCTCATGGTGGGGGGCGCCTTCCTGTGCTTTGAAGGTTTTGAAAAGGTGGCGCACAAGCTGCTGCACGCCCAGCACGAGGATGAGGCCGAGCACGAAAGCCACGCCAAGGCCAATGCCAATCCGGCGGTGGATCTGGTGGCCTTTGAAAAGGACAAGGTCAAGGGCGCCGTGCGCACCGACTTCATCCTGTCGGCCGAAATCATTGCGATCACACTGGGCACCGTGGCCTCCGCGCCCTTTGTGCAGCAGTTGACCGTGCTGTCGGGCATCGCGGTGATCATGACCATCGGCGTGTACGGTCTGGTGGCGGGCATCGTCAAGCTCGACGACCTGGGCCTGTGGCTCAACAACAAGGCCAGCAGCGCAGCGCGTGCCCTCGGGTCAGGCATTTTGCGCGCGGCGCCCTGGCTGATGAAGGGGCTGTCCATCGCGGGCACGGCGGCCATGTTCCTGGTGGGCGGCGGCATTCTGGTGCACGGAGTGCCCGTGTTGCACCATGCGGTGGAGGCTGCAGGCACAGCAGCTTCGCAATGGCCCGTGGGCGGGCTGTGGGCGGTGTTGGTGCCCAACCTGCTGAACGCGGTGGTGGGCGTCGTGGCGGGTGGGCTGGTGCTGGTGGGGGTGACGCTGGTGCAGCGCCTGCGGGGCAAGTCCACATCCCAATAGTGGGTATTTCTTGATCTAGGTCTAAGGGTTACTACCGAGGGCTTGAGGTAAGGCAAGGCCGGGTGGGGGGCGCAGCGGTTCAATGCATGTACGGGGGTCGTCCCCGTCCAACCGATGCGAAATACCATGAAAAAGAACCTGCTGGCTGTCGCCGTTCTCTGTGTCCTGTCCTCTGGCGCCGCCATGGCGCAACAGGCCGAGGGCCCCTGGATGGTCCGTGCACGTGCGGTGCACCTGGACAGCGCCAACAAGGACAGCACGCCGCTGGGCCTGTCGGTCAACAACAAGACCATCCCTGAAGTGGATGTGACCTACTTCTTCAACAAGAACATCGCTGCAGAGCTGATCCTGACCGTGCCGCAAAAGCACACCCTCAGCGCTGGCGGCGCCGCCATCGGCACGCTCAAGCACTTGCCCCCCACACTGCTGGCGCAGTACCACTTTGACGCCCCTGGCTTCAAGCCCTATGTGGGCGCGGGCCTGAACTACACGCGTTTTTCCAGCGTCAACCTGCCTGCAGGCGTGAGCATTGACCGCAACAGCTTCGGCCCTGCGCTGCAAGTGGGTGTGGACATTCCGCTGGCCAAGAACCTGTACCTCAACTTCGACGTGAAGAAGGTTTTCATCAAGACCGACGTGAGCGCAGGCGGTGCCAAGCTGGGCACCTTCAAGGTGGACCCCGTTCTGGTGGGCGTGGGTCTGGGCTGGCGCTTCTGAGGGCACAGGGCCCCAGCCGGGGCCCTGCGTTCCTGACGGCAAAAGTTCTCCAAGGGTCTAAAGGGCTGGCGCCTGCGCCAGCCCTTTTTTGTGGGTGCGGAATTGGCCTACATACGGCAGTCAACGAGGCAACGCACAATGGGGTGGGGGAGCGTGTGGGGCGTGCCGCAATGTGGGCGCCCCAGGTGCCTCTGCTTTTGACCACCCGGCGGCGTTGCCGCACCAACGTGTTGACGACCCATGCTCCTGCCTCGCTATTCCGACATCACGCACGGGCTGACCCAGCGGCCCGCACGCATCTCCCCCAAGTATTTTTACGACCAGCACGGCTCGCAGCTGTTCGAAGCCATCACGCGCTTGCCGGAGTACTACCCCACGCGCACCGAGATGGCGCTGATGCAGACGCATGCAGACAGCATTGCGGAGGCCGTGGGCGCAGGGCGCACTTTGATCGAGCTGGGTGCGGGCAACTGCCAGAAGGCTCGCACCCTGTGCCGCCTGGTGCAGCCGGCCTGTTTTGTGGGGGTGGATATTTCGGCGGATTTTCTGGAGCAGGCGGTGCAGGGGCTGCGCGATGACTTTCCGGCACTCGATGCCCGCGCACTCGCGGGCGACATGACGCTGGGGGTGTCACTGCCCGACGACATTCCCCGCACCGGGCGCCTGGTGTTTTACCCGGGCTCGTCCATCGGCAACTTCGACCCGCCGCACGCGCTGGATCTGCTGGCCCACATGCGCGAGCTGATCGACGACGATGGTGGTCTGCTCATCGGCATCGATTTGCCCAAGGACGTGGCGGTGCTCGAAGCCGCCTACGACGATGCAGCGGGGGTCACCGCCGAGTTCAACCGCAATGTGCTGCGGCATGTGAACCGCCTGATCGGCAGCGACTTTGACGTGGCGCAGTGGCAGCACCGTGCGTTCTTCAACACCGAGGCATCGCGCATCGAAATGCACCTGGAGGCCGCCTCTGACACCGAGGTGTGCTGGCCCGGCGGCGGTCGCAGGTTCGACCAGGGCGAGCGCATCCACACCGAGAACAGCTACAAGTACCCGTTGCCCGTGTTCACCGACATGCTTGCGCGCGCCGGTTTTGCGCAGGCCCAGGCGTGGACGGACGAGCGGGGCTGGTTTGCGGTGGTCCATGCCCGTCCTTGACCAGTGGCTGCTATGACCGTGACATCCCCCGCATTCGATACGCTGCTGGCGCGCTACGCCGCGGTGCGCGGTCGCTCGCTGGCCATGGCGGCACCGCTGTCGGCCGAGGATTGCGCCGCGCAGTCCATGCCCGACGCCAGCCCCACCAAATGGCACCTGGCCCACACCACCTGGTTCTTTGAAACCTTTGTGCTCGAAGCCTACGAGCCAGGTTTCCAGCCGTTTGCACCGGCGTTCCGCGTACTGTTCAACTCCTACTACAACGGTGTGGGCGCCAAGCACCCGCGCCCGCAGCGCGGGCTGCTCACGCGGCCATCGCTGGACGAGGTGCTCGCCTACCGGGCCAACGTGGACGCCCGCATGGCACGCCTGTGGCCCGCCGTGGTGCGCGATGCCGCGCTGTGCAGCCTGATCGAGCTGGGCCTGCAGCATGAGCAGCAGCACCAGGAGCTGATGCTCACCGACATCCTGCACCTGCTGTCCTGCAACCCCTTGTTCCCCGCCTATGCCAAGGCGTCTGACGCTGTGGTGCCCGAGGCCGCCGGGGCGCTGGCATGGCACTCTTTTGATGGCGGGTTGGCCGACATCGGCCACGCAGGCAGCGGCTTTGCCTTTGACAACGAGGGCCCCCGCCATCGCGTGTATCTGCACCCGTACGCACTGGCCTCGCGGCTGGTGACGCAGGCCGAGTACCTGGCGTTTGTGGAAGGCGGTGGCTACCGCAACCCGCTGCTCTGGTTGGCCGAAGGCTGGGACTGGCGGACGGCGCAGGGCCTGGAGCAGCCGCTGTACTGGCATTGCGTCGATGGCGCCTGGCACCACTTCACGCTGGCCGGCCTGCAGCCGCTGCAGGGCGAGCAGCCGACGGTGCATCTGTCGTATTACGAGGCCGACGCCTATGCGCGCTGGGCCGGTGCACGCCTACCTACCGAGGCCGAATGGGAGCATGCGGCCGCGCAGGAGGCCGCAGGCATGGCGCAGTGGCATGGCGCTGCGTGGCAGTGGACGCAATCGAGCTATGCCCCTTACCCCGGCTTCCGGGTGGCGGAAGGCGCAGTGGGCGAGTACAACGGCAAGTTCATGGTCAACCAGTACGTGCTGCGGGGCTCGTCCAGCGCCACGCCGCCAGGGCATGGGCGGCTGACCTACCGCAACTTCTTCCCGGCCACGGCGCGCTGGCAGTTCACGGGCATTCGGCTGGCGCGCGACCTTGGCTGAGCACGGCCAGCGCCCGGCGCTGACCGCCATCGCTCCGCCGTGCGCGGGCAGGCATGACGGCGTTGCTAGGTGTTGTCGATCTGTTTGCTATCAAATATGTAGCTGGCAGTGCTTATTCCACTAGCGCTTGAACGCAGAAATCCTCAAAAGTTAGGTGCAGGGTGTCTGGCCATGCGCTTGGGAGGCGCATGGCCCTTTGCACATCACACCTTGTCGAGTGCCTGCGCCAAGTCGGCCTGCAGGTCGTCGATGTGCTCGATGCCGACCGACAGGCGCACCATGCCTTCGCTCACGCCCGCCTTGGCCAGCTCTTCGGGGTTGAGCTGGCGGTGGGTGGTGGACGCGGGGTGCGTGGCCAGCGACTTCGCATCGCCAATGTTGACGAGGCGCGTGAAGAGTTGCAAAGCATCCAGGAAGCGCGCACCGGCTGCACGCGGGTCGGCGTCGCTGTTCTTCACGCCAAAGCTCAGGATGCCCGAGGCCTTGCCGCCCGACTGGCGCTGCACCACCGCGTGGTCCGGATGGTCGGGCAGGCCCGCGTAGCGCACCCATTCCACCTTGGGGTGGCTCTGCAGGTATTTGGCGATGGCCAGCGTGTTGTCGCAGATGCGGTCCATGCGCAGGGCCAGGGTCTCGATGCCTTGCAGGATCAAAAACGCGCTTTGCGGCGACAGGGCCGCGCCCGTGTTGCGCAGTGGCACCACACGCGCGCGGCCGATGAAGGCGGCCGGGCCCAGGGCCTCGGTATAAACCACGCCGTGGTAGCTCACGTCTGGCTCGTTCAGGCGCGGGAAGCGGGCCTTGTGCTGCGCCCACGGGAACTTGCCGCTGTCCACAATCGCGCCGCCCACGCTGTTGCCGTGGCCGCCCAGGTACTTGGTGAGCGAGTGCACCACGATGTCGGCACCGTGTTCGATGGGACGCAGCAGGTAGGGGCTGGGCACGGTGTTGTCCACGATCAGTGGCACGCCATGGTCGTGCGCCACCTTGGCCAAGGCCGCGATGTCGGTCACGTTGCCCAGCGGGTTGCCGATGGACTCGATGAAGATGGCCTTGGTGCGTGCATCGATGTGCTGCGCAAAGCTGGCCGGGTCGCGCGGGTCGGCAAAACGGGTGGTGATGCCCTGCTGCGGCAGCGTGTGGGCAAACAGGTTGTAGGTGCCGCCATACAGCGTGCTGGCTGACACGATGTTGTCGCCGGCTTCCGCAATGGTCTGGATGGCGTAGGTGATGGCCGCCATGCCCGAGGCCACGGCCAGCGCGGCGATGCCGCCTTCGAGCGCCGCGACGCGCTTTTCGAGCACGTCGGTCGTGGGGTTCATGATGCGGGTGTAGATGTTGCCCGGCACCTTCAGGTCGAACAGGTCGGCGCCATGCTGGGCGCTGTCAAACGCGTAGGCCACCGTCTGGTAGATGGGCACGGCCACCGCCTTGGTGGTGGGGTCGGGGCTGTAGCCTGCGTGGACGGCCAGGGTTTCGATCTTCATGACGTATTGCTCCTCCTCAAGGTGAATGGGCGCAGCGGGCGCCGCTGCAGGCCCATTCTTGCATCGGAAGATGCACGGGTCATCGAATCGTTCGTGATGAGCTTATGCGGCGGCCGCTGCGGGCGCGGCGCGGCGCGTGCCCGGCTCCGCCCAGGTGTGTTCGGCCAGGCGCACGGCGTCAGGGATGTGGATGTCGCGCTTGTCCATGTGGATCAGCCCTGCGTCTTCCAGCTCATGCAGCACGCGCGAGAAATACTCGGGCGTGAGCGACAGGCGCGATGCGATGGTGGCTTTGCTCACTGGCAGCGTCAGGCTCAGGCCACCCGGTTCCTGCGGTTCGCCGCAGCCCGCGCAGGCCAGCGCAATGCCGGCGGCGTCGCTGGAGTCTTCGGGCAGCTCGTGCAGCAGGTAGCTGATGACGCGCTGCATGCCGCTGTGCAGTGTGTAGGTCTGCACATCGTGCACCAGCCCGTGCAGGCGCCGCGAGATGCCTGCCAGCATGCGCATGGCAAAGCGCGGATCGGCCTCGATTTCACGCTCCACCGTGGTTTTGTCCACGCTCAGCAACAGGGTCTCGGCCAGTGCCTGGGCGTTGATGATGTAAGGCTTGCCCGTGAACATCAGCGCCTCGGCAAAACTGGAGCCCGGGCCCACCAGTTCGATCACCTTCTCCTGCCCGGAGGGCGAGAGCGCGAACAGCTTGACCTGGCCCAGCACCGTCACGTGGAATTCTTCACAAGGGGTGCCCACGCGGAAAACGCTGTCACCTCGCGCGAAGCGGCGCAGCCGGCAGCCCTTGGCCAGACGTGCCAGCTCTTCGGGGGTGGATTCCTGAAAAAGCGGCAGGGCCGACAGGTAGCGCGGAATGTCAAATTGCCGGATGTCCATGGTGGGGCTGCAGTGGGAGTAATGCAGCGATTACACGGGGACGTTCCCGGCAGGGCCTTGTCCAAAGTCAAAGGTGCATGCTGCACCGCGTCATATTTGCGTGCGCGTGATCTGGCTGTAGACCGCAGCCAGCCGCTGCGCCAGGTCGCGCGGGCGGTGGACCAGCGCGTAGCCCTGCTGGCCGAAGAGGTAGGGCAGGTAGTCGTGCCCTGCATCGTCAATCGTCACCGCAAAAGGCGTGAGGCCCTGGGCTCGGGCCTGCTGCACCGCGTGGCGGGTGTCCTCCAGCCCATAGCGGCCCTCGTACACGTCCAGGTCGTTGGGTTTGCCATCGGTCAGCAGCAGCAGCAGGCGCTGGCGTTCCGGGCGCTCTGCCAGCCGCGCCGTGGCATGGCGAATGGCTGCGCCCATGCGCGTGTAGTAGCCGGGTTTGATGGCGGCGATGCGCGCGCGTGCTGGGGCGGCCCAGGCATCGTCGAACCCCTTGAGGTGCTGGATGCGCACGTTCTGGCGCCGCACCGAGCTGAAGCCCAGCATCTCGAAGGTATCGCCCCCCGTGGCCAGCGCCTCGCCAAACACATACAGCGCGTCGCGGATCACGTCGATGACGCGCATGGGCTGGCCTGCGCCGCCCACGTGGGCGTCGGTGGAGAGCGACAGGTCGGCCAGCAGCAGCGTGGCCAGGCTGCGCTCAGCGCGCACACGGCGTTGCCACACGGCGGGCGACTCGCTGCGCCAGGCGGCGCCATCGGTGGCATGGCGCACCCAGGCATCCACGTCCAGCTCGTCGCCGTCGGGCTGGGCATGGGCGCGCAGCGGCGCGGCGCGCAGCACCTCCAGGCGGCGCCGCACCTGACGGGCGGTGGTGCGCAGCCGGGCGTCGGGGGCAAACGGCGGGGCTTCGCGCGCCACCATGCGCTGCACGGCACAGTGGGCGGGGCGCAGCACGCGGGCTTTCCAGTCCCACTCCGGCTGGTGCTCGCCGGGGCCCAGGGCGATGTCGTCGGCGCTGGCGCTGGGCAGGTCCAGGTCGAAACGCACACGCGAGGCCAGGCGCCGTGCATTGCCTGGGTCTTCGGCAATGGCCAGCACGTCCATGTCGCGTGCGGCGTCCAGCGCGTGGCCGTCGTCGCTGTCGTCGTCGGCGCGCTGCACCTTGGTGAATTCGCCCCAGGAGAGGATGGACTCGGCGCGGAAGAACAACATCAGTGGCGCGGCGTGGCGCTCATCGCGCACCCGTTCGGCCTTGCGGCGCGTGCGGTCGTCGGGGGCGGGCGCGGTGGCATCTTGGCCTTCGGGGGGCTCGGGTGGATCGGTGGGGCGGTGGGTGGCTGCCGCCAGTGCCTGGCCGTTGTCCAGCCACAGCCAGACCGGTGCGGTGGCACCGGGCGGCTGCGCGGGCAGGGCGCAGTCCGGTGCGGTACTGTCCAGCTCGCCACGCAGTGCGCGCTGCACCCAGGCCTCGGCCTCGGCGGCGGGGCCACGCAGGCGGTGCAGCGGCGGGCGCTGGGCCAGCTGCGCGTGCCGCAGCCGGTCGTGGGCAGCGGCCAGGCCGGGGAATGCGGCGCGGGCTGCCTGTTCCGCCGCCAGGTTGTGGGCGAGCCAGCCGGGTTGCGCGGGCCGCGCGGTGTGCCACTGCGAGCCCAGGGCCGCCAGCCACAGGTACAGGTCGCGGTTGAGTGCGCGGTCGGCAAAAACGGCGAGCGTGGCGGGCAGGGCCAGCACGTCGCTTTGGTATTCGGGCAGCGCGGCGCGTGTGCCGGCGCCCGCGGCGCGCTGCAGCCATCCGCGTGGGCCGCCCACGGTGCGGTCAGCGGCCGGGGCGATGCGCATGGCGGCGGGGCCACCCCCGCAGCGGAACAGCAGGCCCAGCGGCTTGCGCACTTCTTCGAGCGTGACGGCGGCCTCCGGGTGGCCGCCGGCGGCCCAGTGCGTAATCAGGCGGTGCCATTGCTGGCCGATCCATTCTTCCATGTCATTGCTCCGTGCCGTTGCTCGCGGCGTGTTGCGCGGGGGCCGAGGGGGTTTCACGTTGCCGTGCGCGCAAGGACTCGCGCAGCGCATCCACACCAATGCTCCACTGCAGCAGAGGCTCGCGCTGCTGGGCCGATTGCGAGTGTTCGCAGGCCTGCACGCACAGCCCACATTGCACACAGGAGAACTTGCGTCGCTTGAACTGGCGCGGCGGCAGGTGCATGGGGCAGGCGCGGTCGCAGGCATTGCCATGGGGTTCGTCGCAACTGCGGCACTGCGAAGGGTGGGCGGCCTGCAGGCCGTACGAGGCCGCTGGGGCGGTGGAAGCAGGCGGCAGGCGCCCGGCATCGCGCGCGAAGCCCACCACACGCCCGCGCGGGTTGGCCATCCACACCAGGCTCTGGAACAGGCCCACCGCGCAGCCAAACCGGCAGAACAGGTGGCGCGCGAACAGGAACTCGGCCGTGAACACAGCCGTGCCTGCCACCAGAAAGCGCACCTGGCCCGGGGTGGATGTGCCGTGCAGCAGGCGGCCCCACACATCGGCAGGGGGCAGCAGGTAGGTCAGCAGCGTGATGGCCCAGGCAAAGCCCATCAGCAGACACAGCAGCGCAAACACGGGCCACCAGCGCCGGTCGGGCGTGAGGCCGCGTTGGGGCGTGGGCTTGGGGTCCCACAGCGAGAGGCGGCCGCAGGCCTTTTGCAGCACATGGTTGAGCAGCTCCACCAGCGAAAAGTGGGGGCAGAGCCAGCCGCAGTAAAGGCGCCCGTAGCGCCAGGCCACGGCCAAAAAGCCCCCCACGATAAGGAGCGCTGGCAGCAGCGCGCGCAGCAGCAGGCGCGCGGCCATCTCGCCGGGGCCGATCAGTCCCTGGCGAAAGGCGTCGATCCCCAGGCTCCAGCGCTGGCCCAACACCCAGAGCTGCACTTCCGTGAGGTCAAACCGCAGCAGGTTCAACGCCGGCGCACACAAGAACAGCGCGAAGAACGCGATCTGAAAGGCGCGGCGCTGGCGTTGCATGGCGGGGGCATCACCCCAGCAGGGCGCGCAGCACCTCGTCCAGCGCAGCGGCGGTGTCGGCGTCGTCGGTGAGCGCGTCCACAATGGCCGCGCGGCAGGCGGTGGCCAGTGGCACCCCCGAGACGGTGAGGCGTGCAGCCATCACCAGCAGGCGGGTGCTGGCCACTTCCTCCAGATCGTGGTCGGTGATCTGGCGCAGGGCCGTGCCCAGGCGCACCAGCGTGGCCGCCAGTTCGGCGCTGGCCCCGGCTTCCGTGCGCAGCACGGCTTCTTCCACCGCCGGGGTGGGGTAGCCCAGGTTCAGCGCCACAAAGCGCTGGCGGGTGCTGGGCTTGAGGCTTTTGAGCAGGCTTTGGTAGCCGGGGTTGTACGAGATGACGAGCATGAACTCTGGCGGTGCCGCCAGCAGCTCGCCCGTGCGCTCGATGGGCAGCACGCGCCGGTCGTCGGCCAGCGGGTGCAGCACCACGGTGGTGTCCTTGCGCGCTTCCACCACCTCATCCAGGTAGCAGATGGCGCCCTGGCGCACGGCGCGCGCCAGGGGGCCGTCAGCCCACACCGTGCCGCTGGTGCCCAGCAGGTGCCGCCCCACCAGGTCGGCGGCCGACAGGTCGTCGTGGCAGCTCACGGTGATGAGCGGTCGCCCCAGGCGCGCCGCCATGTGCTCGACAAAGCGCGTCTTGCCACAGCCTGTGGGCCCCTTGATGAGCAGCGGCAGGCGCTGTCGCCAGGCATGCTCGAACAGGGCGGCCTCGCCGCCCTGCTGGGCATAGAAGGGCAGGGCCGTGGTGGCGATGTGTTGCAGTTCGCTGTGGTCCATGGGGGCCTTTGCCTTGTTTGCCGCTGGTGTGGGGTCAGGCGGGGTTCAGCGACCGGGCAGGCAGCACGCCGCTCTTGGCGCCCTTGCCACCTGCGTCTTCGGTCACCGGGTCACCACCAATGAAGAAGCTCGCGAAGAACAGGAACTGCCCCAGCAGGAAGATCACGCCGCCAGCGATACGCACCCAGTAAAAAATGGTGAGCTGGTCTTGCGTGGCCATGAAGCCCATGGCGTTGGTCAGGGGCATGCGTTGCAGCCAAACCTGCAGGATGCCCGCGCCCGTGAGGGCCAGCACCATGGTGGCCATGCCGATGGTCATGATCCAGAAGCTCCACATCTCGGCAGCCTGGGCCTTCTTGCTGTTGGCGATGCGGCCACGCAGCGTGGGCATGGCGTAGCTGATGAGTGTGATGACCACCAGCACATAGGCGCCGTAGAAGGCCAGGTGCCCGTGGGCTGCAGTGATCTGCGAGCCGTGGGTGTAGTAGTTCACGGCCGAGAGCGTGTGGATGAAGCCCCACAGGCCTGCGCCCAGAAAGCCCAGCACCGCGGTGCCCACGGCCCACAGCACGGCAGCCTGGTTGGGATGCTCGCGGCGGCGGCGTTGCACCATGTTGAAGGCAAACACCGTCATCATGAAGAAGGGGATGGGTTCCAGCGCACTGAAGATGCTGCCGATCCAGTGCCAATAGCCTGGCAGGCCGATGAAGTAGAAGTGGTGGCCCGTGCCCAGGATGCCGGTCATCAGCGCAAAGGCGATGATCACGTACAGCCACTTGTCGATGACCTCACGGTCCACGCCCGTGGTCTTGACCAGCACGTAGGCCAGCAGTGCGCCCAGGATCAGCTCCCACACGCCTTCCACCCACAGGTGCACCACGAACCACCAGTACATCTTGTCGCGCACCAGGTTGTGCGGGTTCACGAAGCTGAACAGGAACATCAGCGCCAGGCCCCACAGGCCCATCAGCAGCACGAGGCTGATGGCGGTCTTGCGGCCCTTGAGCACCGTCATGCTGATGTTGTAGAGAAAGCCCAGGGCCACGATCACGATGCCCACCTTGGTCGGCAGAGGCTGCTCCAGGAACTCGCGGCCCATGGTCTGCAGCAGGTCGTTGCCGGTCAGCTCCGCCAGCTTGGCGTAGGGCACGGTCAGGTAGCCCACGATGGTGAGCGCACCTGCCACCAGGAAGATCCAGAACAGCACCTTGGCCAGCAAGGGTGAATGCAGCTCGGTCTCGGCCTCCTCGGGCACCATGTAGTAGGCCGCGCCCATGAAGCCGAACAGCAGCCACACGATCAGCAGGTTGGTGTGCACCATCCGTGCCACGTTGAACGGGATGTAGGGGAAGAACAGGTCGCCCACCACGTACTGCAGGCCGAGCGTGATGCCAAAGATGATCTGCCCGGCGAACAGCGCCATGGCTGCGATGAAGTAGAGCTTCGAGACCGATTGGCTCTGGTATTTGAGTGTGGAGATATGCATGGTGTTGTTCCCTCTCTCAACCTTCGATGTTGGGTGGCCACTTTTCGTTGTTGATCTCGCCCGTCCACTTGAGGAACTCGACCAGGTCGTCAAGCTGCTGGTCGGTCAGGTTGAACTGCGGCATCTGGCGGCGATGGGCCACGCCGGTGGGCTGCGCCTTGATCCACACCTTGATGAAGTCGCCGCCCCGGCGCTTGTAGACATTGCCCAGCTCGGGTGCGAAGTACGCGCCTTCGCCCAGCAGCGTGTGGCAGCCGATGCAGTTGCGCGTCTCCCAGATCTTCTTGCCCGCCACGACGGCCGGGGTGATGGCCTGGGCGTTGGACCGCTCGGGAATGCGGCGCTCGCTATCGAACACGATGGCGGCGAACAGCAGGGCAAAAAACACCGTGCCCCCGTAGAACATATTGCGGGCCATCTGCTTGGTGAAACCGCTGTGTGACTGGCTCATTCGTAAGCCCTCCTTCGAACTTGAGGGCCTTATCCTCCCAAAATGGTCGGCTTTTTTCCTTGAACGGGTTCAAGGAAAGCGCCTTTGCCTGGGGAAACGGTCTGTAAGCGGTTTTTGAATGAAATGCGCCGCTAGTGCATATGAAATATGCGCTTTTAGCTATTAAATAAATAGCAAAATGGGTGTCTCTAGCGGGGCCAGGCCGTGGCCACCAGAAGAATGAGCGTGGTCAGCACCAGCCAGCCCAACAGCAGCCGCCGCCACAGGGCGGGTGCGTGGCGCAGCTCCATGTAGTCGAGCACGATGAACACGCCCTTGCCTGCGGCCAGAGCCAGCACCACAAAGGCCAGTGGGGTGCCGGGGGTGACACCCGGGTGTTCGCCCAGCCACCAGGTGGTGGCCGTGGCGGCCAGCAGGGCCAGCCAGATCCAGTCGATGCGGTCAGGGCGTTTCATGGTCTTCACCGCAACACGTAAACCAAAGGGAAAAGCAGCATCCACAGCAGGTCCACCATGTGCCAGAACACCGCGCCGGTCTCCAGCGCATGGCAATTGCCAGGGCCATAGGCGCCGCGCCGTGTGGGCCCCCACAGCACTGCAAAGATGATGCAACCCACGGCAGCGTGCAGAAAGTGAAAGCCTGTGAGCATCACATACAGCAGGTAGAAGCTGTTTTCGGCTACGTCGATGCCTTCATTCCACTTGTGCACGTACTCCAGCGTCTTGAGCACCAGAAAGCCGCAGCCGCCGGCCAGTGCACCCAGCAGCCAGCGTGCGCCGGGGCCGGATTGGCCGGCCCGCACGGCATGCACGCTGCGGGCCACGCACCAGCTGGCCGACACCAGTAGCACCGTGTTGATGGCGCCGCTGGACAGGTCGAGCGTGGCCTGCCCGGCGGCAAACAGCGCGCGTTCGCGCACCCGCGTCACGGCAAAGGACGCGAACAGGATGCCGAAGGTGAGGAGTTCGGCCAGCACCAGCAGCCACACCACCAGGTCGCCTGGCAGGCGCTGCACTGGCGCGGGCTCGGGTTTGGAGAGGGTTCCCAGGGAATCACTCGGTGCAGCCATGCCGGTCAATGCGAGGTGCCTTCCGAGCGCGTGATCTTGTTCCACACGTTGTATTTGCCCACGGGCTTGCTCATGGGCAGGCGCTTGACCTCTTTCAAGGTCGTGGCGTCATACACGATGAGCGCGCCGTCCATCTCCCACACGCTGGCCAGGGCGTACTTGCCGTCCTTGGTGAACTCGATGTGCGCCAGGGTCTTGCCCGGCTCGCGCACGGTGGCCACGGGTTGCAGCGTGGCCTTGTCGATGAGGGTCATGGTGTCCTTGGCGGAGCGGCTCATCATCGAATCGGTCCAGGCGTAACGCGTCTTCTCGTGGCTGCGCATGAAGAAGCCAGGGCCAGGGGTGGGGATGGTGGCCACCGGCTTCCACGTGTGCATGTCGATCACATCGATGGCGCCGCCCTGGAGGTTGGGGGAGGCCAGCACCGTGGTCCCGTTCCACGCGAACGTGATGCCCGAGCCCAGGTGCGGCATGCCCGCAATCGGCAGGTCGGCGATCTTGCGGCGCACGTCCAGATTCACCACCTGGGCAGTGGCCGCGCCGTTGCCGGTGCCAGCGCCGGTGGCCGCAGCGTCCTTGGGCCGCGTCGCACCCAGCACGTTGCGGTAGCTCTGGTCGAAGAAGAAGTCGTCCAGCGGCTCGTCGAGCGGCGTGCGCCGCACACCCAGGTAGCCGGGCGTGGCAATCGCCTCGCCCATCTTGTAGTCATGCACCAGGCCGTCGTGGATGGGCGCGGCCTGGGGGTCGTAGGAGATCTCCCAGATTTCGGGGATGTCCTTCAGTGCCACCACGAAGCTGTGGCGAGGCGCAGCGTCGTACACGGCCGACACGCGTGAGCTGGCTTTGCCGTCGAGCGTGCCTGCGTTGTAGGTGCGCACCAGTTGCAGGTCGCTGTCGAACAGGGCCAGCGTGTGGGGCAGGTAGTTGGCGGCCATGACCCAGCGGCCGTCGGCGCTCACGGCCACGTTGCGCATGTTCAGTCCCGCGCGCACTTCGGCCACCACGGCAAGGCGCCACAGGTCGTATTTGGTGATCCAGCCATCGCGCGAGCCAAAGTACACATACCGCCCATCGGGCGAAAACTTGGGCCCGCCGTGCAGCGCATAGCGGCTGGCGAAGCGGGTGATGACCTCGAAGCGGTCGCCGTCGACCAGGCTCACATGGTGGTCGCCGCCTTCCACCACCACAAACAGGTTCATGGGGTCCGCCTGCCACCGTGGTGCGGCGGGTTCATTGGCCGGGGCGGGGTGGAATTCACGCGAGGCACGGATGTCGCTCTCCGCCCAGCGCGGCGCTGGCACCACCGGTGTGCGGATGAAGGCCGCCAGGGCCCGGACCTCGGCGGCCGACAGCGTGCTACCAAAGGCGGGCATTTGTGTGGCTGTGCGGCCCTGGGTGATGACCTGCAGCGCTTCGGCCGCGGGCAGGCGGCTGAGGCTTTCGGGCAGCAGGGCGGGGCCCATGCCCCCGGTGCGTTGTGCGCCGTGGCAACTGGCGCAATGGGTGCCGTAGAGGGTTGCGGCCGGGATGTCCTGGGCCGTGGCGAGGTCGTAGCCCATCCAGCACAGACCGGCCACGAGGGCTGCACGGGCCGCATCGGCCAAGTGCACACGCCAGCGGGGAGTGGGGGTCTCACGCATGGAGCTGCTCCCGGATGGGGATGGTGACGCGCTGGCGCTGCCCATGGGCTGCGGCGCCCTGGGGCTGTTGCAGACCGATTTCGCTGTCTTCGAGGTAGCAGCCGGGGTCTTCGGCCCAGGCGTTGCCGGTGAGCTGCTGGGCGCGCACGCGCGTGTTGCCGCCACACAGCGCGAGGTAGCGGCACTGCGCACAGCGGCCCTGCACGGGGCGCGGCTGCTGCTTGAGGCCGGCCATCAGCGGGTCGGAGGTGTCGCTCCAGATGGCGGAGAACGGGCGCTCGCGCACGTCGCCCAGTGTGTGGTGCCACCACATGGTGTCGGGGTGCACATGGCCCAGGTTGTCGATGTTGGCCACGTTCAGGCCGCTGGCGTTGCCGCCCCAGGCGGCCAGGCGCTGCTCCAGCTGCGGCGCCCAGCGCGGCAACCGCGCCTGCACCCACTGCAGCAGGAAGGGGCCGTCAGCGTCGTTGTTGCCGGTCACGTATTCCTCGGCCAAGCCGGTTTGCGCCGCGTGCCAGGCCCGGTCGAATAGCTGCGTGAGCGCATCGCGCGTGGCCTGGAACTGTGCGTCCTTGCCCCGGTGGATGTTGCCGCGCCCGGCGTAGTTCAGGTGCGAGAAGTAGAACTTGTCGATCTGCTCTGCGCGCATCAGGGCCAGCAGCGCGGGCAGGTCGTGTGCGTTCATCGCGGTCATGGTGAAGCGCATGCCCACCTTCACGCCCCGCTCGAGCAGCAGCTTCAGCGCGTTCAGGCTCAGGTCGAACGCGCCCTGCATGCGGCGGAAGCGGTCGTGGGTGTCGCGCAGCCCATCCAGGCTGATGCCCACATAGTCAAAGCCCATGGCGGCAATGCGGTCGGCCATGGGCGCGTCGATCAATGTGCCGTTAGTGGACAGGCCGGTGTAGAAGCCCAGGTCCCGCGCGCGGGCGGCAATGTCGAACAAGTCCGGGCGCATCAGCGGTTCGCCACCCGAGAGGATGAGCACCGGCACGCCATAGGCGCGCAGGTCGTCCATCACGCCGAACACCTCGTCGCGCGAGAGTTCGCCCGCGTAGTCGTGGTCGGCCGACAGTGCGTAACAGTGCTTGCAGGTGAGGTTGCAACGGCGGATCAGGTTCCAGATCACCACCGGGCCCTTGGGGCCGGTGGCCTTGCGTTCGCGTATTTCGGGATAGGTGCCGGTCGCCTCGGCGGCGGCCAGCTCGCGCATGTATTGGCTAATCCTGAACATCGTGGGTACCTTTCAGGCGCAGTCCTGTCTTCTTGAGGATGGCCGTGGAATAGAGGATGTCGCGTGCCCGGCAGGCAGGGCCCAGCAGCGCAGCCACCACATCGGCCTGCCGCTCGACCTCGTCGCGTGTGCGGCCATGGAGCATGGCGAACAGGTTGTAGGGCCAGTCGGGTAGATGGCGGGTGCGGCGGTAGCAATGGCTCACGCCATTGAGCTGGGCGATCTGGGCGGCCAGCGCATCCACCTGGTGGTCGTCCACATCCCACACGCTCATGCCATTGGCGGTGAAGCCCAGGCGGTAGTGGTTGGGCACGGCGCCAATGCGGCGCACCAGGCCTTCGTCCAGCATGGACGCAAGGCGCTCGCGCACCTGTTCGCCGCTCACGCCCAGCATGGCCCCCACCGCCTCGTAGGGGCGGGCCACCAGCGGCAAGCCACCCTGCACGGCGGCGATCAGGGCGCGGTCGAAGGCATCAAGCGCCATGGCGGGCTCCTTCCGGGGGAATGAGGGGCAGGCGCAGCTCGACGCGGTATTCGTGCTCCTTGGGGAACTGGAACACCGTCAGGCCGGTTGCCTGCTCGATGCGGCGGGCCGCGTCGGCCACGGCGGCTGCAGACTCTCCGGCCAGCACGAACCACATGTTGAGCGATGGGTGGTCACGCCGGTAGTTGTGGGCCACTTCGGGCAGGGCGTTCACCAGCGCCGTGACTTCGTCAAAGCGCTCCTCGGGCACGGCCAGCGCCGCCAGCATGAACTGCCCGCCGGCGCGCTCGATCTGGAACAGCGGGCCAAAGCGCGTGAGCACGCCGCTGGCCAGCAACTGGCGCAGGCATTCGATGACATGGTCTTCGCTCCAACCCAGGGCCGCGCCCACGGCCGCGAAGGGGCGGTCCACCACGGGAAAGCCGCCGTGCAGGTAGTCCACAAGGAGAAGCTGGTCTGGCCTAAGCATGGAGGGCCTCCTGGAGGGCGGCAAACCGGCGTGGGCTGCGTTGGGTGAACCTCCGCAAGGAGAACAGGGTTTCGCGGCGCAGGTGTGCAATGCCGGCCTGCTGTGCGGCCTGCTGGATCAGCGCCAGCACCTCGGCGCGCTCCTGCCCGTGCACCATGCAATACAGGTTGTAGGGCCAGTGCTGCGAGCGCGCACGCTGGTAGGCCAGGGTGATGCCGGGCTGCTGTGCCAGCAGCTTGCCGCAGGCGTCCACCTGGTCCTGCGCTACATCGAATACGGTCATGGCGTTGGCGGTGTAGCCCACCTCATGGTGGCGTACCACCATGCCGAAACGGCTCAGGGTGCCTTGCTCCAGCCAGCGGTGCAGGGTCTCCAGCACGGTGGCGGGGCTCCATCCCAAATGTTCTGCCCAGGCGTCGTAGGGCCGAGCGATGAACGGCAGGCCCTGCTCGGCCAATGCCGCCAGTCCTGATTCGTGGGCGGGGATGGGTATGGAGGCCGTGTGCGTGGTGCCCCCGGCAGCGGCGGTGGTGGCGTTGAGGTCGAAGCCCAGGTCGATGCGGTAAGGCCGCACCATGGGCAGCCGCAGCACGTCAAGCCCCGTGTCCTGCTCAATGCAGCAGAGCATCTGGTCCAGGGCGAGTGCGTCTGTGGCAGTGGCGACAAACCACAGGTTGAGCGGGTTTTCGCGCTCGTAGTTGTGGCTGACGCCCGGGTGGCTGGACACCAGGGCGGCCACCTCGTCCAGCCGCGCAGGGGGAACGGCCATGGCAGCAAGCAGGCCCGCGCCGCCTGCACCTGGCGCGAAAACGGCTCCGATGCGGCCCAGAACCCCCGCGTCCTTCAGGCGCTGGCAATGCGCAATGACCGCGTTGGCGGGGCGGCCCAGGGCGCGCCCCAGCACATCGAAGGGTGCCGGGCAGAGCGGGAAATCGCGTTGCCACGCGTTGAGCAACGGCAGGTCGCTGGTGTGCGCGCACATGCTAGAAACCCATGCGCTGGGCGCGTGCCGTGAAGAAGATACCGCTGGGCGCCTGCGCGACCAGCGATGCCTGCGTGGCCAGCGTGGTGGTGTCCAGCACCTGCACCTTGTCATCGTCGCGGCAGCTGATCCACACAGATTCACCGCGCGGCGTGAATTCCATGTGCATCACGGCCTTGCCGGGCTGCAGCGTGGCGGCCACGCGCTGGGCCACGGTGTCGATGACCTGCACGCGGTGGTAGTCGGGCACGGCGAAGTTCACCCACACCTGGCGTCCGTCGGGTCGCGCCATCACAAACACAGGCTGGCCCGCCACGGGGATGCGGCCCACCTCGGCCCAGGTGGTGGTGTCCACCACCAGCACCTCGTGGCGGCCGATGGCGGGCAGGTAGGCGTGGCGCCCGGCCACGGCCCAGCCGCGCAGGTGGGGCATCTTGAACACCGGCAGGGGCTCCTGCCCCCGGCCGTAGCCGGCGAGGATGCGGCGTGCCACGGGCGCGTCGGCCCAGGTGTCCACCAGGGCCAGGCCGTCTTCGCCAAACAGGCCGGCGATGTAGTGCCGGCCATCGGGGGTGACCAGCGCGTCATAGGGCTGGCGGCCGATGCCGTCGATGCGGGTCACGCGCGGCTGTGTGGGCTGGGTGCAGTCCGCGATGCAGATGGCGTTGGCATCGAACAGGCTGTAGATGAAGCGCCGCCCTGGCAGGTCGGCCAGGCCCACCACGCGCGAACGCTGGCCGTCGGCAGTGAGGGCGGGGATATCGGCCAGCAGTGTGAGCCGTTCGGCGTCAAACACCTTGACGCCGCCGGGCGTGTAGTTCTGTGCGGCCACCAGCGTGCCGTCGGCGCTGATGGCGCCGCCGATGGAGTTGCCCGCCTGCTGCTCGCGGGCGGTGACGCGCTGGGTGAGCAGGTCGATGCGCGTGAGCGCGCCATCGCGGCCGAACACATAGGCGTTGCGGCCATCGCGCGAGAACACCACCGAGGCGTGCGACAGGTCGCCCAGCCCGGTCACGCGGGTGAGCACGGCACGCTGGCTGGTGTTGACGATGAGGACGGCGCCTGTGGCGCGCTCGATGACGACCCCGAGATCGCCCGTGCCCATCAGCGGCAGGGCAGGGGCCAGGGGGGTTGCGCAGCCACTGACTGCTAACAGGGGCAGGGCGGCAAGGCCACCCAGCAGCGAGCGCCGCTGCATCGCCAGGCCCCCCCAGGATGAAAAGCCTGCCGTGTCGGAGGGCTGCGACCGCGCGAAATGGGGAGCGTGGAGGGCGTTCTTCATGGCTTGGATGGCGGCGACTGGGGGAAGCCGCCGAGCAGTTGCCCGGCGATCCACAGCGCTTCTGCCTCGGTAACAAAGGCGCGCCACGGCGGCATGGGGGTGCCGGGGCGGCCGTGAAAAATGGTCGCGGCCATGGATTCGACAGGCTTGTCCGCCAGGGCCGCAGGGGTAAGGGGCGGGCCAAGCCCGCCGGTGAGGTGCATGCCGTGGCACGAGCCGCAGTCCTGCCGCACCATGCGCACCAGCTCGCGCTGGCGCTCTGGCGTGCCCGGCACCTGCGCTGCCGCCCCGGCACAAGCCAGGGCGCAAATCAGCAGCATGGCGGGGCGGGTGAAGGCAGGCATGGAAGGCTCGCGCAGCGGCTCAGGACTTCAGGATGAACTCGATCGCGGCCTTGAGGTCGGCGTCATCGATCTTGTCTGGCCCGTTGGGTGACATCGGAATGGGGCCGAAGACCCCCGAGCCGCCCTTGCGCACCTTGTCGCTCAGCTGGGCGATCACGTCCTTGCCTTTGTACTTGGCCGCGATGTCTTTGAACGAAGGGCCGACAAGCTTCTTGTCCTTGGAGTGGCAGGCCATGCAGCCCGCCTTGTTCAAGGCTTCTTCCGGTCCGGCTGCGCTGGCGGCGCCACTGGCCAGCGCCAGGGCCGCCGCCACGGCCAGGGGCCATGCAATGCGGTGGTTCTTCATGGTGTGTGTGCTCCTGTCGTACGGGTCAGTACACGTCGTGCTGGGTGTTGTAGACGTTGAAGTGGCCCGTGGGCGTGATGAGGCGCGGGTCCTTGATCACGGCCTTGAGCTTGAGCGTCTTGTCGTCCACGATCACCAGAGCGCTTTCCTTGTTCTTGGCGCTCCACACCGAGAACCACACCTCGTCGCCCGCCTTGTTGAACTCGGGCTGCACCACGCGCTTGGCGCCGTCATCCTTCAGTCCGGCCCACTCTGCAACGGGAAGGGTCACAAAGCCCTTGTCCAGGTTCTTGATGTCGTACACCACGATGGACTGCGAGATCTTCGGATCGGGGTTGAGCGGCGCGTCGGAGTACAGGTGCGTGCTCTTGGGGTGGCTCTTGATGAAGAGCGCGCCACCGCCAGGGCCCGTGAGCTTGGCCACTTCCTTGAAGGCGTACTGCTTGTGCTTCTTGGGGTCGGTGCCGATCAGCGAGATGGTGTCGTCGCCCAGGTGGCCGGTGGCCCAGACGGGGCCGAACTTGGGATGCAGCAGGTTGGCGCCACGGCCGGGGTGGGGGATCTTGCCCACTTCGGTGATGGCGGCCAGCTTGCCTTCCTTGGCGTCAATGGCAGCGATCTTGTTGCTGTTGTTGGCAGCGACCATGAAGTAGCGCTTGCTCGAATCCCAGCCGCCGTCATGCAGGAAAGGCGCCGAGCCGATCTCGGTGACCTTGAGCGCATCGATGTTGGAATAGTCCACCATCAGCGTCTTGCCGGTTTCCTTCACGTTGACCACGAACTCGGGCTTGAAGTGCGATGCCACGATGGAGGCCACGCGGGGCTCGGGGTGGTATTCCTGCGTGCCCACCACCATGCCGCGGGTGCTGACGATCTTCATCGGTTCCAGCGTGTCGCCGTTCATGATGGTGTACTGCGGTGGCCAGTAGCTGCCTGCAATCGCCAGCTTGTCTTCGTAGCCTTTGAACTTGGAGGTATCCACCGAGCGGGCTTCCAGCCCCACGCGCACTTCGGCGACGTTGTCGGGCTTTTCCATCCACAGGTCGATCATGTTGATCTTGGCATCGCGGCCGATCACGAACAGGTAGCGGCCCGAAGCGGATGTGCGCGAGATGTGCACCGCGTAGCCGGTCTTGACGATGTTGATGATCTTCTTGGTGTCGCCATCGATCAGCGCCACCTCGCCGGTGTCGCGCAGCGTGGTCGAGAAGATGTTCTCGATGTTGTAGTTGTTGAGCTTCTTCTTGGGGCGGTCCTTGGGCTCAACGATCACCTTCCAGGTCTTCTTCATGTCGGCCATGCCGAATTCTGGTGGTGTTGGTGGCTCGTGCTGGATGTAGCGCGCCATCAGGTCCACTTCCTGCTCGTTCATCTCGCCGGAGGTCAGCCAGTTGGGCATGCCGGCGGGGGAACCATAGGAGATGAACACCTTGAGGTAGTCCGTGCCCTTGGCGGTCGTGATGTCGGGTGTCAGTGGTTTGCCCGTTGCACCCTTGCGTAGCACGCCATGGCAGCCCGCGCAGCGCTCGAAGTAGGTCTGGCGCGCTTTCTCGAACTCGGCCGCTGTCATGGGCGGCGCCTTGGGGTTGGTGCTCTGGTGCATGGGCTCATTCACCAAAGGGGACCCGCCAGCCTGGTAGTTCATTTCGGGTTGCGAGACTCCCTTGCCTGCCTGTGCCATCACCGAGGTGGCCACGGCCATGGCGGCGGCAGCCAGTGCAAGGTGCTGGACGGTTTTGATTGCTTTCATCATCGGTCCTCTGCGTCATGGAGCAGCGATTGGTTTTCGGCAAGGCGCGGCTGCGCTCTGCGGCCCGGCCAACGGCTGTCCTTCGTCTGGTGCGGGCCTGCGTATCGTCCTGCGGGCGGTGTGCGCTGTCCTTGAACTGGTTCAAGGACGCGCGGGCCTGTGTGTCAGAACAATGCATCACCCCACAGACAACCCGAAGGCCACACGATGAGCTTCATGGACAACCCCCAATGGCTGGAGCCGGTGCGTGGCTCGGCCACCGGTGCCCCGGTGCCCACAGGGCGCGTGACCCTGGTGGGCGCGGGCCCGGGCGACCCTGACCTGCTGACGGTCAAGGCTGCGCGCGTGCTGCGCGAGGCCAGCCTGGTGCTGTACGACCACCTGGTGGGTGAGCAGGTGCTGGACCTGGTGCCTGCCACCGCCGAACGCATCTACGTGGGCAAGGAGTCCTCCCGCCACACGCTGCCGCAGGAGGCCATCATCGACCTGATGTGCCGGCTGGCGCTCAGTGGAAGGCCGCTGGTGCGCCTGAAGGGGGGCGACTGTTACGTGTTCGGGCGCGGTGGAGAGGAAGCGCTGGGCCTGGCGCAGGCAGGCATCCCGTTCGAGGTCGTGCCCGGTATCACGGCAGCGCAGGGGGCGGGCGCCAGTGCGGGCATCCCGCTCACGCACCGCGACCATGCCGGCACCCTGGTGCTGGCCACGGGCCACCTGCGCGGCGACAACGACACGGCGCTGGACTGGCCGCTGCTGGCGCGTGCACGCCAGACCGTGGTGTTCTACATGGGCGTGGCCACGCTGCCGACGATCTGCGCCCAGCTCATGGCGCATGGGATGCCGGCCGACACACCAGCGGCCATTGTGGAACGCGCAACGCTGCCCGGGCAACGCTGCCTCACGGGCACCCTGGCGTCGCTGCCCGGTGTGGCCGCCAGCCAGGCGGTCCAGGCGCCAGCCTTGGTGATCGTGGGTGGTGTGGTGGCGCTGCAGCCGTTGCTCGCGCAGGGCATGGCCCGCGCGGAGTGAGGGGAGGGCGGAGGGCGCTTTAGGGGCAGTCCTGGCCCTGGGGTGGGGCTGCCGCCCGCCTTCAGCGCGTGGGCGCTGCGGGCGCGGGCCGGGTGCGGTAGAAGGTCAACGGCACGCCGGGCTCTTGCTGGAGCACCTGGCGCTTGATCTTGCCCACCACGTGCATCTCGCAGGGCTTGCAGTCAAAGCGCAGCGTGAGTTTTTCCTTGCCGTTGATGAGCATCAAAGGTTCGGCCTTGATCGTGCCCTGCACGCCGGTCACGCCCTTGGCCTGCTTGGGGCACAGGCTCATCGAAAAGCGCACGCAGTGCTTGGTGATCATGAGGCTGACTTCGTTTTCCTCCTCGTGCGCCTCGTAGGCTGCGTCGATCACCTTCACACCATGGCGCACGTAAAAGTCGTGCGCCTTGTGGTTGAACACATTGCCCAGGAACGAGAGTGTGTCTTCGGGGTAGGGCGCAGGCGGTTCCACAGGCGTTGCGCGCGGCAGGCGGGCGAAATTGCGGGCACGGTGGGCCTCCAGGTCGGCCAAGGCATCGCGGCGCAGCGCGTTGAGCACCGAGGCAGGAACGAACCAAGGCTGCGACAGCTGCAACGCAATGTCGTGCACCGCAAATACCGTCGCGCCAAAGCGGCCCAGCTGTTCGCGCAGGCTGGCCTCGGCCTTGGCGGCATCGGTGGCGCTCTGGTGGGGCTGCTGCACGTCGGCGCAGCCCGTGTTGCCGTCTTCGTCGGTCAGCGTCAGGCGGAAGCCGGTGGGGGTTTCGCTCAGGTGCGCCCACAGGCCGATGCGGCGGTCGCTGGACTTTTTCTCCAGCGTGCGGACCCAGTCCATGTCGCGGTTGCGGTTGACTTCGGTGCCCTTGCGCAGGTCTTTGAAGCCGTCCATGGGGTCTTTGGGGTACACGCGCCACTGGCCCACGCTGCGGGCGGACACCGGTTCAGCCACATTGATGGCCATGCCGATCAGCTCCTTGTGCAGGTCGTAGTAGCACAGTCCGTCGCCGTTGTGCAGCACGGTGGCGGGGTCGCTCACTTCCAACTCGACAAAATCGGGGCCCACCTTGGTCACCCAGCCGATGGCCTGGCCAGGGTTCTTGGGGCTGTCGAAGGCGCCGATGTCTTCCTTGCGGCCGGTCACGAAGTAGTCGGTGAACTCGCGGTTGAAGTTCTGCAGCGGGTCAGGGGTGAAGGTGAAGGTGGTGCTGCCGCTGGATGAGCGGCCCAGGGGCCGGCCCTGCGTCTCGCGCTCCTCGATGATCTCGTCGAGCAGCGTGCGGTAGTGGGCGGTGATGTTCTTCACATAGCCCATGTCCTTGTAGCGCCCTTCGATCTTGAAGCTGCGCACGCCCGCGTTGATGAGGGCGCGCAGGTTGTCGCTCTGGTTGTTGTCCTTCATGCTCAGCACGTGCTTATCGTGCGCAATGAAGCGGCCCTGCGCGTCCGTCACTTGGTAGGGCAGGCGGCAGGCCTGGCTGCAGTCGCCGCGGTTGGCGCTGCGGCCGGTCTGCGCATGGCTGATGTTGCACTGGCCGCTGTAGGCCACGCACAGCGCGCCGTGGATGAAGAACTCGATGTTGGCGCGGCCGGGCGCATCCACCGGGCCCAGCGCCTTGTGGACTGCCGCAATCTGCTGCACCGTGAGCTCGCGCGCCAGCACGATCTGCGACAGGCCTGCGTCCTGCAGAAAGCGGGCCTTTTCGGGCGTGCGGATGTCGGTCTGGGTGCTCGCGTGCAGCTGGATGGGGGGCAGGTCGATTTCGAGCAACCCCATGTCCTGAATGATCAATGCGTCAGCGCCCGCCTCGTACACCTGCCAGGCCATCTGGCGCGCGGCCTCCAGCTCGTCGTCGCGCAGGATGGTGTTGAGCGTGATGAAGATGCGGCTGTTGAAGCGGTGCGCGTGCTTGACCAGGCGCTCGATGTCCCGGATGTCGTTGCCCGCACTGGCCCGTGCACCGAAGGCCGGGCCGCCGATGTAGACGGCGTCGGCGCCGTGGTTGATGGCTTCGATGCCAATGTCTGCGTCGCGCGCGGGCGAGAGCAGTTCGAGCTGGTGGGGCAGGAGGGACATGGGGCGTGATTATCCCAGCCTGTTCCACAAGGCGGCAGGCCCCCGGTTTATTAGCGCGGTTAATGGCGGAGCAAATTACTAAGTTTGCTTAGCAATTGAAGCAAATGGGCGCTGGGGTGGCTACGATGCTAGCTTTGAAGGTTTGTTGTGTACAAGATCGGTGCACAACACGCTGCTTTGACCGACCCAGGAGACTTTGTACCGTGCTGCGCCCCGTTTTCGCTTCCTCGCCTCTGTTCCGAATTTCTGCCCTGACCGCCATCGCGCTGGCCGCCAATCTGGCCTCCGCCCAGGACGTGCAAACCGTCAAGATCGCCCACGCAGGCCCTGTGTCGGGCGGTATTGCCCACATCGGCAAGGACACGGAAAACGGCGTGCGTCTGGCCATTGACGACCTGAACGCCCAGAACCTCGTGATCGGCGGCAAGAAGATCAAGTTTGAAATCGCGGCCGAAGACGACGCGGGCGATCCGCGCCAGGCCACCGCCGTGGCCCAGAAGCTGTGCGACCAGAAGGTGGCCGGCGTGGTGGGCCACCTGCAGTCGGGCACGTCCATCCCTGCATCGGCCATCTATGCCAAGTGCGACCTGCCGCACATCACGGCCTCGGCTTCCAACCCCGACCTGACGAAGCCCGGCCACAAGACCACCTTCCGCCTGATAGCCAACGACAACGCTCTGGGCGCTGCGCTGGCTTTGTTTGGTGCGGACCACCTCAAGCTCAAGAGCGTGGCCATCATCGACGACCGCACGGCTTACGGCCAGGGCGTGGCCTCGGTGTTCAAGGCCACGGCGCTGCAAAAGGGCCTGAAAGTGGTGGCGGAGGAGTTCACCAACGACAAGGCCACCGACTTCATGGCCATCCTCACCTCCATCAAGAACAAGAAGCCCGACGCGATCTTCTACGGCGGCCTGGATGCCCAGGCGGGCCCCATGCTGCGCCAGATGGAGCAGCTGGGCCTGGGCAACGTGAAGTTCTTTGGCGGCGATGCCCTGTGCACCGAGAAGCTGCCCGAGCTGTCGGGCAAGACCCCCGCGCTGAAGAACGTGACCTGCGCCACGGGCGGCGCGTCGGTGGACAAGATGCAGGGCGGCGCTGACTGGAAGAAGCGCTACGACGCCAAGTTCCCCGGCCAGTTCCAGATCTACAGCCCCTACGCCTATGACGCGGCCATGGTGCTGGCCGACGCGATGAAGCGCGCCAACTCGGTGGACCCCAAGGTGTTCGCACCGTTCCTGGCCAAGACCGAATACAAGGGCGTGACCGCCAACATCGCCTTCACCGCCAAGGGTGAGCTGACCACCCCGGCCGTGACCTTGTACACCTTCAAGGACGGCAGCCGCGTGGCGCTGAACTGAGGCTACCCGCCTCCGCTGCTTCAGCGGCTCCCTCCGTTACGGCCGCCCAGTGCGGCCGTTTTTGCGTGCGGGGTTTGGCTTTACAGTCAGGCCCGTAGCGAGCAGGCCATGGGTGCCTGCCAAGGAGCCAAGGTATGCGCGCAATATTTGGATTGGTCGGGCTGGTGGTGATGCTGGCCATCGTGGGGTTGCTGGCCAAGAAGCAGCTGGCGGCCACGCGTGCTCCCCTGCCTGCGTTGCAGACCGCCACCGGCGCAGCAGGGACCGCCTCGACGCCCACGGGCACGGGCACGGTGCGCGAGCAGAGCCAGCAGATGCAGCAGCAGGTCAAGCAGCAGATGGAAGGCCTGATGCAGCAGGCGCGCCCCATGCCTGAAGACGATAAAAATGAGCAAAAGCAGTAGCAAGCGCCCATATTTCATGCCTTGTTAGCTATTAAAAATATAGCAATGAACATTAACCACGATGCGCACTGGATGCGTCTGGCTTTGGCCGAGGCGCAGGCGGCTGCCAGCGCTGGCGAGGTGCCCGTGGGTGCCATCGTGGTCCAGAACGGCCAGGTCATCGCCACCGGCCGCAATGCACCCGTGGAGGGCCACGACCCCACAGCCCACGCCGAAATCGTGGCCCTGCGTGCCGCTGCACAGCGGCTGGGCAATTACCGGCTGGACGGCTGCAGCCTGTACGTCACGCTGGAGCCCTGCGCCATGTGCAGTGGCGCCATGCTGCATGCGCGGCTGGCACGGGTGGTGTATGGCGCGCTGGAGCCCAAGACGGGGGCGGCGGGCTCGGTGCTCAACCTGTTTGGGCATGCCGCCATCAACCACCAGACCGAGGTGGTAGGTGGGGTGCTGGCGGAGGAGTGTGGCCAAGTGCTGAGCGGCTTTTTTGCACAGCGCCGTCGCCAGCAACGCGCCGAGGCACTGGCCCGCCACCCGTTGCGTGACGATGCCCTGCGCACGCCCGATGCGGCGTTTGCCAACCTGCCTGGCTACCCATGGGCTCCCCAGTACGTCAGTGATCTGCCGAGTCTGGCGGGCCTGCGCATGCACTATCTGGACGAGGGCCCGCGCGATGCACCGCGCACCTGGCTGTGCCTGCATGGCAACCCGGCCTGGAGCTATTTGTACCGGCGCATGCTGCCCACCTTTCTCGCGGCAGGTGACCGCGTGGTGGTGCCCGACCTGATCGGCTTTGGCAGAAGCGACAAGCCCAAGAAGGAAGGCGCGCACCAGTTCGAATGGCACCGCCAGGTGTTGCTGGAGCTGATCGAGCGGCTGGATCTGCGCAACCTGGTGCTGGTGGTGCAGGACTGGGGCGGCATCCTGGGCCTCACGCTGCCCATGGCGATGCCTGAGCGGTTTGGCGGCCTGCTGGTGATGAACACGCTGCTGGCCACGGGCGACGCGCCGTTGCCCCCGGGTTTTGTGGACTGGCGCGCGATGTGCCGAGACAAGCCGCTTTACGAAGTGGGGCGCCTGCTATCCCGCGGCAATCCGCACCTCAGCCATGCTGAGTGCGCGGCCTACGATGCGCCTTTCCCCGACAAGGGTTACCGTGCCGCGCTGCGGGCATTTCCCGAACGTGTCCCCGTCGCTTTGGACGATTCCGGGGCGGCGCTGTCGCGTGCAGCCCGCGATTTTTGGCAGCACCAATGGCAAGGCCGCAGCCTGATGGTGGTGGGGGCGCAAGACCCGGTGCTGGGGCTGCCCACCATGCGGGCACTGCAGCACCACATCCGCGGATGCCCCGAGCCGGTGGTGCTGCCCCATGCGGGCCACTTTGTTCAGGAGCATGGCGAGGCCATTGCCGCACGGGCTGTGGAATACTTCAGCCACTGATTTGCCCGCTGGCGCCGTCTGAAAGCATGGGGCGCCGGGCATTCCCCTGTTTACGGAGCAGACCCCATCGGGCCTGAGCGCTTTGCACGATCACCATCACGACCACTCCCAGTGCGACCACGACCACGGTCCCAAGCACATCTACATCTATTCACCCTCCAGCGCAGTGCGCGACAAGGCGGCCTTCAAGCGGGGCATTGCCCGGCTCAAGGCCCAGGGCCATGAGGTGGAGGTGGATGTGGACGCGCTGGCCACGCACACGCGCTTTGCGGGTGACGACGCCACCCGGCTGGCCGCCATCCACCGTGCGGCGGCCAGCGGCGCCGATGTGGCGCTGATCTCGCGCGGGGGCTATGGCCTCACGCGCATCCTGCCGGGCATCCGGTACAAGGCGGTGGCCAAGGCCATCGAAAAAGGCACGCACTTTGTGGGCGTGAGCGACTTCACTGCCTTCCAGTTGGCCGTGCTGGCCAAGACGGGGGCCACCACCTGGGCGGGGCCCTCATTGGGGGCCGATTTTGGGGTGGAGGGCGAGCCCGACGACATCATGGAAGCCTGCTTTGACGACCTGCTGACCGGCCACGGCGAGGGTACGGGCTGGCGCATGCACAAGGAAAAGCCCCATCCCGCCACTGGCAAGCCTGCTGTGCCCAATGTCTATGTGAAGAGTGCCACCCTGTGGGGCGGCAACCTGGCGGTGCTGGCATCGCTGGTGGGTACGCCGTACTTCCCGCAGGTCAAGGGCGGGGTGTTGTTTGTAGAGGATGTGCACGAGCATCCCTACCGCATAGAGCGCATGTTGACCCAGCTGCTGCACGCGGGCGTGCTGGCCCAGCAGAAGGCCGTGGTGCTGGGGCAGTTCACCAACTTCAAGCTGGCGCCGCATGACAAGGGCTACAAGCTGCAGTCGGTGGTGGACTGGCTGCGCACCCAGATCAAGGCGCCCGTGCTGACCAATCTGCCGTTCGGGCATGTCGAGACCAAGGTGCTGCTGCCCGTGGGCGCCACGGTGTCGCTGTCAGTGGAAGAGCGGGACGCGCTGATTTACTGGGGCCACCAGCACTGAGCGCGCAGGTAGAGCGCGGCCGTGTGGCGGGAACAGGGAGCAGGCCCGTCGCGAGCCGCCGCTTCAGGGTTCAGAAATGTGCGCGGGGCGCGTGAGGCATTTGCGGAACACGCAGAGACAGCGGCAACTGGCCCTGGAACATCGGCGTAACCTCGTCCAGCACGGTCTGGGCGACGGCCTGGCCACGCAGGGGAATCAGGGTGTCGAGCAGGTCGCTGCGCAGGTACCACAGCGCCTCGATGTCGCCCGCATAGCGCAGGCGCATGTTCATGCGCGCCACTTCACAGCCGGTGAGTCCCGCTAGGCTTTGCAGCATGGCTCGCCGCACCTCTTCCAGACCCTGGTCGCGCACCCAAGCCGTCGATGACGGCTTGTCACGACCCAGGAGGTCGTGCAGGCTGCTGCGGAGATTGGGTTTGTTCCAGCGCATGGACGGAGAGCGGGGCGATTTTTGTAACAGGGTCGATCAAAGTAAGCGGGAGTGAGGATTGACGCAAGGGTGGCGCTCCTGTTTTTGTATAAAGACAACACGTCTCCTCGGTTTGTTGCGAACTTTTACGCATTCCTCGTGGATGTTTGTCATGGCACCGACCGCGTGTGGCGCATCGGGTGCGCAACGGGCGCGCGCCTTTCATACCTAGCCTGTGCGCCCTGTTTCCCTGCCGAACAGGACCCGTGCGAGATCGTCTGCATCGCACAGTTCTGTTGCGCCTCTCCCTGCACACCCCGCTGCCACAAACGGCGGTGCGCGCGGCCTCCAAAGGCCCTTGTGCAGGGCGGTTGACACTTTGATAGGTGCGTCTTCGTTGAGCTTGCACTAAACTGATTCACATGATGTTACTAATCGGCCATCGTTCATGAGTGTGTTGTCGACGGTGGTCTTCGCAGACATATCGGGCAGCACCTCGTTGTATGAAACGCTGGGCAACGAACGCGCCACCGAGGCCGTGACCCAGGTCACCCAGTGGATCAGTGACACCATCGAGGCACATGCTGGCCGGGTGGTCAAGAAGCTGGGCGATGGCGTGTTGTGTGTTTTTGGCGATGCGGCTACGGCCGTGACCGCCACCACCCAGATGCTGCGCCAGCACCAGGTGCGTCTGGACCGTTGGCCTCAGCCGCTGCGCATGGACATCCGCGTGGGCGTAGCCAGCGGCGAGGTGGTGGACGTGGATGGCGACTGCTATGGCGACGCGGTCAATGTGGCCTCCCGCCTGTGTGAACGGGCGGGCCCCGCCGAAATCTGGGCTACCGAGACAGCGGTGCTGCTGGCAGGGGCAGCTGCAGACGTTTGGTATCGCAAGCTTGGCCTGATGGAAATCCGTGGCAAGGCCGAGTTGCAGATGCTCTACCAGGTGGAGTGGCGTGAGAACGAAGAGCCCGACTCGCTCACCATGCAGGCGGCACTGGTCAGCAGTTTTGCCCCTGCCGATTCCATCCTGGGGCATATCCAGTTTTCCTGGCACGGTGTGGACATGTCGTTCACGTCGTCGGATGCGCCCGTGCACGTGGGGCGTGCCACCCATGCGCAGCTGTGCATCAACGACCCCCGGGTGTCGCGGCTGCACGCGCGCATCGACTGGCGCAACAGCGGTTTTGTGCTCACCGACATGAGCAGCTTTGGCACCTGGGTGCGATTTGACGGCAGCGACTCCCCCGTGCGGCTGCGCCGCGATGCCTGCATCCTGCATGGCACCGGGCAGATAGCGCTAGGGGTTCCGTTCACCGAGTCCAGTGCCCCGATCATGAACTTTCACGTCGCAGGGACCAGCGTTCATCTGGGCTGAGTCTTCGGCCAACATGCCGGGCTGCCGCCGGTAGGGCCGGTTCTGGCTCGGTGCTCCGGCCCCATTCACTTCCGAACAGACACGAACAACAGGCACGAGAGGCGAGACATGGCGTGGATGAAGCGAACGGCCGTCGGGCTGGTGGTGGCAGCATTGCTGGTCGGTACAGGGGCCGCGGTGTATGTGCAGCGCAGCTTTGCGACGCTGGATGGCAAGCTGGTGGTGAAGGGCCTGCGCCAGGCCGTGCAGGTGCAGCGCGATGGAGCCGATGTCACCCACATCCGCGCGCAGAGCCCGCAAGACGCCTGGTTTGCCATGGGCTATGTGCATGCGCAGGAGCGCACCTGGCAGCTGGAGTTCAACCGCCGCGTGATGCATGGCGAGCTGTCCGAGGTGTTTGGGCCCGCCACGCTGGAGACCGACAAGCTCATGCGCGCGCTGGACATCGCGGGTACGGCCAAGCGGCAGTACGCAGGTCTGCCTTTGTATGCCCGGGAGGCCCTGCAGGCTTACAGCCAGGGCATCCATGCCTTCCACCAGAACCGCCCCCAGGCGCTGCCGCCGGAGTTCCACATCCTGGGCGTTCAGCCCGGTGGGGCCACCGGTGCCGTGTGGGAGCCCGAGGACAGCGTGGGCTGGGCGCTGATGATGGCGTTGGACCTGGGCGGCAACTGGGGCAACGAGTTTGCGCGGCTGTCCATCGCCAAAACGCTGGACACCGAGCGCCTGTGGCAGCTGATGCCGCCTTACCCGGGCGAGCGCCCCGCGGCCTCGGCTGACCTGGCCGCGTTGTACCGACAGCTGGGGGTGTACCGGGTCACCGATGCCAGCGCTTCTGCTGCGCCATCCGCAGCTACAGCGTCGGCGGACCCAGGGGCTGCATCTGCCGCGCTGGGTGAAGGGCCCTTGTCCCGCCAGATCAGTGCCGGCATGCTGGCCTGGGCCGACGAGTTGACCCGCAACGCGGGCACCAACGACGGCAAGGGCAGCAACAACTGGGTGCTGGCGGGCACCCGCACCGTGAGTGGCAAGCCGCTGCTGGCCAACGACCCGCACCTGGGTCTGTCGGCACCCGCCATCTGGTACTTTGCGGGCTTGCAGGCGCCCGCAGGCCAGGCGTCTGACGGCACCCCCATGGGTGCCATCGACGCAGTGGGAGCCACCTTGCCCGGCATGCCCTTTGTGGTGCTGGGCCGCACGGACAAAGTGGCCTGGGGTTTCACCAACACAGGCCCGGACGTGCAGGACCTGTACCTGGAGCAGATCAACCCCGCCGACGCCTCGCAGTACCGCACGCCCGAGGGCTGGGCGCCCTTCACGGTGCGCAATGAAACCATCCGCGTGAAAGGGCAGGCCGATGTTGCCTTGAAGGTGCGCAGCACGCGGCACGGCCCCGTGTTGAGCGACGCGCAGAAGTCGCATGCCGACGTGCTGGACCTCGGCAAATACGTGCTGGCGCTGCGCTGGAGCGCGCTTGATGCCGACAACCAGACGGTGCTGGCGGGCCTGCAGACCAACCAGGCTAAATCGGTGGACGCGCTGTTCGCGGCCCTGTCGCACTACCACTCGCCGATGCAGAACGTGGTGGCGGCCGATGACCAGGGCAACATCCGCTTCAAGGCCGCAGGCCGCGCGCCCGTGCGAGACCCTGCCAACGACATCCGGGGCGTGGCGCCCTCGCCGGGCTGGGACACTCGGTACGACTGGAAGGGCTGGCTGCCGTACGACCAGACGCCGGAGGACAACGGCGCCCGGGGCTGGATAGCCACCGCCAACCAGCGGGTGACTGCGCCCGACTATCCCCACTACCTGACGCAAGACTGGGCCTTGCCCTACCGCTACGAACGCATTGCACAGCTGATCGAGGCGACCGACAAGCACGATGCCGCAAGCATGCAGGCCATCCACCGCGATGTGACTTCGCTGGCCACGCGCAAGCTGCTGCCCTACCTGCAGCAGGCCAGGTCATCGCATCCGCTGGCAGCGGCTGCGCAAGAGCAGCTCCAAGGCTTTGACGGGGTGATGGATGCGGGCAAGGCGGCGCCTCTGGTGTTTGCCGCGTGGACCGACGAGCTGGCGCGTGGCCTGATCGTGCCGCGCATTGGCGAGGCGCGGTTCACCGCCACCTATGGCAAACGCGACTACCGGGCCGCGCTGGAGGGCATTCTGGAGCGCAACGACCCCTGGTGGTGCCAGCCTTCCTCGTGCGCAGAGCAATCGGCCGCAGCCCTGGGCCGTGCGCTCGATCGGCTGCAGGCGGCCTACGGCTCCGACCCTGCGCGATGGCGCTGGGGCGCGGCGCACCCGGCACTCAGCGTGCACCGGCCGTTTGGCAATGTGCCCACGCTGGCCCGCTTTTTTGATGTGAGCGAGCCATCGCATGGCGATTCCTATACGGTCAATGTGGGGCAGTACAACGCGGGCGAAGCCAAGGGTCCGTTTGTGAACCGCCACGCCGCATCGCTGCGCGCGGTGTACGACCTGGCCGACCTGGAGCAGTCGCGCTTCATCTACCAGACCGGGCAAAGTGGCCTGGTGTTTTCACCGCGTTACCGCGATATGAGCAGCACCTGGGTACAGACCGGTTACCGCGCCCTGCAGCGCCAGCCCGCGCGCTGGGCGCATGCGCTGACGCTGACCCCAGCACCCGCCGCGCAGTAACCAGGGCCCGGAGGATCCCCACGGGTTTTGCTGCGCGGATCGGGGCGGCCTGGGGCTGGCTTGCCAAATGCCTGCCTTTGGAATGGGCAGTGGCGGCGGCTCACCGCAATGGCCGTGTGCAGGCGGCGCAGGCAGGTGACCCGTACACGGTCACTTTCACGCGCGCCACCATCCAGGGTTTTCAAGCCTTGCTGCAACGCGCAACGGATCGCGGGGGTTGGGTCTGAGGGGCAGCGATTGCCCGGGCGATGCCAGTTTTGCTGCGCACGGCTTCAAAGCACGGATTTTGAGAAAAATGGGCCGGTAGCGCACTATTCATATGCGCTTGCTGCTCTAAAAAATGTAGCAAAAGGCTCGGTGTCCGGCAGCACGTAAATCACGCCCGGCGCCCGTCCGAACCAGGGGGCGATGAACTGGTCGTAGAACGCTGCGGGCGCATTCACGCAGCCGTAGCTGATGCGCTTGTCACGGGCGCCGGGGCTGGCGAGGCGCTGGGGGCGGCGTTCTGCGGCGTTCACACTGCGCACCCGGTGCAGCGAGACCGCTGTGTCGTAGTCGATCCACACAATGTCTTCGCCCTGCAGGTTGCGCCCCGGCTCGGTCACAAAGCGCCCTGCAGGCGTGGTGCGTTCGTGCGGGCGAATGCGGGACAGAGGCCGGGTGCCGATGCCGGGCGCAGAGCGGTCGCCCGGCGCTGCGCCCAGCAGCACCGGCGCGCTGCCCAGCCATTGGGCCTGGGCCGAGAACACATGGATGCGCGCCGCAGGCTTGTCGATCACGGCAAAGGGCAGGCCCTGGTGATCGGCGGTTGCGGCGACCCAGCGCACCAGCTGGTGCACATGGGCCGAGGCGTCGTCCGGCAGCGCCCGGACGGACAGGGGCATGGCGAGCGCGCAAGCCAGGGCGACGAGGGCCACTCGGCGGTGAAGGGTGAGGTGCATGTCGGTGGTCCAAGGCGATGAACGCAACGCCGGTCGATGCCTTTGGCGTACGCCTACGCCCGTGCTGCTGCAAAGCCGGCTCCGCGGGCAAGGCGAACCACGCTTTTGCAGGCGTTCGGATCGTTTGCCGCAGCGGCCAATGCCCTCAATAATGCCTGCATCCGCGACTTCCGCGAAGCCCAGGGCTTCGAACCGCCATGTTTGATCGTCTCCGTAAAGCACTGCATCTGCCCGGCGGCCCGACCGCCGCACGGCCCGTGTCCAACCAGGAGGTGGTGCGGTGGGCGGCCACCCAGCGCCTGGCGATCGTGCCGCAGGCGGCGGAGGGGCATTTTGACTTGGGCGGCGACTTGAGCGGCCACCCGTGGCGTCTGGAGTGTGGCAATCCCACCCGGGACTATGTGCACGGCCTGGAGTTGCGGGGCCGCGCCGATCTGGGGGTGGACCCCGATGCGGCCGTGATGGTGCTGAACCGCCCCCTGCAGGAGTCCCTGGAGGGCAATGCTTACGACGCCATCACCGACACCCTGCAGACCACGGTGAATGCCAGCCTGCCCGAGGAAATGCGCTGGCTGGCGATGTATGAGGAGGTTGCCTGGCCGGGGCTGCCGGCCTCGTTCCGTCAGCACTTTGCGGTGGTGGCAGAGCGCATAGAGACTGCGCAGCGCTGGATCCACGCGCCGGTGGTCTCTCAGTTGCTCAACATGGTCGAAGGCGAGGGCGGGACAGAGCGGGCGCAGTCGCCGCTGCTGCTGATGCTAGTGCGTGGCAAGGTGTACCTGCGCGTGGAGCACACGCAGCGCAGCCTGGCGGAAATCGCCCAGGCTACGCAGTTGTTGCTGGCGGCCGCGCAGGGAGCGTTGCAGAATCTGCCACCCGCTGCACCCGCTGCACCCGCTGACGCGCAGGCGCAAGGCGCAGCAGGGCCGCAATAGGCGCGTCAGGCGCCGCGTGTGACCGGTACGGCGGCGTCGCGGCCGTAGTTGCCGTACTTGCCCAGCTCCCACTTGGCGATGGCGTTGCGGTGCACTTCGTCCGGGCCGTCGGCAAAGCGCAGGGTGCGTGCACCGGCGTATGCGTAGGCCAGCGGGAAGTCATCGCACATGCCGCCGCCGCCGTGCACCTGCATGGCCCAGTCGATGACCTGGCAGGCCATGCTGGGTGCCACCACCTTGATCATCGCAATCTCCGTCTTGGCGACCTTGTTGCCCGCCACGTCCATCAGCCAGGCAGCCTTGAGGGTGAGCAGGCGGGCCATGTCGATCTTGCAGCGCGCCTCGGCAATGCGCTCTTGCGTTACGGTCTGCTGGGCTACCGTCTTGCCAAAGGCCACACGCGACGATGCGCGCTTGCACATCAGTTCCAGCGCGCGTTCGGCCAGGCCGATCAGGCGCATGCAGTGGTGGATGCGTCCAGGGCCAAGGCGACCTTGGGCGATCTCGAAGCCGCGCCCTTCGCCGAGCAGGATGTTGGAAACGGGCACGCGCACGTTTTCGAAAGTCATCTCGACGTGGCCGTGGGGCGCATCGTCGTAGCCCATCACGTTCAGCGGGCGGACGATGGTGATGCCCTTGGCGTCGGCGGGCACCAGCACCATGCTCTGCTGCGAGTGCTTGGGGGCGTCTGGGTCTGTCTTGCCCATCGTGACGAACACGGCGCAGCGCGGGTCGGCGGCGCCGGAGATCCACCACTTGCGGCCATTGATGACGTACTCGTCGCCTTCCCGCGTGATCCGCGTTTCGATGTTGGTGGCATCGCTCGAAGCCACATCGGGCTCGGTCATCGCAAACGCCGAGCGAATCTTGCCCTCGAGCAGGGGCTTGAGCCAGCGGGCCTTGTTGGCCTCGTCGCCGTAGCGTGCGATGGTTTCCATGTTGCCGGTGTCGGGGGCCGAGCAGTTGAACACCTCGCTGGCCCATTGCACGCGGCCCATGATCTCGGCCAGCGGTGCATATTCCTGGTTGGTGAGACCTGCACCGTCGTAGCCAGAAGCTGCCGCGCTGTCCACCGGCAGAAACAGGTTCCACAACCCGGCGGCCTGGGCCTTGGGCTTGAGATTTTCGATGGTGTTCAACGCGCTCCAGCGCTTGCCTGCGGCGGTGTTGGCGGCCAGCTCATCCTTGTACGCGGACTCGTTCGGATAGATGTGGTCATCCATGAACTGGAGCAGCTTGGCCTGCAGTTCCTTGGTTTTGGGCGAGTAGTCAAAGTCCATGGGTTTCTTCTCCGTTGGTAATCGTGGGGCGGCGCTGAGGATTGCGTCGTGTGTTCAGCCGCGCTGGGCAAACGACCAGGCCAGCTGGGCCATGGGTCGTGCCGTGTCGCCCGAGGCCTTGGCCTGGGCGCTAGAGGCTGTGCCTGCCTCTACCCGCTTGGCAATGCCCTGCAGGATGGCTGCAATGCGGAACATGTTGTAGGCGAGGTAGAAGTTCCAGTCGGCGCGCAAGGCGTCGGGCGTGGCGATGCCGGTGCGCTCGCAGTAGCGGCGGATGTAGGTGTCTTCGTCCGGAATGCCCAGTGCACCCAGGTCCAATCCTGCGATACCGCGCCCGAGCGACGCTGGAATGTGCCAGCTCATGCAGTGGTAGCTGAAGTCCGCCAGGGGGTGGCCCAGGGTGGACAGCTCCCAGTCAAGTACGGCAATCACGCGCGGCTCGGTGGGGTGGAACATCAGGTTGTCCAGGCGGAAGTCGCCGTGCACGATGGACACTTGGCCCTCGTCCCGTGCGCTGGCGGGCATGTTGGCGGGCAGCCATTCCATCAGGCGGTCCATCTCCTCGATGGGTTGCGTGATGGACGCCACGTATTGCTTGCTCCAGCGGCCGATCTGGCGGTCAAAGTAGTTGCCAGGCTTGCCATAGCTGGCCAGGCCCCGGTCTGCAAACTTGACGGTGTGCAGCGCTGCGATCACCCGGTTCATCTCGTTGTAGATGTCGCCGCGCTCGGTGGGCGTCATGCCCGGCAGGGATTGGTCCCACAGCACACGGCCCTGCATGCACTCCATCACGTAGAAAGCGCGGCCGATGACGGATTCGTCCTCGCACAGCACAAACATGCGCGGCACGGGCACGTCGGTGCCGTACAGGCCGCTCATCACCGCGAACTCGCGCTCGATGGCATGGGCCGACGGCAGCAGTTTGGCCACGGGCCCGGGCTTGGCGCGCATGACGTAGCTGGCGCCCGGTGTGATGAGCTTGTAGGTGGGGTTGGACTGCCCGCCCTTGAACATCTCCACTGTCAGCGGGCCCGCAAAGCCCTCCATGTTCCTGGAGAGCCATGCGGTCAGCGCTTCGATGTCAAAGGCGTGCTGATCGGAAACAGGGCGGGTGCCGACGAAATGGTCAAAGTTGCTCATGGAGGCGGATGAAAGTTCGTGCAGTCGGTGATGGGGTTGGTGGCTCAGTTGTCGGCTTCTGCGATGCGCATCAGGGCTTCGCGGTCACGCACCACCAAGCCGCCCGGCTCGATGCGGATCGCGTCTTCGCGCTCCATGGCCTTGAGTTCCTGATTCACGCGTTGGCGTGATGCGCCCAGCAGTTGGGCCAGTTCTTCCTGCGCCAGTTGCAGGCTGATGCGCATCTCGCTGCCGTCCGACAGGCTGGGTACTCCATAGCTGCGCACCAGGTGCACCAACTGTTTTGCCAGGCGTGAGCGCAGTGGCAATGTGTTGAGGTCTTCCACCAGCCCGAACAGTTGGCGAATGCGCCGCGCATGCAGGCGCAGCATGGCCTCGTACAGCTCGGTGTGCACGGCCAGGATCTTGCGGAAGTCGGCCTTGGCCACACACAGGATCGTGGTGTCGCCGTGCGCGTAGGCATCGTGCGTACGCCGGTCCCCGTCGAAGATCGCCACGTCGCCAAACCAGATGCCCGGCTCCACGTACGTCAGCGTGATCTGCTTGCCCGAGATGGAGGTGGAGCTCACCCGCACCGCGCCGCGTGCGCACGCAATCCACTCCTCGGGCGGATCTCCGCGTGCGGCAATCAGGCCGCCGTCCTTGAAGCGTTTGACGTATGCACATCGGAGGATGTCGTGGCGTAGTGAGGGTGAGAGAGAAGAAAACCAGCGACCGGAGTTGATCGCTTCACGTTCTTCGATAGTAAGAATCGGGTCGTCCATGGCCTGTCTTTTGGGTGACTAGAAACAGTCCCATTGTCGCGTCAGGGACCTGCGCAATGCGTCAGGGTTGTCACCTGCGTGTCTGCGAATACGCCAATAAAAAACCCCCGGCGCTGGGTGGCAGCGTGCCGGGGGTTGATGAGCCAGTGAAAGGGGATGCCCGCAGGCATCTTCCGTGCAGCGCTATTCGTAGCGGGGCACGCGCTTTTCCAGGAACGCCGAGATGCCTGCCCCGCCGTTGATGTGGTGCAGGTTTTTCACGAAGTGGTCGCGCTCATGGGCCAGGTGGTGCGTGAGCTGGGCATGGGGGGCTTCGTTCAGCAGTTCCTTGATGCTGGCCAGTGCATTGGGTGCACGGGCATTGAGCTGCTCGGCCAGCGCCAGCGCTGCATCGAGTGCGTTGCCCGCTTCGGCGATGCGGTTGACCAGGCCCAGTGCGTGCAGGCGTTCTGCACCGATGCGGTCACCACACATGAGGATTTCGGTGGCCATCTGGCGCGGCAGGGCCTGGGCCAGGCTCCAGCTGGCACCGCCGTCAGGTGACAAGGCCACATTGCTGTAGGCCATCACAAACACGGCATTGCGGGCTGCCACGATGAAGTCGCAGGCCAGTGCCAGCGAAAAGCCCGCGCCGGCGGCCGCTCCCTCCACCGCTGCAATCACCGGCTTGGGGTAGGTGCGGATGGTCTCGATCCAGTTGTGCAGGCCTTCGATGCTCTGGGCCTGCACCTCGGGTGCTTCCTGGCGGTTGGCCAGCAGTCGCTGCAGATTGCCGCCCGAGCAGAACATGCCATCCGCGCCCGTGATGACCACGCTGCGGATGTCGGGACTGCTTTCGGCTACGCCCAGCGCCTCCACGCCTGCTGCATACATCACCGGGTCGATGGCGTTGCGCCGCTCGGGGTTACGAAGGGTCAGGACCAGGGTCTGGCCCTGGCTGGTGCTCTGGAGTTCTGCGGGCATGGGGGTCTTCCGTGGGGTGCCGTTGGGCTGGGCGATCAGTCTTCTTCGACGTGGCTCAGGCTCAGACCGATGGCGCCACGCCGGCGCAGCCAGGGGCTGGGGCGGTAGCGCGTGTCGCCATACACGGTCTGCATGTTGAACAGCACCTCGAGGATGTTGGTGGGCCCCCAGCGGTCACCCATCGTCAGCGGGCCCATCGGATAACCCAGACCCAGGGTCACCGCGGTTTCCAGGTCCTTGGGGGTGCAGATGCCTTGCTGGCAGATGTCGCTGGCGATGTTGACGATGGTGGCCACCACGCGTTGCGTGACAAAACCGCCGCTGTCGCGGATCACACTCACGGCCTTGCCGTCGCGCGCAAACAGGGCGTGTGCGGCATCGCGGATGTCCACCCGGGTGGCGGGGTTGGTGGCCAGTACGCGTCGCTTGGTGGCAGCGTCGTCGATCAGCATGTCGATTCCGACGGTGCGCGCCGGGTCCAGCCGCTCCACCACCGCGACGGTGGTCACATCAAACCCGAGTGGCGCGACCAAGGTGATGGCTTGGGGGGAGGGGGATTGCCCGGTCTCGATGGTGGCACCCAGGTCCTTGAGCAACTGGTACAGCTCGGCGCGGCGTGCCGCGCGCGGGGACACCCATACGGGGGGAATATCGTTGACCACGGGAACGGGCGCCTCGGCGGGCACCTGTGCCACGCCATCCACATAGCGGTAGAAGCCTTCCCCTGCTTTCTTGCCCACGATGCCTCCCGCCAGCCGTTGGGCCGTGATCACACTGGGGCGAAAACGCGGCTCGTCGTAGTACTGGCGGTAGATGGACTCCATGACCGGGTGAGACACGTCCAGCGCCGTCAGGTCCATCAATTCAAAGGGGCCGAGCTTGAAGCCGACCTGATCACGCAGGATGCGGTCTATGGTGGCGAAGTCGGCCACGCTCTCGCCGACGATGCGCAGGGCCTCGGTTCCAAAGCCGCGCCCCGCGTGATTCACGATAAAGCCGGGGGTGTCCTGGGCCTGTACGGGGGTATGGCCCATTTCCTTGGCATAGGCCGCCAAGGACGTGCAAACGGCCGGATCGGTCTTGAGGCCCGCAATCACCTCCACCACCTTCATGAGCGGAACGGGATTGAAAAAGTGGAACCCCGCCAGACGTTCTGGACGCTTCAGGGCTGCACCAATGGCGGTCACCGACAGGGAGGATGTGTTGGTGGCCAGCACCGCATCGGCGCGGACAACGCCTTCCAGTTCTACGAAGAGGGCTTGCTTGGCGTCCAGCCGTTCCACGATGGCTTCCACCACCAGGTCGCAGGCTGCCAGGTCTGCAGCCGTCTTGACGGGGTGGAGCCTTGCGCCCAGAACGCTGGCCTGCTCAGCCTCAATGCGGCCCTTGGCGACCAGCTTGCTCCACTGCTCCTCCAGGGCGGCCCGGGCGGCGTCGGCCGCGCCCGGGTTGGCGTCCAGCAGAAAGACCTGACTGCCTGCTTGGGCAGCAATTTGAGCGATGCCCCGGCCCATGGCGCCGGTGCCCACGATGGCGATGTTGGGAAACTGAATTTTCATAGCGGCATTATGGCTCTGGCCTTATCTGGGACTTATGTGCAAGAATCCTTCAGACCGAAAACAAAATTAATTGTGAATATCCGTAACACCATTGTTGGGCCAGGATTGTGGGCGCTCGCAGCCGGTGCTTCGGCGCTGTCTCTGGGGAGCGGCAGTGGTACGGTCGTGTTGGGCGCTCCTGTCGATCTGTCGTTCGAGCTGCAACCCGACCCGGGGACGGATGTAGCGTCCTCCTGTGTCACCGCCAAGCTGGTGGCGGGCGACAACGCCATCAGCGACAGCAAGGTGCGTGTGATTCCCCTGCCCGAGGTGCGAGGGCGTCCTTCGGGGGTCCGCGTGCTGGCTTCGGTGTCGCTGGATGAGCCCGTGCTCACCGTCACCCTGTCGGCAGGGTGCAACGGCAAAACCACACGCGGCTACACCTTCCTGTCGGAATTGCCAACGACCGTGACCCGGTCTGCTTCTGCCTCCCCGGTCGACCTTTCGCGGCTTCCCGCTGCCAGCCCTGGAGCAGTGACAGAGTCGCAGCCTGTGCCCTCGGTGGGTGGTGGCGCTGCTGCCGCCTCCGCAGCGGCGACCGGTATTGCGCAAGGCACCCGACCCAGTGGCAAGGTAGCTGTGCCTGCGAGGGCTGCGCGGCCTTCCACCGCAGCCAGCCGTGCGACGGGCTCTGCGGCAGCAGCGAAGCCCGCAGCGCGCGTGGCAGCCGCCGCTCCTGGCAAGTCAGCGGGTGCCGGCACCGCGCCCGCCGTGCGTTCCCGTCTGGTGGTCGAGCCTCTGGATACTTCGATGGACGGCCCCGTGGCGTTGCGGTCCACGTCCCAGCTGCCCGCGCCGCCGTCCGAGGAGGCATCGGCAGCGCGCACGCAGGCAGCGGCGGTATGGAAATCTTTGAATGTGCAGCCGGATGAACTGCAGAAAGACGGCGAGCGTCTGAAAGCGCTGGAATCAGATACCGCCGCGCTGCGTTCGCAGGCGGCCCAAGACCGCGCTGCCGCTGCCCGGTTGCAGCAACAACTGGCGTCGATGGAGCAGGAGCGTTTTCCCGCGACGTTGGTGTACGCGCTGGGTGGTCTGCTGCTCTTGGCATTGTTAGGCGTGGCATGGATGTGGTCGCGGGTACGCAGTGCCTCTGACAAGGCCGTGCGGGCTTGGCGAGATTCCGTGGCTTTGGGTGTGCGTGGCGATGCGGCGGCACACGAAGAGGCGCTGGGTCTCACTCCCCACCCCGGTGACACGTGGCTGCCGTCTGAAACCCAGCCCCGTGCCGCGGCAGTGAGCTCAGAGCCCGCCGCCTTGGCACCCAACACGGTGGCTACAGCAACGATGGAGCCGCGCTTTGTGGCAACCAGCCCTGCGGCGAGCGCCCCCGCTCCCTTGCAGGCCAAGCCCGTTTTTGCCCCGCCATCCGCTGCGGTGGCACCCCACATCGTCAACCCCGAAGAACTGTTCGACATCCAGCAACAGGCCGAATTTTTTGTCTCTGTCGGTGAGCACCAGCAGGCCATCGAGGTTCTGAAGCACCACATTGCCCAGCACCGCGAGACGTCACCGCTGGCTTACCTCGAGCTGTTGCGGCTGTATCACACGCTCAGCCGCGTGGATGAATTTGCGCAATTGCGCATGCAATTCATGCAGGCGTTCAACGCCCAGGTGCCGGAGTTTGCGGGCTTCCACCGCACGGGCCGCATGCTGTATCACTACACCGACGCGCTCGCCGAGATCGAGGCCGAGTGGTCCACGTCTGCGGTACTGGGATTGCTGGAGAAGTTTCTGTTCCGCCGCACGGGTGCCGAGGCTGTGGAGCCGTTTGATCTGGCGGCCTATGATGATTTGCTGCTCCTGCTGGCGATTGCGCAGACTACTCCCGCCAGCGCGCGGGGGGCTCCGCCGCCGCGCAAGCGCACGACACCGCTGCTTCCACCGCCGTCCGAGGCCTTGGTCGCGCCGCCGGCTCCAGCGCCAGTGGTGGCGCCGCACGACGACTTGCCACTGGATTCACTGGCTGCGAGTCTGGAGTTTGACTTCGCGATGAAGGCCCAGCAGGCACCTGCGCCCGCGCCCTTTGCTGCGGCGACCCCTGGTCCCCATACGTCTGTGGGCCAGGACTCGCGCGGCATTCCGCTCGACCTGGATCTGTCAGACCCCCCACACCTCACGCTGAGCGATCTGCCACCGGTGCCCGTGACGTCGCCGCCACCAGCAGGCCAAGCCGTTGGCTTTGGCATGGAGAACGACCTGATGGAACTGCGCCTCGAACTGGAGCAGATGAAGAAGGCCGATCGAAAGTAGGTAGGCCTAACGCCGGGCTGCGAGCGGCAGCCCAGGCAGGGCTGCCAGGTTGTGGGTTTTAGCTGGTAGTGAAAGTGAGGGGCGCCGATGATGGCCTCCCCGCCACACCATCAGCGCATCAGCGCCATCAACTTGTCAGCCGATGATTCAGGATCGGGCGCGTTGACCAACGCCCGCACCACCGCTACCGAGCCCACCCCGGTGGTCAGCACCTGGGGGAACTGTTCGGCACTGATTCCTCCGATGGCTACCTGCGGGTAGTGGCGCATCAGCCGCGCATATACCCCCAGCCTGCCCACGCCCTGCGGTGCGGTGGCCATCTTTTTCAGGGTGGTAGGGAACACGGCGCCCATGGCGACGTAGCTGGGGCCCACCGCATCGGCTCGCACCATCTCGGCATACCCGTGGGTGCTGACTCCCAGGCGCAGCCCTGAGCGGTGCAGCGTTTGCAATTCGTCCGCCGAGAGTGCATCCAGGTCTTCCTGGCCCAGGTGGATACCGTACGCACCAGCGTCGATAGCCGTACGCCAGTGGTCGTTGATGAACAGAAGCGCACCGGTGTCCTGCACTGCCTGCACTGCGGCCCGCACTTCACGTGCGATGGCCTCGCTGTCGTCGGATTTGAAGCGCAGTTGCACGGTGGGGACACCCGCCCGAGCCATGCGACCCACCCAGGCAGCGTCGGGCAGCACGGCATACAGGCCCAGGCGCTCGGGGCAGGGGGCGAACTGGCGGACGCGCGGCGTGGGCTGCAGGCCAAAATCTCTTGGCTCATCGGGCCAATGTGCTGCATCCATCACCCCCGTCCGCTGTGCACGCGCCTGCCAGGCGCGGGCCAGGCACTCGGCGTCGTGGGCAATGAAACCCAGGGCACTGCAGGCCTGCAACGCTGCCAGGTAGGTAGGGCCTTGTGATGTGGGGGCGGGCACGGGCTCGGGCGTGAACCCGGCAAAGGTGTCTGCATGGTGCGCAAGAATGGCTTGCGCCAGGGCGGCGGTATCAGGCATGGGCGTGGTGCCAGAACGGTGTGCCCAACACGGGCGTGCTGGGTTGCGCGGCGTCCTGCGCCGACATGGCACCAGCCCGGCGTGCGGCGCGCCCGGCATTCACCGCATCGGCGAATGCGCCAGCCATGGCCACCGGGTCTTGGGCCAGTGCTACGGCCGTGTTCAGCAGCACGCCGTCGTAGCCCCATTCCATCACTTGGCAGGCGTGCGAGGGCAGGCCCAGGCCCGCATCCACCAGCATGGGCACGTTCAGGCGCTCACGCAGTGTCTGCAGTGCGTAGGGGTTCACCGGACCACGGCCCGTGCCAATGGGGGCGGCCCAGGGCATGACGGCCTGGCAGCCCACATCGACCAGGCGCTGGCACAGCACCAGGTCTTCGGTGCAGTAGGGCAGCACCTGGAAGCCTTCCTTGATGAGGTGCTCTGCCGCGCCCACCAGGTTCAATGTGTCCGGCTGCAGGGTGTAGTCGTCGCCGATCAGTTCCAGCTTGATCCAGGGGGTGTCGAACACTTCGCGCGCCATCTGTGCGGTGGTGATGGCCTCCTGCACGCTGTGGCAGCCAGCGGTGTTGGGCAGCACGGGCACATTGAGCTTGCGCAGCAACTCCCAGAAGCTGCTGCCGCTTTCGGCCGGATTGCTGCCCTGGCGGCGCAGCGAGGCCGTGACCATGGCGGGCCGTGCGCGCTGCACCGAGGCTTCCAGCACCGCAGGCGAGGGGTAGCGGGAAGTGCCCAGCAACAGGCGGCTGTGGAAGGTCTGGCCGTACAGGACCAGGGCGTCAGGGCTTGAAGACTGTGTCATGGCGAAGGGAAAAAGAGGGGCTCAACCGCCCGTCACCGGGGAGATGATCTCCACGCGATCACCGGGTTGCAGGGGGTGCGCGGCGTAGCGGGTGTTGGGCACAAAGGTGGTGTTTACCGCCACGGCAAATGGGGGGCGCGCCTCTATCGCGGCCACGGCATCGGCCACGGTGGCGCCCTCAGGCAGTTCGTGCGGGACTTGGTTGATCGAAATGTTCATGCAAATGCGGGGGCTGAGGCTCCGGTCGGGGCTGGGGCGGTGGGCTCCAGTTCCACCCGGAGGTCAAAACGTTCGGACAACGCCGATTGTCCCGTGTTCAGCACCTCCAGGGTCACGTCCATCATGGCGGGCGCGATCATGAAGCCATGTCGGTACAGGCCATTGATCTCCAGCACGCCTGGGCGCGTCAGGCGGATGGCCGGCAGGTTGTCGGGCAGCGTGGGGCGGCACTGGGTGGCCAGCTCCAGAATGCGGCCCTCGGCAAAGCCGGGGTGCACCGCATAGGCGGCGCTCAGCAGTTCCAGGGTGGAGCGCACGCTGGCGGGGGACCGGTCGTCAGACTCGATCTCGGTGGCACCAATCACAAATACATGGTCCTGCTTGGGGGCGATGTACATGGGGTAGCGGGGGTGCACCAGCCGTGTGGGACGTTGCAGGGTGACGTCGGGCGCGTGAATGCGTGCCACTTCGCCGCGCACACCGCGCAAGGCGCTCCACTGGGCCTTGGCGCCCAGGCCCCGGCAGTCGAGCACCCAGTCAGGCTGGCCCGGCGCGCCGGTGGTGAAGGCTTCGGGCGACTGGGGCGTGTGCCAGTGCGTGCGCACGGCCAGCCGCTCCATCTCCACCACCAGCGCCGCCAGGAGCTGGCGGTTGTCGAGCTGGCCTTCGCCGGGCAGGTACAGGCCTTGCGCAAAGCGGTGGGCCAGCGAGGGCTCGGCTTGCGCGAGGGCATGGCTGTCGAGGGTCTTGAGTGCGGGGAGCTCGGGCACGGTGCGCTGGTTGCTCTCCAGCTGGCGCGTGAACCGCTGGGCTTCTGCCGCGTCCTGGCGGTGCCACACGATCAGCGTGCCTGCCTGCTGAAAAAACACGGGCTGGGCAAGGGCGCCCAGCAGCTCGGGCCAGCGGGTCAGGCCATGGTGCCCCATGCGCACCACACCGGGTTCGGTGATGGCCGATTCGGCCAGAGGGGCCAGCATGGCTGCTGCCACGGTGGCCGCCGAATTTTCGGCCGCAGGGCTGCCCGCGTCGTAGATGTCCACACGGTGTCCCTGGCGCGCCAGTTCCACGGCCAGCAAACGGCCCATCAGGCCCGCGCCCAGAATGACAAAGGAAGAAGGTTGAAGTGACATAGCTCCGTCGGTGTGTCCGTGTAGTGGCATGCAGCCATGGACAAAACGGGGGCACCGTTGGTGGAAACTCCCCACGCCAGCATGACCTGGATCGGGTAGCGGGGCTGCTGCGTGTGCCGCAGTGCGCAGGTTCTGCGCGGGCCCCAGGGTATTTCTCAGTCGCACACCATATGGCGGGACACCCCTGTTTCGTCCGGAAAATGAATTACAGCACATCCCCCTGACGTGCCGTTTTGACCTGGCGCATAGGCCATAATTTTTGCCATGATTTCATCGATGACCCCCTTGCCCTCGACGGGCCGCCGCTACGCACGCGTGCTCTCCATTGCCGGATCTGACAGCGGCGGCGGCGCGGGCATCCAGGCCGATCTCAAGACCTTCAGTGCGCTCGGTTGCTACGGCATGACCGCCATCACCGCCATCACAGCCCAGAACACCTGTGGGGTGACGGGTATCCACGGCATTCCGCCCGAGATGCTCAAGGCCCAGATCGACGCCGTGGTGCAGGACATTGGCGTGGACGCCGTCAAGATCGGCATGCTGCACTCACCCGACGTGGTGCACGTGGTGGCCGACGCCATTCGGACTTATCGGCTGCCGCACGTGGTGCTGGACCCCGTGATGGTGGCTACCAGCGGCGACCGGCTGATCGCCCAGGAGACGGTGGCGGTCTTGGTCAAGGAACTGTTCCCGCTGGCCGAGGTGGTCACGCCCAACCTGGACGAGGCCGGATGGCTGCTGGGGCGCAGCATCGAGGGCGTGGAGGCGTTGGAGGTGGCGGCGCAGGACCTGCTGCGACTGGGCGCCCGCGCCGCCTTGGTCAAGGGAGGGCACTTGCCCGGCGACTGGGTGGTGGATGTACTGAGCGTTCAAGGCGGGGCCCAGGGGCACCGGTTGCAGTCGCAACGCATTGCCACCCGCAACGGACATGGCACGGGGTGCACCTTGTCGTCCGCAATTGCTGCCCATTTGGCGTTGGGCCTGCCGCTGCAGCAGGCCGTGGAGCAGGCGCGCGCCTACATCCTTGGGGCCATTGCTGCCGGGGCGGATGTCACCACCGGGCAAGGCCACGGCCCCCTCAACCACGGCTACGCGCCGGTGGCGCAGCGGGTGTTTCAGGCGCCGTAGAGCGATTTTTGGTGTTTTGAGGCTCAAGCGCTAGGCAATCATGCGCTGAGCGCTCCTCTTTTGATAGTGTTTGGCGATTCAGCGTGCCTTGGGCCTTGTCGCCCAGGCGAGCACAAAGCTGAACGCCAACGCGGGCAGGGCGGAGCCCGCATCAGGCAGCACCTTGGGGGCCAGGTGGTACACCGCGATGCCCGCCAGCCAAATCGCAACGGGCACGCCGTGGACCTTGCGCGCCGTCGCCAGCAGGGCGGTGGCCTGGGCGCCAAACGCCAGGCGCCCCAGGATCACGCCAAACAGTGGCACAAACACCGAGCTGAGCAGCAGCAGAAATGGTTCCAGGCTGTGCATGGGCAGCACCAGCGCCAGCGCCGTGCACAACGCAGCCACCAGCAGGCCCCAGCCACGCACGCCCCAGCGCGGCAGCAGGCTGTGGGCCGACACCGCGCCCGAGTACGCGTCGCCATAGGCGTTGTCCACTTCGTCGATCAGGATCAGCGACAGCGCAATCAGCCCGCCCTGGGCCAGCAGCAGCGCCTGCACCAGGTCCTGGCTGGGCAAAGTCAGCGCCACCAGCACACCCAGGCTGTAGCACCAGATGTTGGCCAGCGCATAGCCCAGCCAGGTGCCGCGCAGCGCAGAGCCCCCGTTCTTGCCATGGCGTGCGTAGTCGGCCACCAGCGGCAGCCACGAGATGGGCATGGCGATCACCAAGTCGAGTGCGGGCAACACGCCCATGCCGCCTTCGCCCTTGCGCGTCCACAGCGCTTCAAGGCCTTGCGCTTGTGCCAGCGACAAAAACTGCCACGACAGCCACAGCAGCGACAGCACCACCAGCGGCAGCGCAATGCGCGCAATCAGCTTGCGCACCAGCTGCACCATCGACCCGCTGATGAGCAGCATCACCACGCCGCCCCATAGCAGCGTGGCCGCTACCTGCCAGTGGGCACCGGCCATGGCGCCCGACTGCTGGCCGATGGCCACGGTGGCATCGCGCATCACCACCAGCTCGAACGTGCCCCAGCCCACCAGCTGCACGATGTTCAGGATGATGGGCAGGCTGGCAAACGTGCGGCCATACACGGCGTGCATCAGGCCTGCGCTGGCCAGGCCGCTGTCGCAACCCAGCTTGGCGACCCAGCCCAGAAGACCTGCGCCCACGATGGAGCCGGCGATGATGGCAATCAGTGCCTCTTTGGTGCCCAGTGCAGGCATCAGGTAGGCACCCACCTGCATCACCAGCAGGCCCACGCCCAGACTGAACCAGAGCGAGGCGTGGTCGTGCCACTGGAAGACGCGGCGGTCGGATGAGACAGGGGCCAGCGCTTCGTTGGTGGCGGCAGCGGGCGCGGTGGTGTGGACAGGCATCGGAGGGCTCCGTAGACAGGCATACAGAGCAGGGGCGGCCCGGGCGGCTGGCACCCGGCGGCAGCGATTAGCGTTGCGGGGCGTGGCGTCGGCGGACTTGGCTTCCCTGCGCGAGGATGATCTCACGCACACCGCCGTCAGACGTTCTTACGGCCGGTGTGCAACAGGTTCAAAGGGTGTGATCTCAGCCCCGCACACGGCGGGACACCCCTAGCGTGCCGCCCGAGGGCAGCGGCGCGATTGTGCCACGCGGAAACGCTTGGTTGCATCCGTGGCGGGACAGGCGGAGCCAGCAGGGCCTCGGCGGGGCAGGGCCAATAGGATGCTGTCACGTCGGACTGCTGTCGCTGGGGGTGGGTTGCGCTCGCGCATGTTGGTCGGGGACCTGCGGGTGGGCCGGCCCGTTGCGGACACTGCGGTCTTGAAGCGCGAGCCCGTGGGCAGCAAGGCGGATTCCCCGCCGTGATGACCAGGTCAGCCCTTGGCTTGCGCGCTTGCCAGCAAGGCCTTCAGCGCGGCGCGCAACACGCCCGTGCCTTCTTCTGCGCTCAGCAGCCCAGCGCTCACGAAGGCACCGTTGACCAGCACCGCCAGTTGGGCGGCAAGCCGGTCCGGGTCGGCCGCATCCAGCCGAACGGCGATGGCACGCAGCCGCTGGCGCAGCGCCTGCATGTGCCGTTGCGAGACCAGACGGGCGGGGTGATCCTGCTCGGCAAATTCTGCCGCCACATTGATCTGCGGGCAGCCCCGGTAGTTGGAGCGGGCCAGGCGCTCGCCGATCCAGACCATGTGCGCATCCAGCTCGCCCGCCGGGTCTTCGCGGAACTGTGCGGCTACCCCATCCCACGTGGCCCAGAAGTCGACGTCTTCCCGCTCCAGAAACGCCACGATGAGGTCGTCCTTGGTGGGGAAATAGCGGTACAGGCTGGTCTTGGCCACGGCGGCTTCCAGCACCACCAGGTCCACCCCCACGGCGCGCACGCCGCGTTCGTAGAAGAGGCGCGACGCCGTGTCCAGGATGCGGGCGCGTACGTCGCCCACTTCACCCGCCGCCGTAGCGGCGCGCCGCGAACGCGCAGGAAGGGCGGAGTTGGGGCGGGTGGTGGGCGCGACGGAGGCTGGCCCAGTGTCGGCCCCGGCGGAGCGGTCGCCAGGGGGCAATGGGGCAAAAGTGGCGGAGGACATATTGACAATGATACAGACCTGTCTGTAATATTGTAAGAACAGACAGGTCTGTATCGTTTGTTGATCGCATTTCTGTTGTTTCCCTTTTTCTACTTCGAGGATTTGCCATGAACCCCACCCGTGCAGCCATCGCTATTTTCGGAGCCGCCGGTCACACCGGCCGGTTCGTCGTCCAGGAGGCACTGCGGCGCGGCCTGGTTGTCGTGGCCGTGGGCCGCGATGCCCGCAAGCTCGACGACAGTCTGCCCTCGGGCGTCGAGTGGCGCGTGGCGGATATCGCCGATCCGTCCAGCCTGGACCGGGCCTTTGCCGGCTGCTCGGTGGTCATCAATTGCGCCGGGCCCTTTCTGGACACCGCGGCCCCGGTGGGCGCCGCGGCCCTGCGGGGGGGCTGCCACTACCTCGATGTGACGGCCGAGCAGGGCAGTGCACAGGCCACGCTGGCCGACCTGGACGCCCCCGCGCAGGCGGCAGGTCGCGTGGCGATTCCGGCCGCTGCCTTCTACGGCGGCCTGGCCGACCTGCTGGCCAGCAGCGTGGCGGCGCCCGGCCCCATTGACGCGATCACCGTGGCCATCGGACTGGATCACTGGTGGCCCACCGTCGGCACACGGCGCACGGGCGAGCGCAACACCGCACCCCGGATGGTGGTGAAGGAGGGGCACCTGGCACCGCTGGTGCCGTCGCCGCAGGTGCCTGACTGGCGCTTTAGCGGGCCACTGGGCCGCCAGGCCATGGTGGAGATCCCTTTCAGCGAGGTCATCACGCTGGCCCACCACCTGCCTGTACACAACATCCGCTCGCTGCTCAACCGGTCTGCATTGCAGGACATACGCGATGCGGCCACCCCACCGCCCGTCGCAGCGGACGGCTCCGGCCGCTCGGCCCAGCAGTTCGAGATGGTGGTGCAGGTCGAGCAGAACGGTACGGCCCGCACGACCTGTGTGCGCGGTCAGGATATCTACGCGGTGACGGCGCCCATCGTGATCGAGGTGGCGCAGCGGCTCATCGACCCAGCTTTTCAACGCAGCGGTGCGCTGGCCCTGGCGCAGGCGGTGGATGCTGTGGACGTACTGCAGTCGCTGCACGACGCGGCCGCGCTGCAGTGGTGGGGCGCGGACGCCGCCTGGCGTCAGCCGGCTGATGCGTGCACAGGCACTGCATAGTGCATGACCGACTGCGCCGAGGTCGGGTGGTACCGCGAATCGTAGATTTCCAGGTCCGGCCCGAGCGTGTGCGACCGGCCCCCGGACACCATCCAGCTGCCGTAGATGTAGTTCACCGTCGCGTCCACGTTTCTGGCCTCACCACGGTGGGTGAATCGCGCGTAAGTCGACGCAGGGATCTCCATCGTGGCCATGCCCGCGGGCAGGTCGCCAGCGCCCTGGACCTCGGTGCACGCCAGGTAGCGCAATTGTTCGGTGCGCGGCCCGGCGGGCAACACGACGCCGTAGCAGACGCCGGGCACTGCGTTCGTAATCTCATTCAGGCGCGGCAGGAACTGGCCCCACAGGGGCGGCAGCTTCTGGCCCAGGTTGTTCTTTTCGGAGTCGATGCCGTAGTAGTCGGTGGGCAGGCCCACTACGCGCATGGTGGGGCGCACCTCGATCGTCGGTGCCAGCGAGACGTTGTGGCGAAGGTGCTCCAGGTAGCTCTCGTCCAGACGGACCTTGCGCACGAAGAGTGAGCGATTGCCCATGCGGCGGTACTGCGACGGCGTCAGCCGAAAGCAGTCCTTGAACGCCCGGGTGAAGCTCTCCTGGGTTTCGTAGCCGGCGGCCAGCGCAATGTCGAGCACGCTCAGCCGCGTGCTGGCCAGTTGCTCCAGCGCGTTGGCGAACCGGCGCGAGCGGATGTAGGTCTTCAGGGTCTCGTTGGTCAGGGCCTTGAAGATGCGCTGAAAGTGCCATTGGCTCAGGCCTGCAGCCCGTGCCACGTCGGCCAGATCGATGTCGGATTCAAGACGGGCTTCGATGTAGTCGATGCCCTCCTGGAGTTGTTGCAGATGCAGCACGGGCGGGCCTGTGGATCAGGGAGTGTCAAAAAAGCCGGTCATGGAGACCAGGCGGTTGTCATCGCTGTAGCGGCCGTAGCTCACGCCCTCGCCGATCACCTGCCCGCTGCCATTCACCATGTTCCATTTGGCAAGGCTTTGCTGGTTGTGGCTGGCAAAGTAGTGGGTCACAAAGTGGCCCCCCGGTACCTGGCGGTGAAAGTCGTCCATGTAGGCCGTCAGCTGCGCCCAGCCCTGGGCCTTGGCCAGCGGGTCGTTGTAGGTGCAGGCGGGGTCCAGCGACTGGGCGAACAGGGCATCGCGCTCGGCGGCCGAGTCGGTCCTCCACGACGCGGTGTAGGTGTCCCAGATGGATTGAAGAGGGTGTTGGCTCATGGTGTGCTCCTGAAGGGGGATGGAGACGCCATCGTGCCGGGCGCTTGCGCGCCTTTTGGACATTTTGTGCTTATTTGTCAGCGCGCCGTTCTGGCTGGGCGACGGTGCCCTGATCCGCCCGGGACTATGCGCTGGCGGAAGGTGTCGATGCCGGCGCCACGCCCAGCAACTGGTGCAGCCGCGGGCTGGTGGTGGTGTATTGCAGCGCCACCTTGTCGCCCTTGATGGCCTCGGCCGCGCCAAAGGCGGCCAGCGTGGCTTCGTGAAAGCCGCACAGGATGAGCTTGCGTTTGCCAGGGTAGGTGTTGATGTCACCTACAGCGTAGATGCCGGGTACGCTGGTGCGAAAGGACTCGGTGTCCACCACCAGCTGCTTGCGGTCCATGGCCAGGCCCCAGTCGGCAATGGGGCCCAGGCGGGGCGAGATGCCGAGCACGGCCACCAGCAGGTCGAGCCCAAGGGTGCGGGTGCTGCCATCGGTATCCACTACCTGCAACGCGCTCAGTTGTTCTCCAGAGGCTTCGATGCCAGTGATCTGCGCAGCCTCAACATGGATGCGCCCCGCATCGCGCAAGTGCTGCAGGCGCTGCAGCAGGGCATCGGGCGCCTGGAACACGTCTCGCCGGTGCAGCAGGCTGACGCGGGCGGCCTGGCCCTGTTCGGCCAGCTCCACGACGCGCGCCACGGCAGGCTCGTCGCCACCATGCACTACGACGTGGCGACCCGTCGCATCCACGCTGACGGGCAGGCGCTGGTAGTGCAGCTGCGTGCCCACAAACCGCTCGATGCCGTCCACCTTGAGCGTGCGGGGCACAAAGGCGCCCACCCCTGCTGCAATGAATACAGTGCGTGCCAGCAGCTGCGCACCTTGCGAGGTTTCGACCCGCAAGCGCCCATCGGCTTGTACGGTGAGGGCGGACACCAGCGTGTTGAGATGCCACTGGGTCTTGAACGGTGCGATCTGCCGCAGCAGCAGGTCGGCCAGCTCGCGCCCGGTGCACACCGGGATGCCCGGGATGTCATAGATGGGCTTGTCGCCATACAGCTCGACACACTGGCCGCCCGCATGGGGCAGGGCGTCGATCAGTTGGGCGGTGATGCCCTGCAGGCCCAGCTGGAAGACCTGGAACAGGCCCACGGGACCCGCGCCGATGACGACGGCGTCGGCTTCCACCACAGCGGGCACTTGCACAGTCTGGGTCACCAGCGGGGCGCGCGAGGGTTTACTTGATCAGCTCGTTGACTTTGCCCGGCTTGCCGTTCCACTCGTCGGCGTCAGGCAGCGCAGGCTTGCGCTTGGTGATGCTCTTCCAGCCGTCAGCAAAAGCCAGGTCGGCGTTGAGCTTGATGAAGGCGAGCTGGTCGGCCGGCAGGTCTTCTTCGGCAAAGATGGCGTTGGCCGGGCACTCGGGGATGCAGACGGCGCAATCGATGCACTCATCGGGATCGATGACGAGCATGTTCGGGCCTTCGCGGAAGCAGTCCACGGGGCACACGTCCACACAATCGGTGTACTTGCACTTGATGCAGTTTTCGGAAACGACGTGGGTCATGACAGGAGTTGTGTGGGTCGGTGAAAACCCTCAATTTTAGGGGCTTTCATCGGCCTTGGGGGAGAGGGCCCCTCTTACAGGAGGGGTGTCAGGGCGTTCAGGGGTTGATGGGGATCAGTTCACCAGCACGGCACCGGCGGTTTTGTGGCTGGCGGTGTCCACCAGGATCAGCGACCCCAGCACGCGGGCCTGGCTGAACGCAGCCGCCGGAATCGCCTCTTGCAGCACGAGCTGGACATGGCCGATCGCATTGGGGTCGAGCTGCGCGGCTGCTTCCTCGGCCAGCGTGTTGATGTTCAGCTTGTGCACCACGGCCTTCACCTTGGCCTTGACCCAGCGGTGACCGTGCAGGGCCCAGTACACACGGCCTGCAACCAGGGGCTCGTCGTCCATCCAGGCGATGGTGGTGGAGAGCTCGCGGCTGGCGGGCCAGGCAGGCGTTGCTGCGGGGGTGTCACCGAAGTCGTCATCGGCGGCAGGGGCGGCCGCTGCCGTGGGCGCCGCCAGAATCCAGTCGCCACGCGAGACATCCACCTCGCGGTCCAGGATGATGCCGGCGCTGGTGCCTGCGGGCACGTCCTGCGGGCGGCGGGCGTGGTCCAGCACTTGCGCCACCGTAGCCAGCTGGCCGCTCGGAAAGATCTGCACGGCGGCGCCGGGGGCAAAGCTGCCTGCGGCCACCCGGCCCCAGAACACGCGGCGGCCCTGGGAGGTGTCGGAGGAGGAGGACGAGGATTTCTCGACCCACTGCACCGGGAATGCCAGGGGCAGCGCCGTGTCTGCAGGGGTGTTGGGCAGTTCTTCGAGCACTTGCAGCAGCGTGGGGCCGTTGTAGCCGCACCAGCCCGCATGGGCATCGACCACGTTCCAGCCCTTCAAGGCCGAGACGGGCACCGTGGCGCGCACGCTGATGCCCGCTGCCTGGGCGAAGGCCTGCAGCGCGCCCTGGATGTGCTTCCAGGCGAGCGCGGGGTTTTCCACCGCGTCGAGCTTGTTCACGGCAAACACCAGCGAATGCACGCGCAGCAGATGGGCCAGCAGGCTGTGGCGACGCGTTTGCGGCAGCAAGGCGAGTGCGGGGTTGGTCCAGTCGAGCTTGGTGGCATCGACCAGCACCACGGCGGCGTCGGCGCTGGATGCGGCGGTGACCATGTTGCGGGTGTACTGCTCGTGGCCGGGCGCATCGCCGATGATGAACTTGCGCTCTTCAGTGGCGAAGTAGCGGTAGGCGACGTCGATGGTGATGCCTTGCTCGCGCTCGGCGGAGAGGCCGTCGGTCAGCAGGGCCAGGTCGGTCTCGCCTTGGCGCTGCACGCCGGCCAGGTGGTCTTGCAGCACGGCCTTGCTGTCCACCAGCAGGCGGCCGATCAGCGTGCTCTTGCCGTCATCGACGGAACCACAAGTGATGAACTTGAGGGCGGAAATATGGTCGTTTTGGCTGGTAGCGCTAGTGTTGTTTGCGCTGGATGCTATTGAATTGATAGCGTTCATCAGAAATACCCGTCCTTCTTGCGCTTCTCCATCGAAGCATCCGATGTCTTGTCGTCCATGCGCGTTGCGCCGCGCTCGCTCACGTCGGCGGCCAGGGTCTCGATGACGATCTCGGCCGGGGTGGCGGCGGTGCTTTCCACGGGGGCGGTGCAGGTGATGTCGCCCACGGTGCGGAAGCGCACGTCGCGCGTTTCCACCACATCGCCTTCACGCGCGGGGGTCAGCTCGGTCACGGGCATCAAGAGGCCCTTCTTGTCCACCACTTGGCGCTTGTGCGTGTAGTAGATGCTGGGCAGGCCGATCTGCTCGCGGTCGATGTACTGCCACACGTCCAGCTCGGTCCAGTTGCTGATGGGGAACACGCGGAAGTGTTCGCCGGGCTGCAGGCGGGTGTTGAACAGTGTCCACAGCTCAGGGCGCTGGGCCTTGGGCTGCCATTGGCCAAAGCTGTCGCGGTGGCTGAAGATGCGCTCTTTGGCGCGGGCCTTTTCTTCGTCGCGGCGGGCGCCGCCGATCAGCGCGTCAAAGCGGAATTCTTCAATCGCTTCGAGCAGCGTGACCGACTGGTGCACGTTGCGCGACTCGCCGGGGTGGGCCAGGCGCACGGTGCCGCGCGCCATCGAATCTTCGACGTTGCGCACGATGAGTTCGGCGCCCAGTTCCTTGGCGCGGAAGTCGCGGAAGTCCGTCACTTCGGGGAAGTTGTGGCCCGTATCGATCATGAGCAAAGGGTACGGAATGCCGCCGCCGCTGGCCTTGGTGCCAAAGGCCTTTTCAGCGCACTTGAGCATGACCAGCGAGTCCTTGCCGCCCGAAAACAGCAGTGCGGGGCGCTCGAAGGCGGCGGCGACTTCGCGCAGGATGAAGATGGTTTCTTCTTCCAGCGCGTCGAGGTGCGAGTTGTTGAGGTGGTAGCTCATGTTGTTGGTTTTCTCAAGCAGCGCTGAGTCGGTGCGGGCATTCATGGTCGGATCTGCGGTGGGTTCAATGCGCAAGGTGCAGGCCGCACTCGCGGTTGTCTTCGCCCTTGGTGGGGTCCACGTAGTCGAAGTTGTTGGGCAGTCCGTGCTTCACGCAGTATTCGTGCAGGTCTTTGGACGACCAGTGCAGTAGCGGTGCGACCTTGATCAGGCCATCGGGGTTGATGCTCACCGGGTCCATCTGTGCGCGCACGGCGGTGTCGGTGGCGCGCAGGGCGGTGAACCAAACTTGCGGCGCGGTCTCGCGCAGGGCGCGGGCAAAGGGTTCGAGCTTCACCTCTTCGGTGAAAGCGGCGTGGCGCGGGTCGTCCAGTGCGGGCGTGGGGCCGTCCACGGCTTCACGGTGGGCGCGCGAGCGCAGGGGCAGGTAGATCTGCAGGTTCAAACCCAGCTGCTTCGTCACCTCGTCGGCAAAGCGGTAGGTGGCTTCGGTGTTGTAGCCGTTGTCCATCCACACCACCGGCACATCGGGCTTCACCTGCGTGACGAGGTGCAGGATCACAGCCTCGAACGGGCGGAAGTTGGTGGTGACGATGCTGGTCTGGCCCAGGCCCAGAGCCCATTCGACCAGGGCGGGGGCATTGCGGCCCAGGTCGGCGTTGATGGCGGCGAGGTCAAGCTGGCTCATGGCGTGGGTGGTGTCTCTCATGTTCATCAGGCGGCCTCGCGGAAGTGGGGCAGCGGGTGCGTCACGTCGCCCTGATAGAAGGCCTTGAAGCGGTCAAACTGGCGCTGGGCGTCGGCCATATCCACGCCCTCGCGCAGCACCGCTACGTCAAAGCCGCAGCGGGCCATCTGCACCAGCTGGTCGATCAGTACGTCACCCGTGGCACGCAGCTCGCCCGCAAACTTCAGGCGACCGCGCAGCAGGCGTGCCTGGCTGAAGGCCCGGCCGTCGGTGAACTTGGGAAACTGCAGGTCAATGCGGTCCACGCCCGCCAGGTCCAGTTCGAAAGGGTTGGTGTCGTTGGGCAGTTCAATGATCTTCTGGCCGGCAACGTCAGTGTGGTGCTCGTGAGCAGCTATTATTTTCATAGTGTGCGATGCCTCAGGCGGCTTCGGTTTCAGCAGGGTGGCGCGCGGCATTGGCGGCGGCCTTGAAGGGGTCGAGACCGACACGGCGCACCGTGTCGATAAAGTTCTCGTGGCGCGGTCCTTCGGCGTCGCCGGCCAGCAGCAGGCGCTCTGCACGGTAGACGGCCAGCAGGGCTTCGATCACGCCCGGCACTTCGGAGGCGCTGAACGAGGGGCCGATGATCTTGCCCGGCGTGGCGGGGCCCGACAGGTCGGAGCCATCGGCCCCGCCCAGCGTGATCTGGTACCACTCCTTGCCGTCTTTGTCCACGCCCAGGATGCCGATGTGGCCGCTGTGGTGGTGGCCGCAGCTGTTGATGCAGCCGCTGATGTGCAGGTCGATCTCGCCCAGGTCCCACAGCTCGTCCAGGTCCTGGTAGCGCTCGGTGATGGCCTCGGCAATGGGCAGCGAACGGGCATTGGCCAGCGAGCAGAAGTCACCGCCGGGGCAGGCGATCATGTCGGTCAGCAGGCCGATGTTGGGCTTGGCCAGGCCCAGCGCCTTGGCGGCCTGGTACAGCGCGGGCAGCTGGTCGCGGCGCACCCAGGGCAGCAGCAGGTTTTGTTCGTGCGTCACGCGCGATTCACCCCCCGAGAAGCGGTCGGCCAGCTCGGCGGCGGCCTCCATCTGCTCGGCCGTGGCGTCGCCGGGCGCATAGCCCAGGCGCTTGAACGACAGCATCACCGCGCGCAGCTGCGGGTGGCGGTGCGGCAGCACGTTGCTGGTGAGCCAGCGGCCAAAGTCGCGGTCGTCGCTGGCGGCGGTGCGTAGCAGTTCCAGGGTTTCGGCTTCGGCGTTGGCGGGCGAGAGGTCGAGGTCGGGCTCGCGGAAGTTCGCGGCCACGCGGTCGTATTCGGCCTGGGTGATGGTGTGCGGGCCGCCTTCGTCCTCGACGATCTGGCGGAACTCTTCATTCACCTGGTCGATGTAGCTCTGGCCCTCGGCCTTCACCAAAATCTTGATGCGCGCCTTCCAGCTGTTATCGCGGCGGCCGTAGCGGTTGTACACGCGGATCACGGCTTCCAGGTAGTTCATGAGCTGGTTCCATGGCAGGAACTCGCGCAGCACCGGGCTGATGGTGGGCGTGCGGCCCATGCCGCCGCCCACGCGCACCTTGAAGCCGAGTTCGCCCGCGTCGTTCTTGACGAGCTGCAGGCCCACGTCGTACCAGCCCAGGGCGGCGCGGTCTTCGCGCGCACCGTTGATCGAGATCTTGAACTTGCGGGGCAGGAACGAAAACTCGGGGTGCAGCGTGCTCCATTGGCGCAGGATTTCGCAAAACGGCCGGGGGTCGGCAATCTCGTCGGCGGCAATGCCGGCCAGCGCGTCGCTGTTGATGTTGCGGATGCAGTTGCCGCTGGTCTGGATGCCGTGCAGTTGCACGGTGGCCAGCAGGTCCATCACGTCCGCGGCCTTGGACAGCGGAATCCAGTTGTACTGCACGTTGGTGCGTGTGGTGAAGTGGCCGTAGCCGTACTTCAGCTTGGTGCCAATACGGCGGCCGTCGGCCAGCGGGATCTCGCCCAGCTTTTCTTGCGTAGCCTGGGCCTCGGCCAGCAGGGCGGGCTCGGGCTGGTCGTATTCGCGGGCCACGCGGGCCAGCACGCGCAGCTGGGTGCTTGACAGCTCGCCGTACGGCACGGCCACGCGCAGCATGGGCGCGTAACGTTGCACATACCAGCCGTTTTGCAGGCGCAGGGGGCGGAACTGCTCCTCAGTCAGCTTGCCCGCTTGCCAGCGTTCGAGCTGGTCGCGGAACTGCTCGGCGCGCAGGCGGATGAATTGGCGGTCAAAGTCGGTGTATTGGTACATCGTGGAGCACTCAGATCAGAATCAGTTTGAAGCCCGCCCAGGCGAGCAGCAGGGAAAGGGCAGAGCGAATGAGGCGCTCGGGCGTGCGGGTGACGAGGCGCGAGCCCAGCCAGATGCCCGGCAGCGAGCCAGCCAGCAATTGTGCAAGCAAAGACCAGTCCACCGAGCCCAGCGATGCGTGTCCCAGCCCGGCCACCAGGGTCAATGGAACGGCGTAGGCAATGTCTGCGCCAATGATGCGCGGTAGCGGCAGCATGGGGTACACCAGCAGCAGCACCGTCACGCCAATGGCGCCTGCGCCCACTGAGGTGAAGGTGACCAGCGTGCCGATCACCGCGCCCAGCAGAACCGGCAGGCTCCAGTGGCGCGGGCGGGCGGGGTCGCCCACGTGGTTCTTGCGGGCTGCTGCCTCAGCCGCCTGGCGTTGGGCGGAGAAAGCAATGACTTTGTAGAGCGTTGCCGCTGCCGTGAGCAGCAGGGCAAAACCCAGCGTGGTGGTCATGATGGCCTGCGCGGTGCCGCTGGCTGGGCCCATCACCTGGAGGGCCCACAACGCCAGCAGCGCGGCCGGAATGCTGCCGGCGCACAGCTGGCCCACCACCTTCCAGGGCACCAGGCGCTGGCGCGCGAGGCTCACGGTGCCGCCCATCTTGGTAAAGGCGGCAAACAGCAGGTCGGTGCCCACGGCCATGTGGGGCTTGATGCCAAAGAAGAAGATGAGGATGGGCGTCATCAGCGAGCCACCGCCCACGCCAGTGAGTCCGACGATCAGACCCACTGCAAATCCCGCAAAGACAAACGCCAATTCATGCATGCCGGCGAATGTAGATGGCTTGCTTATGGATGCAAACTATTGTTTTGTGCTTCTAATATGCAAATATGGATATAAGGCAGTGCTGGCCTCGTGCGCCGGGCGGTGGCCGACCGCCTCTGGCGCGCACGCGGCGGCGGTTCACATCCGTTCACTGGACAGAGCGCGGGCCAGCTTGGTGTCCAGCGGTAGGGGCTCGCCGTTGAGGCGGGCGGCCAGCAACTCGCCGCACAGCAAGGCCAGCGTCAGCCCGCGCGCACCCATGGCGGTGCACACCCACAGGCCGGGCAGGGCGGTTGCATCCACCGGCCCAACGATGGGCAGGCGGTCGGGGGCCGTGCAGCGCACGGCGGCCCAGTGCTCGACGGCCGAGGATGCGGTGGTGTCCTGCTCACCAGCACCAGCGGCCAGCCGTGCCTCGAAGCGGGGAGCCAGTTCGCGGGCAGCGGCGGGGATCAGGGTCTGCACTTTGTCCCAATGCGAGCGGTGCGCAGCAAGCTGGTCGGCGGCAGTGGCGGGCAGCTCTGCCACATCGCGCTCAAAAGTGGAGCCCATGATCCAGGCGCGCTCGGTGGCCTCTTCGCCCGGGTTGCCGGGGCTGCCCACGCCGAACGACGGCACCATGTTGCCATGCCCGTTGGTCGGGAACGGCGCTGGCGCCGTCAGGTGGGCGGCATAGCGGCCCCACGACACCTGGCCCCGCACAGGTTGCAGGGGCCAGCGGTCAGCCAGTAGCGGGCTGCTGCCTGCGCCTGCGGCAATCACCACCACGGGGGCCTGGGCCAGTACCTGGCCTTGTGCATCCAGCGCCTGCCATTCGGCCGCGTTGGCGGCGGCGTCCGCAGCAGGCTGGGCGCGCAGGCTGGCCACTGGGCAATTTCCAAGCCACGTGACGCCGGGTTCTTGCAGCAGTGCCCGCACCATCTGGGGCGGGCGTATCCAGCCCGCCTGGGCATGCCAGCAGGCCACCGCATCGGGCGGCAGGTCGGCCTGCTCGCGAGCGGCTTGCGGGGCAGGGACGGTCCAGTCCGCGCCGGGGCCCCCTTGCCAGTCGGTGGGCAGGCCGGGGGGGCCGTCGGTGCGGTGTTCCAGCACGCCGGTGGGGCCCCAGTCCTGCCCGGCCTTCAGGCGCTGGCGGGCTTGCTGCAGCGTGGTCCGCACGCCGCTGCGCGACAGGCGCGACAGCACCGCATCGTCGGGCGATACATGGGGCGCAAACACGCCCGCAGGCAGGCCCGATGCGCCAGCGGCGGGTTCCGCCGCCCCGTCCAGCACCTGCACCTGCCAGCCCCGGCGGGCCAGGCTGGCGGCCGCTGCGGCACCTGCCAGCCCGCCGCCAATCACCAGGCAATGCCGGGGCTGCGGGGCGGCGGTGGGGGGCGCCTCCGGCAAGGCGGCCGTGCGGGGCCGTGGCTCCCAGTGGGGGTTGTAGGTGGCCTGCAGGTTGTCGCGCTTGGGTGGCACGCCGGGCACGCGCTGCACCTCGAAGCCGCATTCGGCCAGCGCATCGCGCACGGCGCGGGCGATGGTCCAGGTGGCGAGCTGGGTGCCCCGGCGGCAGCAGCGCGCCACGGCCTTGAGGGCGTGGGTGCTCCAGATTTCGGGATTGACGGAGGGGCTGAACCCGTCGAGGTACACCGAATCTGCCGTCGGCGCCTGCTGGCGCAGCATCTCCTGCGCGTCCCCCACATACAGGGTGAGCAGCACGCGGCCTTCGTCAAATGCCAGGCGGTGCACGCCGGGCAGCAGGCCCCACCATTGCGCGTGCAATTGCTCAGCCAAGGGCGCTAGTTCGGGGTGGGCCGCAGTGGCCCGCAGCAGGTCGGCCGCGCTCACGGGCCAGGCCTCGGTCGATACGAAGTGCAGCAGCCGGGGGCGGCGCTCGTCGGCCCGCCACGCTGCCCAGGTGACGAGAAAGTTCAGCCCGAAGCCAAAGCCGGTTTCCAGCACCCGCCACTGGGGCTGCCCGGCCCAGGCCGCGGGCAGGCCGCAGCCCTGCAAAAACACCCTGCGGGCCTGGTCCAGCCCTCCGTTTTCGCTGTGGTAGCGGTCGCCAAAGCGGGGGCTGTAGGGGGTGCCGTCGGGCAACCAGTCGATGGGCTCGGACATGGGGTGGGGGGCTGCGAAAACCAGGAGTTGCACGCATTGTGCGCACAACCCAGAAAAAGAAAGGGCGCCACATGGGCGCCGTGCTGAGGCTGGTTTTTTACAGCAAGCAGGCTGAACGTCGGTTGTTCTAGATCACTGGCCGTGAGCGCGCGAAGTGAACCGCGCTGCCAAGAAAGGGTTTGCGTAAAACCACTTTTTGCAGCGCTGCACTGCACTGCGCTTTGCTGCGTTATGCGCTGGGCGGGACGTAGCCCGCTCCGGCGTCTGCGCCGCTGCCGCAAAGTGGTTTTGGCGAAACCATTTCTTGCAGCGCGGCGCTGCGCTTTGCTGCGTTACGCGCTGGGCGGGACGTAGCCCGCCGCAGCGTCTGCGCCGCTGCCAAAGAAATGGTTTTCCATCTGGCGGGCCAGATACTGGCGGGCGCGGGCGTCGGCCAGGTTCAGACGGTTTTCGTTGACCAGCATGGTCTGGTGCTTGAGCCAGTCGGCCCAGGCCTGCTTGCTCACGTTTTCCCAGATGCGCTTGCCCAGCTCGCCGGGGTAGGGCGGAAAGTCCAGGCCTTCAGCTTCCTGGCCGAGTTTGATGCATTGGACGGTGCGTGCCATGGTGGTTCCTTCTTGTGTTGGGGTGAATGCGAAGGCGGTGTGGGCTCTGCCTTCAGATGTTTTGGGTATTAAGAACTGAAATCTTATTGGTTCCAGTTTTTAAGAGGGCCTTCCAGAATGCGTTTCATCGGTGTTTTGCACCGTCCACATTCAAAACCGAGGACCCCCATGAACTTTCGCCGCGACTTTATCAAGTTTCCATTGGCCGCAGCCTTTGCAGGCGCTTTGGCGCTGACGGCGTTGCCGTCGTTTGCACAGTCTGTGACGCTGCTCAATGTGTCCTACGACCCCACCCGCGAGCTGTATGTGGAGTTCAACCAGGCGTTTGCCAAGCACTGGAAGGCCAAGACCGGGCAGGACGTGACCATCAAGCAAAGCCATGGTGGCTCGGGCAAGCAGGCCCGCTCCATCATCGACGGGTTGGATGCCGACGTGGCCACGCTGGCCTTGGCAGGTGATACCGATGCGCTGCACACCAACGGCGGCTGGATCACCAAAGACTGGCAAAAGCGCCTGCCGCACAACAGCTCGCCCTACACCTCGACCATCGTGCTGGTGGTGCGCCAGGGCAACCCCAAGGGCATCAAGGACTGGGATGACTTGGTCCGCCCGGATGTGAAGGTGATCACGCCCAACCCCAAGACCTCGGGCGGCGCGCGCTGGAACTACCTGGCCGCGTGGGAATTCGCCAAGCGCAAATATGGCGGCGACGCCAGGGCCAAGGACTTCGTGGCCAAGCTGTATGGCAACGTGCCTGTGCTCGACACCGGCGCGCGCGGCTCCACCATCACTTTTGCGCAGCGCAACCAGGGCGACGTGCTGATCGCCTGGGAGAACGAGGCCTACCTGCTCGAAAAAGAGTTCGGTGCCAAGTTCGACGTGATCGCCCCCTCCATCTCCATCCTGGCCGAGCCTGCCGTTGCCGTGGTGGACAAGAACGTGGACAAGAAGGGCACCCGCGCCGTGGCCGAGGCCTACCTGCAGTACCTGTACACCGAAGAAGGCCAGGACATTGCGGGCAAACATTTCTACCGCCCGGCCGTGTCCGACAAAGCCAAAGCCAAGTACGCCAAGCAGTTCCCCAAGCTGAACCTGTTCACCATCAACGACGCGTTTGGTGGCTGGGACAAGGCGGCCAAGGACCACTTTGCGGACAACGCCAGCTTTGACCAGATCTACACCCGCAAGTAAGTAAGCCAGTCAGCCCACCCGCCTTTCGTGTGCGGGTGGCCGGCGCCCCGTCTCCGTGCAACAAGCCAGGCCCCAGCGGGCCGGGCGGGGCGTTGCTCGTCCTTTTTGAATGAAAACAGGCCCAAGCGCTAGTCCAACATGCGCTGCCAGCTATCAAAAACATAGTATTCAAGGAATCCACACCATGTCCGCCTTGCTCATCGCCGGCAGTCCCTCGGAGCGCTCCCGCTCCGCCGTTTTGCTCGACGCCGTGGCCCAGCGCCTCTCGGTGCGCGGTGCGCTGGTGGACCGCATCCACATCCGTGACCTCTCGCCCCAGGCGCTGTTGCTGGCCGACTTTGGCCACCCCACGGTGGTCAGCGCCATCGACCAGGTGGCCGATGCCAGCGTGCTGGTGGTGGCCACCCCCGTCTACAAGGCGGCGTACAGCGGCGTGCTCAAGGTGTTTCTGGACCTGCTGCCGCAAACAGCCCTCAAGGGCAAGACCGTGCTGCCCCTGGCCACGGGCGGCAGCCCACACCACATGCTGGCGCTGGACTACGCGCTGCGTCCCGTGCTGCAGTCGCTGGGCGCCAAAAGCATCCTGCCCGGCATCTACGCCACCGATGCTCAGGTCACGCTGACGCCAGAGGGCACCTACCACGTGCAGGCCGACATTGCCGCCCGGCTGGACGACGCGGTGAATGTGCTGGTGACCGAAACCCTGCGCCCATCGCCCGCTCAGGCCACGCGGTTTGCGCCGGTCAACTTCGCTGACGTGCGATGTAGCGTCTGACGCAGGCCCGGCGCTGCGACAGGCCCGCAGTGCCACCTTCCTTCCCCCTTCATTTCCATTTTTGATTTTTGCTGCGCCGGGTGCGCGGGCAGGGCGGTGTGCCGCCTGCTGCCAGCCCGCCCGGTGCTCCTCCCACCCGATTTGCTGCTGGAACCCGCACCATGAACGAACTGAACCGCTTCTCCCTGCAACGCCGCCACCTGCTGGCCACTAGTGCTGCCACCGCCGCTGCAGCGGCGCTCCCTGCCACCTCTTGGGCCCAGGCCTCTGGCGCGCCCCGCGTGCTGCGCGTGGGCCACCAAAAGGGCTGGCTCTCCATCCTGAAGGGCCGCGGCACGCTCGAAAAGCGCCTGGCTCCGTTGGGTGTGAAAGTGACCTGGACCGAATTCAACGCCGGCCCCGTGCAGCTCGAGGCGCTCAACGTCGGCTCCATCGACTTTGGCGACGTGGGCGAAGCCCCGCCCATCTTTGCCCAGGCTGCGGGTGCGCCGCTGGTGTACGCCGGTGCCACCGTGCCGCGCCCCGCGCTGGAGGCCGTGATCGTGCCCAAGGACTCGCCGATCCGCAGCGTGGCCGACCTCAAGGGCAAGCGCGTGGCCTACAACAAGGGCTCCAACGTGCAGTATTTCCTGGTCAAGCTGCTGGAGAAACACGGCCTGAAATACGGCGACGTGCAGTCCGTCTTCCTGGCCCCGGCCGACGCGCGGGCTGCCTTTGAGCGCGGCGCAGTCGATGCCTGGATCATCTGGGACCCGTTCTTGGCCGCCGCGCAAAAGACACTCGACGCCCGCCTGCTGGCCGACGCCACGGGTGTGGTCAACAACCGCGCCTACTACTTCACCTCGCGCGAGTTCTCCACCAAGAACGCCGATGTGCTGCGCATCGCGATCGAAGAGGTCAACGCCATCGACACCTGGGCGTCCAAAAACAAGGACGCCGCCGCTGCCGAGCTATCGGCCGTGCTGGGCCTCGACAAGTCCATCACCGAGCTGTACCTGAACCGCGCCCGTTTCGGCACCGCGCCCGTCACGCGCGAGATCCTGGCCGAGCAGCAGGCGATTGCCGACACCTTCTTCGACCTCAAGCTCATCCCCAAAAAGCTCAACCTGCTGCACGCCGCGCCGGTGGACCTTTGAGGGCCTGGCAGCACCGCACTGAAAGGAGTCACCATGGCCCACCTTCCCCTGAGCAACGAGCGCCGCCGCGCGCTGCAACTGCTGGGTGTCACCGCCTTCCACTGGGTGCTGGCCAGCCGCTACGCCCACGCACAAAGCCCGGCCGTGCAAGGCCCCGAGCAGCTGCGCATCGGCTACCAGAAGTCCGCCGTCAACCTCGTCATCCTCAAGCAGCAGGGCGTGCTGGAAAAGCGCTTTCCCGGCACCCGCGTGAGCTGGCTGGAGTTCCCGGCCGGGCCGCAACTGCTTGAAGCGCTGTCGGTCGGCAGCCTCGAATTTGGCCTGACGGGCGACTCGCCGCCCGTGTTTGCACAGGCCGCAGGCAAAGACCTGCTCTATGTGGGCGCCGAGCCGCCCAAGCCCGACAGCTCGGCCTTGCTGGTGCTCAAGGACTCGCCCCTGCGCACCCTGGGCGACCTCAAGGGCCGCCGCATTGCCGTGCAAAAGGGCAGCAGCGCCCACTACCTGCTGGTGCGTGCCGTGGAGCGCGCGGGCCTGCAGTGGGCTGATATCCAGCCCGTGTACCTGGCCCCGGCCGATGCGCGCGCCGCGTTCGAGCGCAAGAGCGTGGACGCCTGGGCCATCTGGGACCCGTTCTACGCCGCCACCGAGCTGGCCATCCAGCCCCGCGTGCTGGCCACGGGCCGCGACCTGGCCAGCAGCAACAACTCGTTCTACTTGGCGGCCCGCCCGTTTGTGCAAGCCCACCCCCAGGTGCTGCGTGTGCTGTTTGAAGAACTCAGCCGCGCCGACCGCCTGGCGCAAGAGGCGCGCAAGGACGCGATCAAGCTGATTGCCGACTTCAGCGGCCTGGACGCGGGTGTGGTGAGCCTGTTCATCCAGCGGCGCCCCTCATCACCCGTGGGCCTGCTCTCGCCCGCCACCGTGGCCGACCAGCAGCGCGTGGCCGATGCGTTTTTCAAGCTCGGCCTGATCCCCAAACCCGTGAACGTGGCCGACATCGTGTGGCGGCCTTCGGCAGCGCAGCTGGCGGCCGCCAGCGCCAAGCCCTGAGCCGCATGCGCTCGCTGAGTCCATCGAATACCTACCCCGAGGCATCCATGAAAATTTTCTGGTTCATCCCCACCCACGGCGACAGCCGCTACCTGGGCACCGCCAAAGGCGCGCGCCAGCTCAACCACGACTACCTCAAGCAGGTGGCCGTGGCAGCCGACAGCCTGGGCTACGAAGGTGTGCTCATCCCCACCGGCCGCTCGTGCGAAGACCCGTGGGTGGTGGCGTCCAGCCTGCTGCCCGTCACGCGCAACCTCAAGTTTCTGGTGGCGGTGCGCCCCGGCCTGCACCAGCCTGCGCTGGCGGCACGCATGGCGGCCACGTTCGACCGGCTCTCGGGCGGGCGCCTGCTCATCAACCTGGTGACGGGCGGCGACCAGGCCGAGCTGGAGGGCGACGGCGTGTTTCTGGACCACGCCACGCGCTACGAACAGTCGGCCGAGTTCATCCGCATCTGGCGCGAAATTCTGGCGCGCAGCCACCGGGGCGAAAGCCTGGACTTTGAAGGTCAGCACCTGTCGGTGAAGGGCGCCAAGCTGCTCTTTCCGCCGCTGCAACAGCCGTACCCGCCGGTGTACTTTGGCGGCTCGTCGCCCGCCGCGCACGACCTGGCGGCCGAGCAGGTCGAGACCTACCTGACCTGGGGCGAACCCCCGGCCGAGGTGGCCAAGAAGGTGGCCGACGTGCGTGCCCGCGCAGCCCAACACGGCCGCACCGTCAACTTCGGCATCCGCCTGCACGTCATCGTGCGTGAGACCGACGCACAGGCTTGGGCCGCCGCCGAAGAACTCATCAGCCATGTGGATGACGACACCGTGGTGCGCGCCCAGGCCGTGTTTGCGCGCATGGACTCCGAAGGCCAGCGCCGCATGGCTGCGCTGCACGCCGGTGGCGCCAAGCGCAGCCGCAAGGACCTGGAGATCAGCCCTAACCTGTGGGCGGGCGTGGGCCTGGTGCGCGGCGGCGCGGGCACGGCGTTGGTGGGCGACCCGCAGACCGTGGCCGCGCGCATCGAGGAATATGCCGCGCTGGGGCTGGACACGTTTGTGCTCTCGGGCTACCCGCACCTGGACGAGGCGTATCGCTTTGCCGAGTTGGTCTTTCCGCTGCTGCCCGTGGGCGTGCGCGAGAAGCTCGCTGGCGGCAACCCCTTGGGCCCCTTTGGCGAAACCGTGGCCAACGACTTTGTGCCGCGCGCCTCGCAAAGCTGACCCCACCTGAACCAGAACCCCCAACGGAACCTGTCCCATGACACAGACCATCAGAGAACTGCAGGTATCCCCGCTGGCCGATGCGGTAGACCTGCCCATCGAAGGGCCCTTGCTGCCCGCACCCGTGGTGCGCTTTGCCAGGCACATTGCGCAGCGCCTGCTGCCCTGGGCCGTGCCCGTGGGCCTCATCGTGCTGTGGCAGATTGCCTCGTCGCAAGGCTGGCTGTCCACCCGCGTGTTGCCTGCGCCGCTGGAGGTCGTCAAGGCCGCCTGGACCCTGGCCGCCTCGGGCGAGCTGTGGACCCACGTCAAGGTCAGCGCGGGCCGTGCACTGGCCGGGCTGGCGATTGGCGGCGGCCTGGGGCTGCTGCTGGGCCTGCTCACAGGCTCCATCAAGCTGTTCGAGACGCTGCTCGACTCCACCATCCAGATGGTGCGCAACATCCCCGCGCTGGCGCTCATCCCGCTCGTGATCCTGTGGTTTGGCATTGACGAGTCGGCCAAGCTGTTCCTCATCAGCGTGTCGGTGTTCTTCCCGATCTACCTCAACACCTTCCACGGCATCCGCAATGTAGACCCGGGGCTGATCGAGATGGGCCGCACCTATGGCCTGGGGCGCTGGCAGCTTTACAAGCAAATCATCCTGCCCGGAGCGCTCTCCAGCATCCTGGTGGGGCTGCGGTTTTCGCTGGGGCTGATGTGGGTGATCCTGATCGTGGCCGAGACCATCTCGGCGCAGGCGGGCATTGGCTACCTCACGATGAATGCACGCGAGTTTTTGCAGACCGACATCGTGCTCGTGGGCATCCTGCTCTACGCCTTGCTGGGCAAGCTGGCCGACGTGTTTGCCAAGGGGCTGGAGCGCTACTGGCTGCGCTGGCATCCCGGATACCAGGTGTGAACATCCCCCTGAGCGGCTGCGCCGCTTCCCCCTTCTCTCTCCGCGCTGCGCGCTACGGGAAGGGGGACGACGCCAGCGCGGCGGGGCGGCCCTTGCGCGGCGTCCCTGGCGTTGGGTCGCGCCCAGTGCAGCCACCGCGCCCGATTACTCTCATTTTTATAGCTGCTAGCGCTTTATGGACAGGCGCAGGAGGCCATTTTGACTACAAATTTCTCACCACAACAGCAGCACCAGGGTGTGCGCCTGGAAGTGCGCGGCGTAGACAAACGCTATGGCACACGCGAGGTGCTCCAGAAGGCCGAACTGGTCATCGAGCCCGGCGAGTTCGTCGCCATCGTGGGCCGCAGCGGCTGCGGCAAAAGCACGCTGCTGCGCCTGGTGGCGGGGCTGGAATCGGTGTCGGGCGGTGCCATCCGTATCGACGGTGACCCGGTGGACGGCCTGAGCAGCAGCACCCGCATCATGTTCCAGGACGCGCGCCTGCTGCCCTGGAAGCGTGTGCAGGACAACGTGGCCCTGGGCCTGCCGCCCGCGCAGCGTGGGGCAGCGGCCGATGTGCTGGCCCGCGTGGGTCTGGGCGACCGGCTGGGCGAGTGGCCCGCGCGCCTGTCGGGCGGCCAGCGCCAGCGTGTGGCCCTGGCGCGTGCGCTGGTGCACAACCCACGCCTCTTGCTGCTGGACGAACCCCTGGGTGCGCTCGATGCGCTTACCCGCATCGAGATGCACCGCCTCATCGAAGGCCTGTGGCGCCAGTCGGGCTTTACCGCGCTACTGGTCACCCACGACGTGCAGGAGGCCGTGGCCCTGGCCGACCGCGTGATCCTGATCGAAGACGGCCAGATCGCGCTGGACCAGCGCATCGACCTGCCACGCCCGCGTGTGCACGGCGAGGCGGCCTTTGCGCAGCTTGAAAAACGCATCCTCGACCGCGTGCTGCAAAAGCCCGACGTGGAGCCCACCCCCGAACCCACCTGGCCCGGCGTGCCCGCCCACGGGCTGCGCTGGGCGGTGTGAATTTCTCGCTTTCTCTCTCGATTTTTAACAGCGCTTCTTTCTTTCAACGGACTTTTTAGGAGAACCCCATGTCCATCCAAGCCATCAACGTTCGCAACCAGTTCAAGGGCAAAGTGCGCGAGATCATTCGCGGCGATGTCGTCTCCGAGGTCGATGTCGAAACCCCCTGGGGCATCGTCACCTCCGTCATCACCACCCGCTCGGTGGACGACCTGGGCCTGGTCGTCGGCTCCGATGTGGTGGCGCTGGTCAAGTCCACCGAGGTGTCGATCGCCAAGCTGTGATCTGATTTTTGAACTGAATAGTCAGCCTGCGCCCTGTGGACGGTCGCAGGCTGCTATTGAAAGCGTAGCGAACTTCGCAGCAAGCCAGAGCGGCTCGTACTGCGCACTTCACCTCTCAGGCCTTGTTACAACGCCTGAGTTTTTGGTGCTGACCAGGCTCGGGGCTGGCAGGGAGCAGCTGCAATATGGCCCGCTTGCAGGTGTGCCTGATAAAACGTATGATACGTGTCATGCGAAATAAACAACCCAGTGCCCGAGCCGCTGCCAAGGAGGCGACCCACGAGCGCATCGTGTCGGTGGCCGCGCGGGCGATCCGTCGCAACGGCTACCACGGCACCGGGGTGGCAGACATCATGAAGGAGGCGGGCCTGACGCATGGCGGCTTCTATGCGCACTTCGAGTCCCGCGAGGCCATGCTGGCCGAAGCGGCCACGCAGGCCTGTGCCCAGTCTGTGGCCACTGTGGCCGGCGCCGTGGCGGGGGAGCCCGCCTCGCAGGCGATGGCCACCGTGCTCAAGGCCTATCTCTCGCGCCAGCATGTCGAAAGCGTGGAAACCGGTTGCCCCCTGGCCGCGCTGGGCTCTGAAACCTCGCGCCAGTCGCCCGAAGTGCGGCGGGTCTCCACCCGGCACATCAAGGAAATGGTGGACCTGATTGCGCGCCAGTCGCCGCAGTGGGGCCAGCCAGAGATCCATGAGCAGGCGCTCGTCACCCTGTCCACCATGGTGGGCGCCCTGGTGCTTGCCCGGGCGGTGGACGATGCTGCGCTGTCCGACAGCCTGCGCGAGGCCGCGCTCAAGCACCTGTTGCCTGCGGAAGCGGCCTGACGCAAAACCACTCACCAGGCGCTGTTCTCGATTGTGATCTTCGTGCGGTGGCACGCATTTTTTTGTCTTTTTATATGATGTTTATCATTCGAATTATCGAATCCAGCCCTTCTAACCATGGGGGGCCTCTTCAGGCTCCCGCCGCAAAGGACGTCCCATGAAAGCGTTTGTTCTGGATCGTTACGCCAAGAAGGGCGCGCTCAGGCCCGCCGACGTTCCTGCGCCCTCTTTGCGCGACGACGAAGTGCTGGTGGAGGTGCATGCAGCGGGCGTCAATCCGCTCGACGCCAAGATCCGGGACGGTGAGTTCAAGCTCATCCTGCCCTACAAGATGCCGCTCATCCTGGGGCACGACGTGGCGGGCGTGGTGGTGCGCGTGGGGCCGCGCGTGCGGCAGTTCCAACCCGGCGACGAGGTCTATGCCCGGGCGGACGACTTTCACATCGGCACCTTTGCGGAACTCATCGCGGTCAAGGAGTCTTCGCTGGCCCTCAAGCCCCGCAGCCTGACCATGGAAGAGGCGGCTTCGATCCCGCTGGTGGCCCTGACGGCCTGGCAGGCCCTGGTCGAGAAGGCCCAGGTCAAAAAAGGGCAGAAGGTCTTCATCCAGGCGGGCTCGGGCGGGCTGGGCAGCATCGCCATCCAGCTGGCCAAGCACCTGGGCGCCACCGTGGCCACCACCGCCAGCGCGGGCAATGCCGCACTGGTGCGAAGCCTGGGCGCCGATGTGGTCATCGACTACCGCCAGCAGGACTTTGAAGACGTGCTGCGCGACTACGACATGGTGCTGCACAGCCAGGACGGCAAGGCGCTGGCCAAGTCCCTGCGCGTGCTCCAGCGCGGCGGCCAACTCGTCTCTGTCTCGGGCCCGCCAGACCCCACATTTGGCGAATCCATTCGTGCCCCCGGCTTTTTGCGGTTGGTGTTCCGTCTGTTGAGCGCAGGCACCCGGCGCCGCGCTCGGGCGCTGGGCATCGGCTACGGGTTCCTGTTCATGCGGGCACAGGGCAGCCAGCTGCAAGAGATCACACGCCTGATCAACGCCGGGGCCATCCGCCCGGTGATCGACAAGGTGTTTGCCTTTGACGCCACCAACGAAGCCATTGCCTACGTGGACACCGGCCGCGCCAAGGGCAAGGTCGTGGTCAAGGTGCGCTGAGCTGTTCGCTGGCGGCTACCCGCACCCACCGATTGCTCGCTGCGCATTGATCCCCGGCACGTTTGACCCGCACCTCACTGTCCATTCCCAACCCACCCCTGGAGATTCCCATGAAGATCGAAAACGCTGTTGTCCTCGTCACCGGTGCCAATCGCGGCATTGGCCTGGCTTTTGTCCGCGAGCTGCTCGCACGTGGTGCGCGCAAGGTCTACGCCGCTGCGCGTGACCCATCCACCATCACCCCGCAACCCGGCGTGCAGGCCCTGCGCCTGGACGTCAACAACCCCGAAGACGTCGCAGCGGCTGCAGCGCTGGCGTCCGATGTGACCTTGGTCATCAACAACGCGGGCATCGCCCAGCCTGGCGGCTTCATGGCGGCCGACAGCGAAGAGGTGATGCGCCGCATTTTTGAGACCAATGTCTTTGGCGTGCTGCGCGTCAGCAAAGCCTTTGCGCCTGTGCTGCAGGCCAACGGGGGCGGGGCGCTGCTCAACGTGCTGTCGGTGGCATCGTGGGTGAATGGCGGCGAGCTGGCGGCGTACTCGGCCAGCAAGTCTGCCGCCTGGTCGCTCACCAATGCACTGCGCCACGAGCTGGCAGCGCAAAAAACGCAGGTCCTCGGGCTACACATGGCGTATGTGGACACCGACCTCACGCGCGGCTTCGATGTGCCCAAGACCAGCCCGGTTCAGATCGTGCGGCGTGCGCTGGATGGCCTGGAAGCAGGTGCGGACGAGGTGCTGGCCGATGAGCTTACGCAGCACGTCAAGCTCGCGATGACAGGCACGCGCCCCAGCTACCTGCCGCAAGCTGCCTGAGAGCGCGGCGCGGGGGCCGCAGAGCTGGCGTGATGTGCGCGATGGCCCCTGCACCGCGACAAGGATCAAACGCTAAGTCGGCCGGGTATCTGGCAAGAACCCTGGGGCTATTGCCCGCCAACCCGCGCATGTTGCCTACACTCGGGGCCATGACGACCCTTCTGGTTTGCCCTTTCAACGCCCTGGCTGCGCTGCCCCATGCAGCGGCCTGCGCGCGAGCGGTGGCCAAGAAGAACGTGCGTCGTCAGCTGACGCCAGCACATTCCTGAGCCCGGCGGCACCCTCTCTCCTCATCCCTTGTAGCGCAACCATCCACCGCCGGGCACCAGCCAAGCGCGGTAGCGGCCGTCTTGTCCCCACGGGGCACAGCCGCATTCGATGGAGTGCTTTGTATGCATGCAGTTGTGGCCCCTGGCGAGCGCACGCTCACCGATCTGGACTATTCGCGCCTGACCAAACTGGTCGGCAACCGGCTGGCGCCCTTGCTCGATGACCTGCTGGCCAACGCAGACATCACCAGTCCGCGCAACGTACGAGCGGACGTGGTCACCATGAATTCGCGCGTCGAGCTGGTGGACCAGCACACCCACCGGCGCCAGGTGCTGACCCTGTGCTACCCGCAGGACGCCGAGCCTGCGGCGGGCTTCATCTCGGTGCTGTCGCCGGTGGGCATCAGCCTGCTGGGCCTGCGTGCTGGAGATGTGGCCAAGTGGCAAACGCCGCACGGCGAAGAGTGCGCAGCCACCATCGAGAGCATCCAGTACCAGCCCGAGGCCACGGGCGACTACCTCACCTAGTCGCCTCAGAATTCCGGCCCGCTGCGGGCCGTACCACCAGATCACTTCCCACCAGACCGGCGCCAATGGCATTGGCAGCCGTTGGAGGAGTGCGCGTTGTTCACCACAGAAGGACGTACCACCATGACCCCTCGCTCCATCCTCGTCGTCACCGATTTTTCTGAACTGGGAGGGCACGCGCTGGCACGCGCGGCGCTGCTGGGCGCAGAGCATCGGGCTGCGTTGCAGCTGGTGTATCTCGCCCAACCTGGCGAGGTGCCTCCCCCCGATGTGGCTGTGCGTCTGTCGCACCATGCGCTCCAGCTGCGGCAGCGCCACCAGATGGCCGTGCAGGCAGTAACACGCGTGTACTACACGGTGGCAGACATCGCCCGTGCGGCAGCCGCGCACGACCTGGTGGTGTGGGGCACGGCACCGCAGCGGGGGCTGCGGGCCTGGTGGGGCGCGCACCCCGCCCTGCAGGTGCTGCGTGCCTGCCAGCGCCCCGTGGTCGTGGTGCGCAACGCTGCGGACCGGACCTACCAGAGCCTGTTGGTGGCGGTGGACTTTTCGCTGGTATCGCACCGTTTGGTGGAGCTGGGCCTGGCACTCCACCCCCACGCACGCGTGGAACTGTTCCATGCCGTCAGCACCGCCAATGAGGGCAAGCTGCGGTATGCCGAAGTGTCAGAGCGCGCCATCCAGATCTACCGCGAGCAGTGCAGGCGCCATGCGCAAGACCGCATGTTCACACTGACCGACTCGTACGACGCGCGGCGAAATCGGCTGTCATCGTCCATAGGCCGGGGCGACCCGGCGCGGCAGGTGCTGGTGGCGCAGCAAAACGCCGGGGCCGACCTGATTGTGGTGGGCAAGCATCCCGCATCCCCGTGGGTGGATTGGCTGTTCGAGAGCGTTGCGCAACGCATCCTGCGCGAAGCCCGTACCGATGTGCTGGTGGTGCCGCATGGTTTTCAGCCCGCGTCCCGGGGGGCTGCGTTAAAGCGTCTCGCGACCGATCTGCCCATGCGCCGCGTCAAAGCCGGCGCACCGCGCCCGCCCGGCCACCCCAATCCGGCTGCGCTGTGGGGTGGGGCATGACTGGGTGGGCCTAAGGGCTCAGGCTGCCTTGGCGAGTGGTGTGGCGTACCGGCTGGCAGGGCGTGCCAAGCCCAGGTTCTCCCGCAGCGTGGTGCCTTCGTACGCGGTGCGGAACAGCCCGCGCCGCTGCAGCTCCGGCACCACCAGGTCCACAAACTCGTTGAGCGACTGGGGCAGCACGGGCGGCATCACGTTGAAGCCATCGGCCGCGCCATTCTCAAACCATTCCTGCATGCGGTCTGCAATGGTTTGTGGCGTGCCCACCACCACCCAGTGGCCGCGCGCGCCCGCCAGGTATTCGTACAGCTGGCGCACGGTGTAATTCTCGCGGCGGGCCAGCTGCAGCACCACATGCGCGCGGCTGTTGATGCCCTTGGGTGGCTCGGGGATGTAGGGCGGCGGTGCGTCCAGGTTCCATTGCGTGAGGTCTTCGCCAGGCCAGAAGGGGGCCAGCGTGGCCAGGCCCACGCTGGGGTGGATCAGCGCCTGCAGCTCGGCCCACTTCGCCTGGGCTTCTTCCTCGGTGCGGCCGATGACCGGAGAGATGCCGGGCAGTACCAGCAGCTCGTCGGGGTGGCGGCCGTACTTGGCCATGCGACCTTTCACATCTTTGTAGAACGCCTGTGCCTCGGCCAGGCTGGTCCAGGCGGTGAAGATGGCTTCGGCCGTGGCGGCGGCCAGCTCCTTGCCGTCTTCGGACGAGCCCGCCTGCACGATGACCGGGTGGCCCTGGGGCGAGCGCTCGATGTTGAGCGGCCCCTGCACCTTGAGGTGCTTGCCGATGTGGTTGAGCGTGTGCAGCTTGTCGGGGTCAAAGTACACGCCGCTGGCCTTGTCGCGGGTGAAGGCGTCGTCGTCAAAGCTGTCCCACAGGCCCTTGACCACGTCCACAAACTCGTGGGCGCGCTCATACCGCACGGCGGGGTCGGGGTGGGTGTCCAGACCAAAGTTGCCGTGCACGTTCTCGGCACTGGTGGTCACCACGTTCCAGGCGGCGCGGCCCTTGCTGATGTGGTCGAGCGACGCGAATTTGCGTGCCAGCAGGTAGGGGTCTTCGTAGGTGGTGGAGGCCGTGGCCACAAAGCCGATGTGCTTGGTGACGGCCGACAGCGCGGCCCACAGCGTGACGGGCTCGAAGTGCGAGAGGCGCCCCTGGCGGCTGAAGGACTCGCGGTCGCCCTTGTGCCACACCCCTGGGCTGTCGGCCACAAACACCTGGTCGAACAGGCCGCGCTCTGCGGTCTGCGCCAGTTCGATGTAGTGGTCGATGTTGACGCCCGCATTGGCCTGCGAATCGGGGTGGCGCCACGCGGCAATGTGGTGGCCCGTGGCCATGATGAAGGCGCCGAGGCGCAGTTTTCTGAATGTGTCGGGTTGGGTCATAGGTATTTTCAAAACGGCTGTTGAATGGGCACGCAGCTCGCGAGACTGGCGCGGCCCAGGCGAGTGCCCCCGTGGAACCGGCTTCGCCGGGCCACTGGGTGCGTCCCCCTGGGGGGATGGCGCCGAAGGCGACTCAGGGGGCTATCTCTCGGGGGTTACTCAGTGATAGTGATGCGATGCAGCTTGCGGTGCTGCGGGAAGAAGTCGCCCACTGCGTAATGCTGGGTGGAGCGGTTGTCCCACACGGCCAGCGTGCCCGGCGCCCAGCGCAGGCGGGCCTGGAACTCGGGTACCTGGGGCAGGGCAAACAGCTGGGTCAGCAGGGCATCGCTCTCCACGCGCGACAGGCCCTTGATGTGGCTGGTGAAGGTGGAGTTCACATACAGCACCTTCTTGCCCGTGACCGGGTGCACGCGCACCACAGGGTGTTCCACCGGCGGGTACTTGGCGCGGGCGGCCTTCAGCTCATCGCCGCTGGCGTCCTTGCGCAGCAGGTACTCGGTCCAGCCGCTGATCTCCCAGGTGTGTACGGCCGTCAGCGTCTCCAGGTAGGCCTGGAACGCGGGCGGCAGGCTGGCGTAGGCAGCGGTGAGGCTGGCCCACAGCGTGTCGCCGCCGCTGGCCGGAATCACCTGCGCATACAGGCTGGTTCCCAGCGGTGGCTGCTCGCGCCAGGTGATGTCGGCGTGCCAGTTGCTCGATGCCTTTGGGCGCTCGGCCGTGCTCTCCACGATCTCGATCTCGGGGTGGTTCTCCAGCCGGGGGAAGAACGCCTTGACCTCCGCCACGTTGCCAAAGCTGCGGGTGAAGTCCACCTGCTGCTGCGGCGTGATGTGCTGGTCGCGGAAGAACAGCACCTCGTGCACGGCCAGTGCCTGGCGCAGCTCGGCCTGCGTGGTGGCATCCAGCGGCTGGCGCAGGTCCAGGTCGTGGATGACGGCGCCGATGGTGGGGGTGTAGGGCTCCACTGCAAAGCGGGTGAAGGTGGGGTGCAAATCGTTGATCTTGGACATGGTGCTGCTTTCTGAAACGAGGGTGGTTGAAAGAGAACGGCCATGTCATTGGGACACTGCAAGCGCTGCACACCAACGAAGCAGTTCGCATATCGATAGTTGGAAAAACAGGCGCTGCAGCCATGCGCACGGGCAGGGCGCTTGCGCATTTGGATATCTGTTTTCGGTCGTTGGCCGCATTGCCGGGCGTGCCTAGAGTGGGGTTTGACAGGTGCAGGGCATGGCCCGCGCACCGTTCCAACGCAACCCCTACGAAAGAGCTATACCCATGACAAAAACATCCTGGAATGCAACCCGCCGCAAGGCCTTGACCGCAGCAGGCGCTGCCTTGGCGCTGGGCCTGTGGGCGGGCAGCGCCGCTGCGCAGACGGCAGAGCCGCTGAAGGTGATCCGCATCGGCATTGCCACCGGCGGCGTAGGCAGCGACCCCGTGCGCCATGGCGGTACCTCGGCTGCGCTGGCCTACACCGACAGCGCACTGGAAGAGGAGTTCAAGAAAGACGGCGTGAAAGTGCAGTGGACTTTCTTCAAGGGCGCAGGCCCTGCCGTGAACGAGGCGCTGGTCAACAAGCAGCTGGACTTTGCATGGCAGGGCGACCTGCCGTCCATCGTGCACCGCGCGAGCGACGTGAAGACCAGGATCATCCTCGGCAGTGGCGTGCGCGGCGGGCTCTACCTGGCGGTGCCGCCTGATTCCAACATCCGCCGCCTGGAAGACCTCAAGGGCCGCAAGGTGGCGGTGTTCAAGGGCACCAACCTGCACCTGGCCGCAGTGCGTGCGCTGGCCGACAAGGGCTTGAGCGAACGTGATGTGAAGCTGATGAACCTGGACCTGCCCAGTGCCGAGGCCGCGTTGGTCAGCAAGGACATTGACGCCGCTTTTGGCTACGTGGGCTTCTTCAAGCTGCGCGACCAGGGATTGGCCAAAGTGGTGTGGTCGGCCGCCGAAGACTCGTACAAGTACACCCGCCAGACCGCGCTGCTGGTGACCGACGACTTCGCTGCCCGCCACCCCAAGGCGGTAGAGCGTGTGGTCAAGACCGTGGTGCAGTACGCGCACAAGTACTCCGACGAGAACCGCCGTGCCGAGCTGTTTGCGCAATGGGGCAAGGCCGAGTACCCCGAGAAGGTGTGGCGTGAAGACTTCATCGGCCAGCCGCTGCGTGTGCGCCTGTCGCCGCTGCTCGACCCATTTCTGGTAGCGCGCTACAAGGACGCAGCCGACGAGGCGTACAAGCTCAAGCTGATCCGCAAGAAGCCCGAGATCGACAGCTGGTTTGACCGCCGCTACCTGAACGCCGCGCTCAAGGAGCTGAAGCTGGAGGCCTACTGGCCCGTGTATGGCGCCAACGGGGACTTGGCAGCCGCGCCCTAGTCGGGCGCTGCGTCAGCAGCATGGAATCCTAGGTAGGGGGACCGGGCTGGTGAAAACCGCCCTTTGCAACCCGCCGGCACCCAGTGCCCGGCGGGTTTTTTTGTGCCTGCGTCTGGCCCCGCTCATAACGTCTGCACCGCTGCTCATGCCGCAAACATCTTTGTCATTGCATATGAGTATTAACTATTTATTTTTATAACAAACGTCTTTTACATTTCTTTTGGTTGTTATTGAAGTTACCCGCCCAGCCCTGTGCGGTAGCACTTCTTCCACCCGAAAGGACATGCAAAAGATGGCGATACCTGCACTGAATGCGGCCGGGCCTGCCAGCCCCACCACGCACCCGTTGGAGCCGCGGCCGGACTTGCCCGCGCGCCGCGTTGCAGCGGCAAGAACTAAGGCTTCCTGGACCTGGGCAGGGCGCTCGCTCTGGGCTTGGCCTTTTCCGCTGGCCGTGCTGGCGTTGTGGCAGCTCTCGGCCATCTGGGGCTGGGTGCCCGAGCAGGTGCTGCCGCCGCCCGCAGCCGTGTTCAAGGTGTTTGGCGAGCTGCTGGCCAGTGGCGAGCTGTGGGGCCACTTGCGCATCAGCATGGTCCGCGTGTTTGCGGGCTTTGGCATTGGCCTGTCGCTCGGCCTGCTGCTGGGCGGTGCCATGGGCCTCTCGCCCACCTTCCGCGACTACGTGTTTCCGCTGTTCAAGGCGTTCAGCCAGGTGCCGGTGATCGGCTGGCTTCCGGTGCTGATCCTGGTGGTGGGCATCGATGAGGCATTGAAGTTTCTGCTCATCGCCAAGGCCGCGCTGGTGCCCGTGGCCATCAACACCTGCCAGGGCATCCAGAACGTGCCCAACCGGTTGGTGGAGGTAGCGCGCGTGTATGGATTTACCCGCTGGCAAATGCTGCGCAAGGTGGTGTTTCCGGCAGCCACGGCGCCCATCTGGAACGGCGTGCGCTATGGGCTCACCCATGCCTGGCTGGCGCTGGTGGTGGTGGAGCTGCTGGCATCGTCCGAGGGCATCGGGTTCCTCATCGTCTATGGCCGCCAGCTCTTTCAGCTGGACGTGGTGCTGGCCGCCGTGCTGGCCGTGGGCATCGTGGGTTTTGTGATCGACAAGCTGCTGGCCGTGTCCGAGGCGTGGCTGCTGCGCTGGCGCAAGCCGGGGCTGTGAAAGGGGTGTGCAAATGTCTTCTGTGAACGTGCAACGCAACCTGTTCCAAAAAGTGCCACCACGCCTGCGGGGCTGGGTGCTGCCGGTGCTGATCCTGGCCATGTGGTGGGCGGTGGTGGCCTCGGGTGCGTCCGATTCGCCCTTGCTGGTGTCGCCGCTGGCCGTGTGGCAGCGCGGCGTGGGCCAGGTCGCGAGCGGCGAGCTGTGGGTGGCCTTGTCGGCCAGCCTGTGGCGCATGGTCTGGGGCTTCGGCATTGGCTCCAGCATCGGGCTGGCGGTGGGCGCGCTGCTGGGCTGGTCCCGCTGGGCCGAGCGGCTGGTGGGGCCCACCTTCCACACGCTCAAGCAGATCTCGCTGTTTGCGTGGATTCCAATGCTGTCGATGTGGTTTGGCCTGGGCGATGCCGCAAAGATTGCCTTTGTAGCCATGGCGGCATTCTTTCCGGTGGTGCTCAACACGCTGGAGGGCCTTCGCAGCGTGCCGCGCGAATACCTGGAGGTGGCCCGCGTGTACGAGTTCAGTGTGTGGCAAACGCTGCGCCGCGTGGTGGCGCCAGCGGCCGCGCCCTCGCTGTTCACCGGCATCCAGCTCTCGCTCATCTACAGCTGGCTGGCCACGCTGGGGGCCGAATACCTGCTGGCCTCGGGCAAGGGCATTGGCAACACGCTCATCGACGGGCGCGAGCACTTCTGGATGGATCTGGTGCTGTTTGGCGTGGTGGTGGTGGGCCTGGTGGGCTTCGCCCTGAACGCGCTGCTGGCCGCGCTGGAAAAGCGCCTGCTGGCCTGGCGCGACCGCACTGTAGCGCAGTACTGAATCTGCACCCCCATACGAACACAAGGAACACACCATGGCACACGCCGGTACCCTGGCCATTCGCGGCCTGAACAAGCAGTACGAGGTCAAGGGCGAAGCCTTGCCCGTGCTGCAGGACATCCACCTCACCATCGAGCCCGGCGAGTTTGTGAGCATCGTGGGCTCCAGCGGCTGCGGCAAGTCCACGCTGCTGCGGCTGGTGATTGGCCTGGAGGGCGACTACCAGGGCGAGATCTTGCTCAACGGCCAGCGCATTGTGGGCACCAGCCTCAACCGGGGCATCGTGTTCCAGGAGCACCGATTGTTCCCCTGGCTCACGGTCGAGAAAAACGTGGCGCTGGGCCTGCTCAATTCCAGCCTGACCGAGGGCCAGCAGCGCGCCACTGTGCGCGAGCACATTGCGCTGGTGGGGCTGCAGGGGTTCGAGACGGCCTATCCGTACCAGCTCTCGGGCGGCATGTCGCAGCGCGTGGCGATTGCGCGGGCGCTGGTCAACCGGCCCGACATCCTGCTGCTGGACGAGCCCTTTGGCGCACTCGACGCGATGACCCGCGCCCACCTGCAGCAGGAGCTGCACCGCATCTGGCAGCAAGAGGGCATCACCATGATTTTGGTGACCCACGACGTGGAGGAGGCCGTGTACCTGGGCGACCGCGTGGTGGTGATGGAGCCGCGCCCCGGCCGCATCCGCCGCACCGTGCCGGTGGGGCTGCCCCATCCGCGCGAGCGCACATCGCATGCGTTCACCGCCATCAAGGACAGCGTGCTGCGCGAGTTCTCCGGCCACCCCGCGGCCGACCTGGCCGAGCCGCCGCTCAAGCGTGGCGAGCAGCTGGCGCCTGCCGCGCAGTGGCAGTTTGCCGTTTGATTTTTTGTTCTCCCTTTTCTGATTCCCGAGATTCCCCATGACACAAAAGAACTCCTCTTTTTTCTCCACACGCCGCTCGCTGCTGGTGGCTGGCGCTGCCACATTGGCTGCCCCTCTGGTGCTGCGCGCCCAGTCGCCCGCCAAGGTCATCCGCATCGGCTCGCCCGACCTGGGCACGGCGGGCAGGCCCTCGCCGGGCGGCAGCGTGTTTGCGGTGCTGCAGGCCAACAAGTGGCTCGAAGATGAGTTTGCCAAGGACGGCATCAAGATCGAGTGGAACTTCTTTCGCGGCGCGGGCCCGGCTGTGCACGAGGCGCTGTCGGCCAAGCAGCTCGACATCGTCTCGCTGGGCGACCTGGCCGCTGTGATCGGCCGGGCGCGCGGCCTGCCCACCCGCTTCATTGCTGCCACAGGCCGGGGCAGCAACAGCTACCTGGCCACGGCGCCGGGCGTGAGCATCAAGACGGTGGCCGACCTCAAGGGCAAGAAGGTCACGGTGCTCAAGGGTACGGCCTACCAGCGCACATTCGACAACCTGCTGGCCGCAGCGGGCCTGACCGAAAAGGACGTCAAACTCATCAACATGGACTGGCCCACGTCCAAGGCCGCCGTGGTGGCCGGGCAGATCGATGCCACGTTTGGCGGCTCGGACCTGTTCCTGCTCAAGGCGCAGGGCGCGCAGATTGCGCTGAGCACCAAGGGCCGGGGGCCCGACTACACCATCAACTCCGGCATTCTGGCCACCGAGGACTTCGCCACGCAGAACCCGCAGCTCACCCAGCGCCTGGTGACCCAGTTGGTGCGCGCCGCCCACTGGTCTTCGCAAGAGAGCAACCGCGAAGCGCTCATCAAGCTCTACGCCGACAACAGCGGCAACCCCGAGCTGTCGTTCCGCGAGGAGCTGGCAGGCGACAACCTCAAAGCGCGCTACTCGCCGCTGCTGGATGAGGGCTTCATCGCCGGTTACCAGGGCGTGCTGGATGACGGCGTCAAACTGGGGCTGATCCGCCAGACCTTTGATGTGAAGGCCTGGTTCCAGCCCGCCTTCGTGCAGCAGGCTGTGAAGGACCTCAAGCTCGACAAGCAGTGGCGCGAGACCGATGCCGCTGGCAAGGCCAAGGGGGCGGCATGAGCACCGCCGCCTCCGCTTCCACACAAGCGCCCAACATCGTCTTCATCCTGGCCGACGACCTGGGCTGGGCCGACCTGAGCGTGTACGGCCAGGCCGACTTCGCCACGCCGCACCTCGATACGCTGGCGGGCGAGGGCGTGCGCTTCACGCAGGCCTATGCCAACTCGGCCGTGTGCTCGGCCACGCGGTTTGCGCTGATCACCGGGCGCTACCAGTACCGCCTGCGTGGCGGCCTGGAAGAACCCCTGGTGCGCAAGGCCCATGTGCATGGCCTGCCGCCCGAGCACCCCACGCTGCCCTCGCTGCTGCGCGACGCGGGCTATGACACGGCGCTGATTGGCAAGTGGCACCTGGGCAGCCTGCCCACGTTCGGCCCGCTCAAAAGTGGCTACGACCGCTTCTTTGGCAACTACGGCGGTGCCATTGATTACTTCACCCACAAACCCGGCGTGGGCGATGCCGTGGCGCGCGATTTGTACGAAGGCGAAGTGCCGGTGGAGCGCGTGGGCTACTACACCCAGCTGCTGGCCGACGAGGCCACGCGCTGGATCGGCGAGCGCAGCGCGGCCCAGCCGTTCTTTTTGTCGCTGCACTTCACCGCGCCGCACTGGCCCTGGGTGGGTCCGGAGGACGAAGAGATTTCGCTGGGCCTGAAGGACCTGTTTCACTACGACGGCGGCAACTTGGCCACCTATGCGCGCATGGTGCGCTCGCTCGACAAGGCCGTGGGCCAGGTGCTGGGCGCCCTAAAGGCGCAAGGCCTGGCCGACAACACCATCGTGGTGTTCACCAGCGACAACGGCGGCGAGCGCTTTTCCAAGACCTGGCCCTTCACCGGCCAGAAGACCGAGTTGCTCGAAGGCGGCATCCGCGTGCCTACGCTGCTGCGCTGGCCCGCGCGCATTGCCCCGCAGGTGAGCGAGCAGGTCACCGCCACCATGGACTGGCTGCCCACGCTGTTGGCCGCTGCGGGCGTGGCGCCCGATGCCGACTACCTGCCCGATGGCGAGAACATCCTGCCCGTGCTGCTGGGCGACGCGCCCGCACACCCGCGCACGCTGTTCTGGCGCTACAAGTCGCAGCGCCAGCGCGCTGTGCGCGAGGGCCGCTTCAAGTACCTGCGCATCAACGACAACGAGTTTCTGTTCGACGTGGAAGCTGACTCGCTGGAGCGCGCCAACCTGCGCCACAAGCACCCCGATGTGTTTGAGCGCCTGCGCACGGCGTGGGAGCAGTGGAACGCGCAGTTCCTGCCCATCACCGACGAGGTCATCACCCACGGCCTGTCGCCCGACATCCAGGCGGACCGCTACGTGCCCGACCTGTCCCAACGGGGCATGTGAGGCGCCTGTTTGGCAGAAATCCAAAGAAAAGTGACTGATGCGCTAGTGAAATATGCGCTTTATGCTATCAAAAACATAGTATCTGCGAGCCCTCTGCCTCATGGGCCCTATGGCTTCTGGCCGCATGGGCCGTCGCCATCATGGGCCGTGACAGGAGGCAGTCACGTGGACATTGGGGAGCGGCTTTTCATTCATGAACTTTCAGCAACTGCGCTCCGTGCGCGAAACCGTGCGGCGGGGCTTCAACCTGACCGAAGTGGCCCACATCCTGCACACCTCGCAGCCCGGGGTGAGCCGCCAGATCCGCGAGCTGGAGGAAGAGCTGGGCGTGGAGATCTTCGTGCGGGCTGGCAAGCGCCTCACAGGCCTGACACCGCCTGGCGAGGTGCTGCTGCCCACGGTAGAGCGCCTGCTGCTGGAGGCCGACAACCTCAGGCGCGCCGGCCAGGACTTCAGCGACAGCGCACAGGGGCGCCTGTCGGTGGCGGCCACGCATTCGCAGGCGCGGTATGCGCTGCCCCAGGTGGTGTGCGACTTTCGGGCCTTGTTCCCGCAGGTATCGCTGCACCTGCACCAGGGCTCGCCGCGCCAGGTTGCCGAGATGCTGCTGTCTGGCGAGGCCGACATCGGCGTGGCCACCGAGGCGCTGGCCGGCTATGAAGCCCTGGTCACCCTGCCGTGCTACCGCTGGACGCACAGCATCGTCGTGCCCCCGGGCCACCCGCTGCTGGCCAGCCCGGGCCCCGTGACGCTGGAGCAACTGGCAGAGCACCCCATCATCACTTACGAGCTGGGCTACACCGGTCGTGCCCACATCGACACCGCCTTCGCTCGCGCGGGCCTGGCGCCGGACATCGTGCTCACCGCCATGGACGCGGATGTGATCAAGACCTATGTGGAACTGGACATGGGCGTGGGCATTGTGGCCTCCATCGCCGTCGATGAAGACCGTGACCGGCACCTGCGCCTCATCGATGCGGGCCATCTGTTCGAGGTCAATCTCACCCGCCTTGGCCTTCGGCGCGGCGCGTGGCTGCGCGGGTATGCGTACCACTTCATCGAGAGTTTTGTTCCCACGCTCACGCCCGATATGGTGAGGCAGGCCATGCAGCCGGGCGGCGGCACGGCGATCGACAGCGACCGGGGGGCCTGATGCGGAACCCGGGCCTCGGCCAGGGAGGCGCTGGGCCTGCGCACTGCAGCTATGGGCCCCACCCGTGACACGGCGCGTGGTGAGGCCTGCCGCGCGGCCCCAAGCAGCCTGCCTTCACCGCCTTGCCAGGACGGGTGACCGGCTCGCCTTGTGCCACTGGGCACGTTGACCTCGCGCTTCGTCGTCAGCCCTTTACCGTTTCCTCATGGAGGTCCGGATGGAGGCTTTGCATGAGCCAATCGACCAGTGCGCGCAGCCTGGGCAGCCTGCGCAAATCGCGGTGGTAACCCAGCCAGACGTCACGCCCAGGCGGTGAACTGGCGCCCTCCAGCCTTTGCAGTCCCGGGTGCGAATCCCCCAGGGGGCAGGGCAGCACGGCCAGGCCCGCCCCAGATGCGCAGGCCACGGCCTGCACGTGCCGGTTGTTGCTGCGTAAAGCGATGCGCGCCGACGGAAAGGCCTCGCGCAACCACGCGGCATCGGGCATCTCGCTGAAGCCCAGGTCCATCGTGATGAGGCGAACGTCCGCATCGTCCGTGGGCATGTCTGCACCCCGCTGCTTGTACAGCGCGTAGGGCACATGCATCAGCCGACGCTGTATGACATCGGGCTCGTCAAAGGGAACGATGCGTGCCACCAGATCGGCCTCGCGGCGTGCGAGCCTGAACAGGCGCGCATCGGTCAGCAATTCGATCGTGACCCGGGGGTGTTCGTTGGTAAACGCTGCACAGAGCGGCGTCAGCACGTGCAGACCGAACCAGTCGGAGGTCGATACCCGCAGGCCGCCTTCCAGTTGTTGGTCGGCACCGTCCAGTTGCCGGGAGAACGACAGCGCCTGCGCCTCCATGCCCTCGGCGTGGCTGAGGACGGCAGCGCCCTCGTCGGTCAACACGAAACCATCTGACGTTCGCTGGAACAGTGTGTGGCCCAGAGAAAGTTCCAGGGCCTTCAGCCTGCGGCCCATGGTGGGCTGGCTTTGCTTGAGCGCGCGGCCTGCTGCACCCAGCGTGCCGTGCCGGGCTATGGCCAAGAACACCTGTACGTCATCCCAGTTCATCGGCTGCATCATACAAAAGTGAATGACAAGATTTCAATTTTTTGGCTTTTCATTCAAAAGCGAAAGGTGAAAACTGGCGGCACTGTTCAACCCCACGAAGGAAAACGCCATGTCCACCTCATCCACGCCCACCATGCAGGCCTTGGTGCTCGCATCCCCCCACGGCGCACTGACCCCCACCTGGCTGCCCCGGCCGCAGCCCGCCGCGGGCCAGGTGCTGGTCCGCATCCACGCCAGCGGCGTGAATCCGCTGGACACCAAGATCCGCGCCGGCGCCGCCGAGCACGCCCAGCAACCGCTGCCCGCCGTTTTGGGCATGGACCTTGCCGGCGTGGTGGAGGAGGTGGGGCAGGGCGTCTCTCGCTTCCGGGTGGGGGATGCGGTGTATGGCTTTACCGGCGGCATCGGTGGGCTGCAAGGCAGCTTGGCGCAATACGCTGCGGTGGACGCCCGCCTGTTGGCCCACAAGCCAGGCCGGCTGACCATGCGCCAGGCGGCGGCCTTGCCGCTGGTCTTCATCACCGCCTGGGAGGGCTTGGTGGACCGTGCCAATGTCCGCAGTGGGCACAAGGTGTTGGTGCACGGCGGCGCCGGTGGCGTGGGCCATGTGGCCGTACAGCTGGCCCGCGCCCGGGGTGCCGAGGTGTTTGCCACGGGCACGGCGGCGCAGGCCGGTTACATCCGGTCCCTGGGCGCGACGCCCATCGACCATGAAACAACCTCGGTCGAGGCCTATGTCAATGCGTTCACCGACGGCAAGGGTTTCGATATCGTTTACGACACCGTGGGTGGACCGGTGCTGGATGCGTCGTTTTTGGCGGCCCGCCGCTACTCGGGCCATGTGGTGACGTCGCTGGGCTGGGGCACCCACAAGCTGGCGCCACTGTCGTTCCGGGGTGCGACGTTCTCGGGCGTGTTCACGCTGCTTCCCATCCTCACGGGGGAGTTTCGCGAACACCATGGCGAGATCATGGAGCAGGCCACCACGCTTGCGGAAGCGGGGCAGCTGGTGCCGTTGCTTGACCCGACCAGCTTCACGCTGGATACGGCCGAAGCGGCACACGCCCTGGTCGCTGAGGGCCGTGCCTGTGGCAAGGTGGTGGTGAGCGTGCTGCCATGAGCAAGCCGGGTCAGCCTTTGGCAGAAAGCGACAGCGCGCCAGCCAGCAGGGACGGTGCAGCAGGCACGCGGCTTGGCGCGATGGCCCCCGCGCACGAACACCTTCGCCGCGTGGCCGATGCGCTGATCGCAGCCACCAATGCGTTTGCCGTGGAGCGTGTGCTGGGTCTCTTTGCGCATGACGCCGTGATCGATGACCCCTCCACGGGCCACCGTTTTGATGGCCATGCCGGAATACGCCGCTATGTCGAGCAGTACTTCGTCGGCTACCAGACGGTGACCCGGTTCCTGTCGATGCAACGCCTGGAGCCGCAGCGCGCGAGGGTGCGGGTGGACTTCACGGGGGATTTTGGTCACGAGATCGGCAACCTGGACATCACCCTGGATGCGCAGGGCTTGATCGCCCGGCTGGATGCCGACCTGGAATGAGCGGTGTGAATGGCTTGGTGGCACTAGCGCCCTCAGGGCTGGCGTACGACGCCAGGCTGCACCGGGCTGCACGAGGCGGCGTTGGGCTGTGTTGAGGCGGAATTTGATAGAAAACAGCCTGAAGCGCTAGTGAATCATGCCGTGGTAGCTATCGAAAAGAGAGCATTTTGATCTGGCTTACAGCGGCAGGCAGCCCGCAAACCCCCTGGGCCCTGCTGCTGACACATCCGCCAGCGTCATGGCCTCCAGCCGGTCGTTCTGCCCCGGTATCTTCGTCAGCCGCTGGCCGTTCTGCCAGCGCCACTGCGTGCCGTCGAAGCTGTAGACGAAGGTGTGCGTGCGGTTGGACAGCAGGTGCGCGGGGGTGAGGGTGATGGCCTGGGCAGCGGCTTGCGTCGATGCGTGGGCCTGGGCCTCGTTGTCCTTGATGACGAGCTTGCCCACATAAGGCGTCACGGTGGATTCGGTGCGTGTGACTTCGGGCTGGACCAGGGCGGGGCTGTAGCCAGTCAGGGTCCAGTCGCCCGCCGCGCCGGGGAGTACATGGGGTTGCCGCCCGGCCAGGAACTGGGTGCAGGCGGCGGTGATGGCATCGAAGCTTGTTGTAGCGGGGCCAGTGGCTTCGGGCTTGCTGCAGCCTGCCAGGCCAGCCACCAAGGCGGCAGTGGCTGCCAAGGGGAGGGAGGCACGGGAGCGGTGGTGTGGCTGCGTCATCAGGCGGGGGGGTGGTGGTTCGTCGGGATGTTCGGCGGTGCGGTCAGGCTGCATTGTGGGTGGCCGACTGCATTGGGGCTTGATGGAAATCAAGGCGCGAGGGCTTTTACGGCGGCGTGGTGCGCGTTGTCAGCGCGTCATCTTCACCCCGGTACCAGCGCAGCAGGGCGCTGGGCGGCGTGGCAACGGTGCTGTCCAGCGCGGCCAACACCGCCGCGTTGAGTTCGTGGGCGCGGGCGGGCAAGGGTTGGTCGCGGTAGGCGAGGGCGGTGCCGGCCATCAGTGCTTCGGCGTCCACCAGCAGGCGCAGGTTTTGCGGGATGGTGGGCGACTGCTCTGCGCAGTGCGTGGCCGACAGGGAGTGCGCTTTGCGGCAGGCGGCGGGGCGCACGGTGTAGATGGCGCAGCGATCATCAACGAGAAAGCTGCAGGGCTGGCGGGTGGGCCGGGCTGTGCGGGGTTGGCCGCGCTTGCTGCAGCCCCATGCTGTTGCAGGCGCCGTGTGGTTGCGGCTTGGTCCGCATCGGGCAGAGAGCGCAGGTACTGGGCAATGTGCAGCACCTCGGGCTCGGTGGCTTCCACGCGCAGGTAGCAGCAGTGGGCGCAGCCTGCCTGGCACGCCAGCTGGGGGCCGGTGGCGCGGGCTTGCTCGGCCACCGCGTCCAGGCCCTGGTGCAGTTGCGCGATGAAATCGACGGCAGCCTGGGCGGTGGCTTCGGTAGTCGCCTCGTCAGCGGTGATGGCGTCTGTGCCATCGGCTGCCGCGCCCTGTGTGGCGTTGGTCTGCGCCGCTCGCAGTGCCCGCCCGGCCGCACTGCGTACGCGGGCGATGGATTGCAGGAAGGCCGCTTGCTCGGCCTCGGTCAGCGCTGGGTCGGGCGGGCTCGTCATGGGGCTGCGTGGAACGTGTTGGACGGCGCAGGCGCAGTGGGTGCCAAAGGCAGCCACACGCTGGCCGCCAGGCCGGAGCCGTCTGCTGCATCGCTGGCTGCCGCCAGTTCCAGCCGCCCTTCCATCAATTGCACATACCGCGCCACGATGGCCAAGCCCAGCCCCGCGCCCTGGCCCAGGTGCTGGCCCTGGTCGCCCTGCGCCCAGCGCTGCTGCAACTGCTGCGCCAGCGCGGCGTCCACACCGGGGCCATTGTCGGTCACGCGCAGCACGCCAAAGCCTGGCTCGGTGCTCAGCGCCACCGTGATGCGGGGTGGCGTAGTACCGCGCCCGTAGCGCAGTGCGTTGTCCAGCAGGTTGTTCAGGATGCCTTCCACCAGCGCGATGTTGCCTCGCACCACCACGGCCTGGTCCAGGCCCTCGGCGCCCAGGTCCACCCCGAGCGCATCGGCGCGTGGCAGGTAGCGCAGCAGCACGTCGCGCACCAGGGTGTGCAGGGCCAGCGGCTGCAACGTCAGCGCAATGCCGCCTTCGGCCGCGCGGGCCAGGGCCAGCAGCTGGTCGACGGTGCGGCTGGCGCGCTGTTCGGCTTGGGCGATGCCTTCGATTTCGCTGCGCCAGACGGCCGGGTCGTTGTGGGCCAGCGCGTGAGCGGCCTGGGCGCGGATGCCTGCGAGCGGAGTGCGCAGCTCGTGCGCCACGTTGCCCGCAAACTCACGCTGGGCATGCAGGCTTTGCTGCACGCGTGCCAGCAAGCCGTCCAGGGCTACGCCCAGGCGTTGCACGTCGCTGGTGCTGGCCTGTTGCGTCAGCGTGGGCGGCAGGGGTTGCAGGTCGGCAGCGTCGCGCTGGTCCATGGCGTCCTGCAGTGCGCCCAGCGGATGCAGGTCGCGTTCTATGCCGCGCAGCAGCCATGATCCCAGCACCACCAGCAGCCACAACTGGGCCAGGCCCGAGTACACCAGCAACCGGCGCAGCAGCTGCGTGCGCTCGGCCGTGGTCTGCGCGATGACGACGGTGAACGACGGCGGCCCTGCAATCTGCAAGGTGGCGCGCCGCATCTCGCGCCCGTCCTGCGAGAGGTGCGAAAAGGCGTGGCTGCCGCCCGCCGCCACCACGCCCGGCGCCAGGTGCGAGTCCCCAGCGATGAAAGTGCCGTCAGTGGCATACACCGCAAACCACACGGTTTCGCTCTGGTCAAAGCGCAACAGGCCCACCTCGCGCGGGGTGAGGTCTAGCTGCAAGGGGGGGCTTGCCAAGCCTCCCGTCTGGCCACCGCGCACGTGGGCCGCCAGCGCGTGGGCGTCGTCCAGCAAGGCGCGGTCAAACGCCTCGGCCACAAAGTGGTTGCCCACGCCCAGCACCACCGTGCTGCCCAGCCCCCAGATCAGCACGAGCGACAGCAGCACGCGCCGGCCTATGCGCTGGCGCAGGTCGGGCGGCTGCTGGTGCAGCGGTGCGGGGCCTGGTTCAGGGCTGGCCAACGTCATCCTCTAGCACGTAACCGAGCCCGCGCAGCGTGCGTATGGTCGCGCCGCTGCCCGCAATCTTGCGCCGCAGGCGGGAGAACGAGGCCTCCAGTGCGTTCTCACCGACCACCTCGCCGCCATCCGACAGGCGCGAGGACAAGTCGCCCTTGCTCAGCACACGGCCGGGCGGGGTCATCAGCTCCCACAGCAGGTCGAATTCGCGTGCGGGCAGCTCCAGCGGTTGCTCCGCCACGCTGACGCGGCGCGCCTGGCGGTCCAGCACCAGCTGGCCCACGGTGACGATGTCGGCGGTGCCGCTGGCGCGCCGCAGCAGGGCGCGCAGGCGGGCTTCCACCTCTTTGAGCTCGTAGGGCTTGCCCAGGTAGTCGTCGGCGCCGGCGTCCAGCCCGGCAATGCGCTCCTCGGTGCTGTCGCGTGCGCTGAGCACCAGCACGGGGGTGCGGTCGCCGCGCGCGCGCGCGCTGCGCAGCGCAGTGAGGCCGCTGCCCAGGCCGCTGCGCGCGTGGGCGGCGTGGGGCAGGTTCAGGTCCAGCAGCACGGCATCGAAAGACTGTACGGCCCACCAGTGCTGGGCCTCTTCCACGGTATGGGCCAGCTCGACGCGGTGGCCCGCGTTTTCGAGGCCCTGGGCCATGGTGCGGCTGAGCACGGGGTCGTCTTCCACCAGGAGGAGGCGCATGGAGATGTGAGTTCTACGTGAAATTACGCATGGCCAAGATCAGCCTGCGATCAGGTTCGATGGGGATAGTCCGCTCGTCAGCATACCCCAGCCCTGCGCGCCATTTGCGCAGCCGGCGGGGGGCGTCAAGCCTATCAGGAGACAACCTTTTCATGATCAACCGCAATCTACTCAGAGGCTTTGCCCTCATGGCTCTGGCGCTGGGCTTCGGCCTGCCGTCCATGGGCTATTCACTGGGGACGCTCGGCCGCGCAGGGCCGGGCATGTTCCCATTCATCGTCAGCTGCATGCTGTTTGTGATCGGGGTCATCACCGTGGTGCGTGCACGCCTGGTGGCGCCGGTGCCCATGGACTTTCAGGTCCGCAACATCGCCATCATCCTGGGCAGCCTGTGCGGCTTTGCCGCGCTGTCGCACTTTGTGAACATGATCGCGGGCATCGTGTTTCTGGTGTTCTGCTCGGGGTTTGCGGGTACGTCGTACTCGTGGAAGCGCAACCTGAAGATCGCTGCGGTGCTGGTCGGCATCGCGTTTGCATTCCAAAAGCTGCTGGGCGTGAGCCTGCCGCTGTACTGAGGTCTCCGCCATGGAAGTCTTGAACAACCTCGCGTTTGGCTTCAGCCACGCGCTGACTTTGCAGAACCTGATGTTCTGCGCCCTGGGCTGCACCGTGGGCACCCTGGTGGGCCTGCTGCCGGGCCTGGGCCCGCTGGCCACCATCAGCCTGCTGCTGCCGCTGACTTATTCGATCGACACCACCGGCGCACTCATCATGCTGGCCGGTATCTACTACGGTGCGCAATACGGCGACAGCGTGAGCGCCATCACCATGAAGATTCCGCACGCGAGCAGTATCGTGGCGTGTATCGACGGGTATGCGATGACGTTGAAAGGGAAAACGGGGCTGGCTCTGTTCACCGCCGGGTTCTCCAGCTTCATCGGGGGCACAGTGGCCATTGTGGTGCTGGCTTTCCTGGCGCCCAGCCTGGGCGAGGTGGCCTTTTTGTTCGGCCCTGCCGACTACTGCGCGCTGATGCTGGTGGGCTTTGTGTGCGTGAGCTTTGTGACCACCGGCAGTCTGCTCAATGGCCTGGCCATGTGCATGGTGGGTGTGCTGCTGGGCTCCATCGGTACCGACGTGAACAGCGGCCTGGCCCGCTTCACCTGGGACGCTCCGTTCCTGGCCGACGGCGTGGGCATTGTGAGCATTGCGCTGGGCTGCTTCGGCATTGCCGAGATCGCCAAGAACCTCGACTCGCGTGAAGAGCGCTCGCCCTTCAACGGCAAGATCAAGCTCATGCCCACCTGGCCCGAGTTCAAGCGCATCATCCCCAGTGCCCTGCGTGGCAGCGTGGTGGGCTCCATCCTGGGCATCCTGCCCGGCGGCGGCCCCGTGATTGCCCAATTTGCGGCCTACGCATTGGACAAGAAGGTCAGCAAGTACAAGCACGAGATCGGCACCGGCTGCATCGAAGGCGTGGCCGGCCAGGCTGCGGCTGACGAAGCGGCTGCACGCACCAGCTTCATCCCGCTGATGAGCATCGGCATCCCCGAGAACGCTGTGATGGCGCTGATGATGGCCGCGTTCATCATCAAGGGCATCCAGCCCGGCCCCAACATGATTGCCGGCCACCCCGAACTGTTCTGGGGTCTGGTGGCCAGCATGTGGATCGGCAACTGCTTCTTGCTGGTGCTGAACGTGCCCCTGGTGCGCTACTGGCTGTCGGTGTTCAAGATTCCGTACAACGTGCTGTTCCCGGCGATCCTTTTCTTCTGCTGCATCGGTACTTACAGCATCAACAACAACCTCGACGACGTGTTCATCACGGTGGCGTTTGGTGCGCTGGGCTATCTGTTCATGCGGCTGGAGATGGACCCGTCGCCGCTGATGCTGGGCTTCATCCTGGGCCCCATGCTGGAGGAGAACTTCCGCCGCTCCATGCTGCTGTCGCGCGGCAGCTTCGAGGTGTTCATCAACCGCCCCATCAGCGGCACGCTGATCAGCCTGATCGCTGCTTTCGTCCTGTGGCAGATCTTTGTGTTCTTCCGCCAGCGCGGCAGGGCCAAGGAGATGGTGGTAGCGCCTGCGGCGAGCTAACGCTTGACTCTCTGTGTGCCGCCTTGGCGGCTTTGCAAGGCCGGTCACCCTGGGTGACCGGCCTTTTTTTTGTAGCTCACTCCACCTGCCACCAGGCGGGTAGCAACGCAATCACCTGCGCTTGCGCAAACCGGTCGTCCATCAGGTGCACTGCGCCCTCGTCGCTGGGCGTGCGGATCACGCGGCCTGCGGCCTGCACCACCTTTTGCAGGCCGGGGTAGAGGTAGGTGTAGTCGTAGCCCTCGCCAAACAGCGCCTGCATGCGCTCGCGAACCTGCTCGTTGACGGGGTTGACCTGCGGCAGGCCCAGGGTGGCCAGAAATGCGCCGATGAGGCGCTTGCCCGGCAGATCGATGCCCTCGGCAAATGCGCCGCCCAGCACCGCAAAGGCAATGCCCCGGCTGGTGTCGGTGAAGCGGGCCAGAAAATCGCGTTGTTCACCCTCCAGCATGCGACGCGACTGGCACCAGTGCGGCACATCGGGGTGCCGCTGCGCAAACAGCGCGGCGGCCTGCTGCAGGTAGTCATAGCTGCTGAAGAACGCCAGGTAGTTGCCGGGCCGCGCGCGAAACTGCTGCGCCATCAGAGCCGCAATGGGTGCCAGCGACGCTGCGCGGTGCGGGTAGCGTGTGGAGATGTGGCGCGCCACCTGCACCTGCAGCTGGTGCGCGGCAAAGGGTGACTCCACATCTACCCACGCATGGTTATCGGGCAGGCCCAGCAGATCGGCGTAGTAGCGCGCGGGCTGCAGCGTGGCCGAGAACAAGGTGCTGGTGTGCGCGGCGGCCAGCCGGGGTTGCAGGAAGGGTGCGGGCACCACGTTGCGGATGCAGACCACGGAATCGCCGGGCTTGAAGGTGCGGTGGTGGGTGGCAGAGGCCTGGGTGATGTCCACCATCGAATGCGCATCCAGCAGGTCGGCCATGCGCTGCAGGTGCAGGGCGTCGAAGTAGAACGTTTGCAACGCACCGTCCGGCTCGGTGGGGTGCTCGGTGAAATGTTCGTTGAGGGTGGTGGTGCACTGCTGCAGCGCAGCCAGCAGCTTGTCCGGCAAGGCTTCGAGCACCGTGTAGGGAGCGGTGTGCGCCTTGTCCAGCGCCACCCAGGCGCGGCGCACCTTGTCCAGCGCCTTCTTCACGGGCGCGTGCTGCGCAGCGGTGGGGCTGCTGCGGGCCTGGGCCAGGGCGGCGGGGTGCAACTCGGCAGTGAACATCTTGCGGCCGCGCTCCACCAGGTTGTGGGCTTCGTCCACCAGCAGCGCCGTGCGCCACTGGTTGGCCTGGGCCAGGCCGTGCAGCAGGCCGCCGAGGTCAAAGTAGTAGTTGTAGTCACCCACCACCACATCGGCCCAGCGGGCCAGCTCCTGGCTCAGGTAGTAAGGGCAGACCTCGTGCTGCAGGGCAACCTCACGCACTCGGGCTAGTAGCAAAGCGGGGACGCTTTTCCCTTCCATGGTGGTGGCCACCGCCGCTGCGCGTGCGGCGGGCAGCCGGTCGTAGAAGCCCCGGGCCAGCGGGCACGATTCGCCGTGGCAGGCCTTGTCCGGGTGTTCACACGCCTTGTCGCGCGCCACCAGTTCCAGCACGCGCAGTGGCAGCGCCGGTGCGCTGTCAGACAGGCGCGCCAGCGCATCCAGCGCCATCTGCCGGCCTGAGGTTTTGGCGGCCAGAAAAAACACCTTGTCGATGCGCTGCGCAGGTGCGGCCTTGAGCAGCGGGAACAGCGTGCCCATGGTCTTGCCAATGCCTGTGGGCGCTTGGGCCAGCAGGCAGCGGCCCGCCACTGCGGCCTTGTACACAGCCTCGGCCAGTGGGCGCTGGCCCGTGCGAAAGCCGCCAAACGGAAACGCCAGCGCATTCAGAGCCGTATCGCGAGCGGCACGGTGGTCCATCTGCTGTTCGGCCCAGGCAATGAAGCGCTGGCACTGTGCCTCGAAGTGCTGGCGCAGGTCGTCAGCGCTGCAGCGCTCGGTAAACACCGTCTCCTGCTGCGTGCCCACATCCAGGTACACCAGCGCTACGTCGATCTGCTCCAGCTGCTCTTGCTCACACAGCAGCCAGCCATACACCTTGGCCTGCGCCCAGTGCAGGTGGCGGTGTGATGCGGGCTGGCGGTCCAGCCGCCCTTTGAAGGTTTTGACCTCGTCGATGCGCTGTTGGGCAGGGTCATAGCCATCGGCCCGGCCGCGCACACGCAGGCTTTGGTAGCTGCCACTCAGCGAAACTTCAGCGCGGTAGCGCGCGCCTCGGCGCGATGCAGCTACCGCATGCCCTGCGATGCCCTCCAGCGCGGTGGGCGCGGGCGTGAAGCGCAAGTCCAGGTCACCCTGCTTGGCGGTGAACTCGCACAGCTCGCGCACCGCCACGGTGTAGGTCATGGCGCGGAGTGGGGGCTGTCGATGGCAGGAGCGAAAGCTTCACCCAGATGCGCCTGGGCCGGGTCTTCCTCACTGCGCAGCGGCGTGGCCTTGCACAACGCCATCCACACCGCAAAGGGCAAGGTGCAGCGGTTGTGCCTTGCAGGGCGCAGCAGCTCAAAGCGCCCATCCTCCACACTGCCATGCAGCACCCAGATGCCGAAGTGCTCGGGGATCTCATCAGGCTCGGCGATGCCGGCCGGGAAGACGTAGTAACACTCCTCGCACAGCCACTGGTAGGCCTGCCGCTTGGCGTCGTGCCGCAGGTCCGACAGCAGGTCGGCCCGGCTCGCCTTCACCTCATGCACCATGGGCTGCAGGTAGGCGGGCACCGAGGTGTTGCGCACCGAGAACAGATCGGGCCGGGCCATGCGCCAGACGTGGGCGGCGCGTGCGGCGGGGGTGTGGTCGTCGTCGGCCCACAGGGGTGCCATGACCGGTGCCGTGTTGGCGGGCGCATCGCCCGTGGCCGCAGGCAGCACCCCATCCACAACCGGCACGGTGTCGATCACCGCGCGCAGTGACAGTTCGGTCCATACGATTCGCCCCGAAGCCAGCAACTGCGCTGCGAACTTCTGCCCCAGCCGGTCGTGCAGGCTCAGCGCCCGCACGCTGCGCTGACGGGCCTGCGCCAGGGTGCGGATGCCTTCATCGGTGAGGCGCAGGGTTTCGCAACCATCGGCCGCAATGTGCAGCCTGATGAGGCCCGCAGCCAGCAGGTCAATCTCCAGTCCATCCTTGCACGGCCAGCCTGCCGAGCGCCAGATCTGCATCAGGCGCGTGCGGTGAAAGCGTGTGATCTGCGTGGAGGGCGGGGAGTCCGAAGTGGGGGTGTGCAGCACCGTCATGGCGGGGTGGTTGGGCTGGCGGGATACTGATTTTAATCACAGTGTCTGGCTGGCGCTGCTTTTTGGATGGGAGGAAGTGTGTTGCAGACGAATTTAGGTCAGATCGGCATCTAGTGCACGATGAATATGCGCTGGTAGCTATTGAAAAAGGAGCGCTCTAACAAACACCTTGCAAGGGACCCGAATGAATCCCACAAGGATTTGAATGAGGATGCTCTTGCCCGATGTGAGAGGAACAATCGGAAGGTGCCATGGACCGTCTATGCAGCGGGTGAATTGAAAGCGACTTCGAGAGGCTGCAATGCAGCGATTGCGGCTGTTCATTGTTAGTCATTTATGTACGGTAAGCGGTCGCAAGCAGACATATAGAAGTTCTCAATGCCTGTAGAAGTTCCGGCAAAAGTCTCTCACGCATCCTCTCGGCGCCGGTGCGATCAGTAGCCAAGCAGGATCGGCGCGCTGGCTAGCTTGGATGGGCTCCTGGGCCAGCGGCAAGCTCACCGGATCGCGCCCGCACAAAGTCCACAAACGCCCGCAATGGGGCTGGCAATAGCTTGCGGCCCGTGTAGTACAGAAATGGGCCTGAGAAGCTTGGCCACCAGTCAGCCAACACAGGCTCCAGCCTGCCGCTGTCTAAATGCGGCCGCAGCCAGTCTTCGAACATGTAGACCACGCCGGCGCCGCCGATGGCGGCATCTACCGCCAGATCGGCCGCTGCGCCCAGGCGCACCACCATGCGTGGCACCGGGTCCACCCGCAGCGATTCGCCGTCGCGCTCGAAGTCCCACGGCGGTACGGTGCCGCTGGCGAAACGCCCGCGCAGGCAGGCATGGTTCAGCAACTCGCGGGGGTGCTCCGGACGCCCGTAGCGGTCCAGGTAGGCGGGCGAGGCGGCGGCCGCGAAGCGCTGCACGCGCGGGCCGATGGGCACGGCCACCATGTCCTGCTCCAGGCGCTCGTCGTAGCGGATACCGGCGTCGCAGCCGCTGGCCAGCAGGTCCACAAATCCATCCTCGGCAATGACGTCGAGTTGGATGTCGGGAAAGGCCTCCAAGAAGTCCGGCACCAGTGCCGGCAGCACCAGGCGCGATGCGCTCATGGGCACGTTCAGGCGCAAGGTGCCAGCAGGCTTGTCTCGGAAGCCGTTGACCACGTCCAGCGCACTTTCCACCTCATCCAGCGCCGGGCCCAGGCGCTCCAGCAGGCGCTGGCCGGCTTCGGTGGGCACCACGCTCCGGGTGGTGCGGTGCAAAAGCCGCACGCCCAACTGGTCCTCTAACCGCCGAACGGCCAGACTCAGACCCGAGGCGCTGCTGCCGCTGGCCCGGGCCCCTTCTCGGAAGCCCCTGGTGCGCGCCACCGCCAGAAACGCATTGAGGTCACCTAGATCGATTTTCATTGTTTCAAATTCTGCACAGCCTGTGCTAATTGTGCTGGCTTATCAATCAATGGTGTGGTGGCTAGAGTCAATGCCACCCCTACCCACTCTGGAGATGACGACATGATGTACCCCCAAAGCGCCGCCACCACCTTCGTCCTGGGAGACCGCCCTGTGCGTCGCCTGGGTTACGGCGCCATGCAACTGGCCGGCCCCGGCGTGTTTGGCCCACCCAAGGACCGCGCCTCCGCACTTGCGGTACTGCGGGCCGCCGTCGAGGCGGGCGTGAACCACATCGACACCAGCGATTTCTACGGGCCCCACATCACCAACCAGCTCATCCGCGAAGCGCTGCACCCCTACCGAGATGACTTGGTCATCGTGACCAAGGTCGGCTGCGTGCGCGGCGCTGACGCATCGTGGGGCCCGGCCTTCTCGGCCGAGCAGTTGCGCCAGGCGGTGCACGACAACCTGCGCAACCTGGGCCTGGACAGGTTGGAGGTGGTGAACCTGCGCGCCATGTTCGATGTGCACGGCCCCGCCGAAGGCTCATTGGAGGCACCCCTCACAGCCTTGGCGGAACTGCAGCAGCAAGGACTGGTACGCCACATCGGTCTGAGCAACGTCACGGCCAAGCAGATCGCCGATAGCCAACGCATCTGCCGCATCGCCTGCGTGCAGAACCAATACAACCTCGTGCACCGGAATGACGATGTGTTGATCGATAGCTTGGCCCGCGAAGGCGTGCCCTACGTGCCTTTCTTCCCGCTGGGTGGCTTTTCGCCATTGCAATCGGCGGGCTTGTCGGAGGTGGCGCGGCTACTGGGTGCCACACCCATGCAGGTGGCCTTGGCTTGGCTGCTGCGGCGGTCACCCAACATCCTGCTGATCCCCGGCACCTCGTCGGTGAAGCACCTGCATGAGAACCAGGCGGCTGGCAGATTGAACCTGCCGGAAGAGGCGATGGACCGGCTTGGGCAGGTGGCGGCGGCGTGATGCAATTCGGGCCCCCTGGTTCTGATTCCGGGCCGCAAAGCCCTGCAACGCGAACACGGACCCGTGATGTCCGCGAGAGGCGGCCTTAGGTACATTGCACCGGCTGCTTTGGGCGCACAGCAGCTGCTTGAACATTCCAGGTGAGCGTCGGAAATCAACCTGAAGCTGTAACGCCGGAAGTCCGTTGTGCAGCAAATAGCCGCCAGTGAATTCGAATCGACGAAATCACGGTATGTGATGCAAAGCGGTCGTTGCTTGGACGCAAGCACCAAAAAAAGCACCGCAAGCGATGCCCTTCAGGGCTTGTACGGCAGGGCTTGCCGCCTTACAGGGCCTTGACCAGTTCCGGCACAGCCGTGAACAGATCCGCTTCCAGCCCATAGTCAGCCACGCTGAAGATCGGCGCCTCAGGGTCCTTGTTGATCGCCACGATCACCTTCGAATCCTTCATGCCCGCCAAGTGCTGGATGGCACCCGAGATACCGGCCGCGATGTACAGCTGCGGCGCCACGATCTTGCCCGTCTGGCCCACTTGCCAGTCGTTCGGTGCGTAGCCTGCGTCCACCGCCGCGCGGCTGGCACCGAGAGCCGCACCCAGCTTGTCGGCCAGCGGGGTCATGACTTCGTCGAACTTTTCCTTGCTGCCCAGCGCCCG
>NZ_LMHQ01000005.1:0-104501 GCF_001428225.1 Acidovorax sp. Root70
TCTTCATTCCCTTGCTGCACAAAACAGCAGGGTAGGTAAAACACCTGGCTCAGTTTTAGGTCGGCATCACACCAAAAAGTGGCTCAGTTTTCGGTCGGCGTCAACAGATCGGGGTGTCAAAGAGGGCTTCTTCCATCGCCAGATCCGACAAGGTAAACCACTGCTGCATGCAGTGGATGCGCAGCATGGTCTCCAGGGCAAAGGGTGGGCGGCCGTTCTTGCCCTCGGGGTAGTACGGGGCAATGACATCGATCAATGCAGCCCAGGGAACCACCCGATCCATCTGGACCAGCAGTTCCTGTTTGCGGGTCTTCTTGGTGCTCAGATTCAGGTCAAGGCTGCTTTGCTTCATGGCCTGTGAGGATGCCATTGCATGCTGACATGTACCAAACACTGCGGGGGGTTTTGCAGGATTTCCCTAGATGCTTGTTTACGACTTTAATTGCGTGTTTACGACTTTAATTACCCAGAATACCGACGATGGGCCGCTATCTCCTGCGCAGATATCGGTGCTTCAGGCAGTGGCCAATGAGGATCTGCCGAAGGGGGCAGTTGTTCGCATAAGCAGTCTTTTTGCTGGAGGATGACATGCCGAAAAAGCACACCACCAACCCTTTGCTGATAGCCCGCGTCGGCTGGAGCAATGGCTCCCAGACGGTAGTGTTGCCGCCCGGATTCAGGTTTGCCGATTCCGTCCGTGAGGTGTTCATCCGCCGCGATGGCGAGAGGCTGGTGTTGACCCCGCGTCCAACCGATTGGTCTGACTTCTTTGCTTCGGGGGTGAAGACCTCGGCCGACTTCATGGCGGTGCGCGAACGCTTGCCAAATTCAGGAACGTGTGGTTTGACGTCCAGCCTGTTGAGCCCGAGGTAGTGCGTGGATTCACGACTCCTTGTCGTTCATGCGTCCGTCCGAACCGCTTCCGGTGACAGGTACCCTTGGGGCTTTATCTACAGGCTGCAGAGCTATCTTTACGACCCACAGTGCATGAGTCAAATTTGTAGAAAATTCCCACAATCGAAAAATAATTGTTGAAATCTAATTTTTATACATGAAAAAGTCCATAACTTTAGTCAATTAAGGCAGAATGCCAGCCACCCTGTGACCCTTACTCCACGGTCACAGATTTCGCGAGGTTACGGGGCTTGTCCACATCCGTCCCCCGCGCGCAGGCCGTGTGGTACGCCAGCAGCTGCAGCGGCACCACGTGCAGCAGCGGGCTCAGTGCGCCGTAGTGCTCGGGCATGCGGATCACGTGGATGCCTTCACTGCTTTCGATGTGGGTGTCGCCATCGGCCAGCACATACAGCACGCCCGCGCGGGCGCGGACTTCCTGCATGTTGCTCTTGAGCTTTTCCAAGAGGGCGTCGTTAGGCGCCACGGTCACCACCGGCATGGCGCTGGTCACCAGGGCCAGGGGGCCGTGCTTGAGTTCGCCGGCCGGGTAGGCTTCGGCGTGGATGTAGCTGATTTCCTTGAGCTTGAGCGCGCCTTCCAGCGCGATGGGGTAGTGCAGGCCCCGGCCCAGGAAGAGGGCGTTTTCCATGCGCGCAAAGTCCTCGGCCCAGCTGATGAGCTGGGGTTCGAGCGCCAGCACGGCCTGCAGGGCCACGGGCAGGTGGCGCATGGCTTTGAGGTGGGCGGCCTCCTGCTCTTCACTCAGGCGGCCCTTGCTTTGCGCCAGCGCCAGCGTCAGCAAGAAGAGGCCTGCCAGCTGCGTGGTGAAGGCCTTGGTGCTGGCCACGCCAATCTCGACACCCGCACGTGTGATGTAGGCGAGCTTGCACTCGCGCACCATGGCGCTGGTGGCCACGTTGCAGATGGTCAGCGTGTGCTGCATGCCCAAAGACTGCGCGTGGCGCAATGCCGCCAGGGTGTCGGCGGTTTCGCCGCTTTGGCTGATGGTGACAACCAGTGTGCGCGGGTTGGGCACGCTGGTGCGGTAGCGGTATTCGCTGGCCACCTCGACCTGGGTGGGAATGCCCGCGATTTCTTCGAGCCAGTATTTGGCGGTGCAGCCGCTGTAGTAGCTGGTGCCGCAGGCCAGGATCAAGACGTTGTCGATTTCCTTGAACACGCGCCAGGCGGCTGCTCCGGGCTCGCCATGCTGGCCCGCTCCATCAAACAGCTCGGGCACGATGCCGGCAAGGCCTTCCAGCGTGTCGGCAATCGCGCGGGGCTGCTCGAAGATTTCCTTTTGCATGTAGTGGCGATACGGCCCCAGCTCGGCGGCGCCGCTGTGGGCCTGCACGGTGCGCACGGGGCGCTGCCCGGTGGTCAGCGCGTTGCCGTCCTTGCCCACGATCCAGTAGCGGCCCAGCTGCAGGTCCACCAGATCGCCCTCTTCCAGATAGACGATCTGGTCGGTGACGCCCGCCAGGGCCATGGCGTCGCTGGCCAGAAAGTGCTCACGCGATGACGAGGCGCCGGTGGCGTCCTTGCCCACGCCCAGGATCAACGGGGACCCTGCACGTGCGCCCACCACGCGGTGGGGTTCGTCTTTGTGCATGACGGCGATGGCGTAGGCGCCATGCAGTTCGGCCACGGTGGCCCGCACGGCGTCGAACAGGTCGCCGCTGTAGTGGCTGTCCACCAAGTGGGCGATGACCTCGGTGTCGGTCTGGCTCGCAAACTCATAGCCGCGTGCCTGCAGGCGGGCGCGCAGCTCTTCGTGGTTCTCGATGATGCCGTTGTGCACCAGCGCCACCCGGCCTGCGGCCTGGGCATGGGCGTCCGCGCCCGTTCCATGGCTGAAATGCGGATGGGCGTTGTGCACGGCGGGCGCGCCGTGCGTAGCCCAGCGGGTGTGGGCAATACCGGTGGCGCCGTCGATGTGCTCGGTGCTCACCTGTTCCAGCAGCTCGGCCACGCGGGCGGTGCTGCGGGCGCGCTGGAGGCCGGCAGGGCGCGTAGCGTCCAGGCTGGACGCATGCACGGCCACGCCGCACGAGTCATAGCCCCGGTATTCAAGCCGCTGCAGGCCCTGCACGAGGATGGGAACGATGTTGCGCGTGGAGACTGCGCCGACGATACCGCACATGGTGGTTGCCCTTGGAAGGAATGTGATCAGATGCGGCGATGGTAGGCAGCGCTTCAAAAAATTATTGATTGATATTTACAAAAATATGAACTTTAATTTCACCCATCTCCAATGGTGAAATTTTTGTTCAATTTTTGACTTTTAATGGAATCCATATCACTCGACGCCATTGACCTGCAACTGCTCAACCTGTTGCAGACCGATGCCGCGCAAAGCAACCAGGCCCTGGCCGAACAGGTGCATGTGTCGCCGCCCACCTGCCTGCGCCGCGTCAAGCGCCTGCACGATGCGGGGCTGATCGAGCGGCAGGTGGCCATCCTGCAGCCCGACCGGCTGGCCACCCTGCAAGGCCACGGGCTGGCGTGCATCGTGGAGGTGTCGCTGGACCGCCAGGGAGCCGAACAGCTCGACGCCTTCGAAGCCCGCGCCGTGCAGGAGGCCGCCGTGCAGCAGTGCTGGCGCGTGTCGCCGGGGCCCGACTTTGTGCTGGTGGTGCACACACGGGACATGCCGGGCTACCTGGCGCTGTCGCAGCGACTGTTCACCGGCGACGCCAACGTGCGCAATGTGAAGGCGTTCTTTGCGACACGGCGGGCAAAGTTCGAGACAAAAGTGCCAGTAGCGCTAGTGTGATATGCCCTGAGTGCTATTAATTTATTAGCAAACCACATCCAACCCGCACTCGCGCCCTCTCACCACCGCGCCAAACAGACCGCCCCTCCAGGCCCGGCAGCACAGCCCCCACCCTCCATCCACGTCATCCATGCGACTGAGGGGAACGGGCCACGGTCATTTCTTGCTGGTATCGCCTGGCCGTGCGTTGTAAGCTCCGCCGCACTTTCTACCTACCCGGCCGGTGGATGCCCGCGTGGCAGCACCGCCCTTCTCCTGCACACCCATGCCGACGCCCCGCCGCCAGATGCCCCGCCGCATCTACCCCTTGCGCATCCTGGGCATGGGGCTGGGCGGCATGGTGGTGGCGACGGTGCTGTGGGAGCGCCAGGCATCCACCATGGCCTGGACGTCCCTGCTGCTGGCCACGCTGGTGTGGCCGCATGTGGCCTACCTGCTCACACGCCGCGCGGCTGACCCGTACGCTGCCGAGGTGCGCAACCTGCTCATCGACTCGGCGCTGGTCGCCGCACTGGTGCCGCTGATGCACTTCAACCTGCTGCCCAGCGTGATGCTGCTCACCCTGACCATGGTGGACAAGATCACCACCGGCATCCGGGGGCTGTGGGTGCGCGCCCTGTGGGTGATGCTGGCGGCCGGTGTGGCCAGCACTGCGGTCATGGGACTGCACTGGGCGCCCGAGACCTCCATGCGCGTGATGGTAGCCTGCCTGCCGGTGATGTCGTTGCACACGCTTTCGGTCAGCGCCGTGAGCTACCAGCTCATCCGGCAGTCCGCGCGCCAGAACCAGATGCTGGACGAACTGCGCCGCGTGGACGCCCTGACCGGCCTGTTCGGGCGTGGCCACTGGCAAGAACAGGCAGAGGCCGCACTGCGCCGCCACCACACCACCGACGAACCGGCCTGCATGCTGATGCTGGACATCGACCATTTCAAGGAGATCAACGACGCCTACGGCCACACCGTGGGCGACGAGGTCATTCGCGCGCTGGCGCATGTGGTGCGGGGCAACGTACGCGCTGGCGACTGCGCAGGGCGCTACGGCGGGGACGAATTCGCCATCGTGCTGCCCGGCATGCATGCGCGCGACGCCCTGGCTGTTGCCCAGCGCATTCGCGAGCAGACCGAAGGCGTGCGCCTGCGCAGCCTGCCCGAACTGCGCATCACCAGCAGCATCGGCGTGGCCCCGGCTGACCACCGCCACAGCAGCCTGCGTGCGTGGATCGACGCCGCCGACGCAGCGCTGTACGTCGCCAAGAACGGCGGGCGCAATCAGGTGGCGGGGCACATGGAGCACGAGCTTGCGCCGGCGGTGTAGCCGCCTATCCAGGCACAACCACCCGGACCGAAAGTGCTTGCCATGCCAGAAGGCTCAAGCAGGCAGAGGTCCCCGCGCCGATCTGGCATGCAATGGCATTGGCAGGCATAGGAACGCGAAAACCCGGGAAAGACACTGACCATGGCTTGCCTGCGCAGACTCGTAGCCTTCACTGCCATGCTGAGCGCACTGAGCGCGTTGACCGGATGCGCTTCAGCACCATCCCCCCAGGTGCCCGCTGCGCCGCCCTTGGACTTTGCGCAGCGGTACAAGCTGCAACTCCAAGTCAATCCGTACGTGGACACGATGCCTCGGGTCATGCTGGGACTGGAAGAGCCCCCCTGCGCCGACCTGATCGTGCTTATCTCCATTCGTGCTGGGGCGGATGGCTTTCCGCCAGGGCTGGAGGTCGAGTCGGCAACGCTCACCAAGCGGGGCCCCGCTGGCATGGGACCAAGGGAATTGCTGGGCGATAGCGTATCGATGTGGGACGTTCAGTTCCCTCCGCACTGGGCTTCGACCCGCTTCTCCGGGTACGTGGTGGAGGCAAAGCTGCGAGAAGCCTATTTCATGGAGACCCTGAACAGCGTCAAGGACTGGAGCAGCAACCGCGCCGTGACGGCCGCCGGATTCGCGCCGCCCCGCTGGTTCCCTGAACGCACCCTGCGGGGCGCTCTCACAGGCTGCCCGCCCTGGGGATGGGATGCCGGAGACACGCTGCAGGTCACGCTACGGATCAGGGCAGGCGACCAACGCGCCACGCTGCGCGCCACAGGGTTGTACGGAGCCGCTTCGTAACCGAACGGTAGGGTGGGCCGGCAGGGGCCACACCCTGTGTGTGGCCTTCATGGCCGGTCGCCCGTCGCTGACAACAGGCGTTAGCCCGGCAACGGTTCCTGCGCGGAGCTTGGTGCGCCAATGGGCCAGGCCACCCGCACCCTGCACCCTGCACCGGGCGCCGCCGTCGCGCTGACCTCTGCGCCGTGGCGCTGCGCAATGGCGCGGCACAGTGCGAGCCCCGCGCCCACACCCTCGAACTCCGTCTCGCGGTGCAGGCGCTGGAACACGCCGAACAAGCTGCCCGCGCGCGCCAGGTCAAAGCCCACGCCGTTGTCCTGCACCGTGAAGGCGACCTGGCCCGCCGGTGCTGCATCCGCCGACACCGTGATGCAAGCGTGCGCCACGGGGCGGGTGAATTTGAGGGCATTGCCCAGCAGCTGCACCAGCAGATCCTGCAGCAGCGCGGGGTCGGCTTGCAGCGTGGGCAGGTCGGCGCCCGCGCGCCATTGCACAGCGCGCCCGGCCTCGGCCGGGGCCAGCGTGGCGCGCGCCTGGGCCACGGCATCGGCCAGCGGCACAGGCTGCAGGCGCAGCGGGACCCGGCTGGTGCGCACCAGGGCTTGCAGGCCGTCGATCATGAACCCCATGCGGCGCGCAGACTGGTCCATGGTGGCGAGGAAGCCCAGGGCCTCTTGCACCTCGGCGCCCTGCACCACTTCGGGCGGCAAGTCGCCCAGCACCTCGCGCACCAGCGTGCCGTATGACGTCACATGCCGCAGCGGCGCGCGCAGGTCGTGCGAGACGGCGCGCAAGAACTCCTCTTGCGCAGCCGCCATGTCGGCCACCTGCTGCTGGCTGCGGGCCAGTTCGGCGCGCAGCTGTTCGGGGGTCATGTCTGCACCAGCCACTTTCATCTCCCGCTGCAGGCTACAGAAGCGTGCACGGCACAACGAGGCGCCAACGCGCTATGCACGAAGACGAAAACCCAGGCGAGGACAGCCAGCAAGGGCCGCCCCGCAGCAAAGGCTGTCGCCCCCCTGGAGGGGGAAGGCGCGAAGCGACTCAGGGGGTGCTTCATTTTTTCGGGCGTGACCAGTTGGCAATGCTCACCTGCTTGCCACGTGCCACGCTCAGCGCGCCGGGCGCCGTGCTCTTGGTAATGGTGCTGCCGCCGCCCACGGTACCGCCTGCGCCAATGGTCACGGGCGCCACCAGCACGCAGTTGCTGCCAATGTGCACATCGGCCTCGATCACCGTGCGGTGCTTGTTGGCACCGTCGTAGTTGGCGGTGATGCTGCCCGCGCCGTAGTTGACGCGCTCGCCCACAGTGGCGTCGCCCAGGTAGGCCAGGTGATTGGCCTTGGCGCCGTCGGCCAGTGTGCTGTTCTTCACTTCCACAAAGTTGCCGATGTGCACCTCGCGGCCCAGTTGCGCGCCGGGGCGCAGGCGGGCAAAGGGGCCAATCAGCGCGCCCTCGCCCACCGTGGCACCAGCCTTTTCGCCGTCGATGTGGGTGTAAGGGTGGATCACTGCGCCCGCTGCGATGCGCGCGTTGGCAATGCAGCAGTTGGCGCCAACGCTCACGCCCTCGCCCAGCTCCACGCGGCCGGTAAAGACGCAGTTCACATCAATCTCCACGTCCTGCCCGCAGACCAGTTCACCGCGCACCCCGGTGCGGGTGTCGTCGCGCAGGTCGAAGCGGGCCGGGTCAGCCAGGCGCACACCCTGCTCCATCAGCGCACGGGCTTGGCGCAATTGGTGGGCGCGCTCCAGCTCGGCCAGTTGCAGCGGGCTGTTGACGCCTGCCACCTGCAGCGCGTCGGTGATGCGGTGGGCCACCACGGGCACGCCGTCGGCCACGGCCATGGCGACGATGTCGGTGAGGTAGTACTCGCCCTGGGCGTTGTGGTTCGTCAGCCGTGCCAGCCAGGGCGTGAGCCGCCGCGCGGGCACGGCCATGATGCCGCTGTAGACCTCGGCGATGGCGCGTTGGGTGTCGGTGGCGTCCTTGTGCTCGACGATGCCTTGCACGGCGCCGTCGGCGTTGCGCACGATGCGGCCGTACCCCGTGGGGTCGGGCAGGGTCACCGTCAGCAGGGCCAGCTTGTCGCCTTCGCTCGCGGCCACCAGCGCGCGCAGGGTGTCGGCCTGCGTCAGCGGCACATCACCCGACAGCACCACGGCCGTGCCATCGTCACGCAGGTGGGACACGGCTTGCTGCACGGCATGGCCAGTACCCAGCTGCGGCTCCTGCCGCACGAATTTCAAGTCAAAAGAGCTGGTAGCGCCAGTCGCGCTTGCGGTGGCTGCTTCTACTTCTGTAGCGCCATGGCCGGTGATGACGATGGCGCTGCGTGCCTGCAGGTGCGCGGCCTGGTCCAGCACGTGGTGCAGCAGCGGGCGCCCGGCCAGGCGCTGCAGCACTTTGGGGATGCGGCTTTTCATGCGCGTGCCTTTGCCGGCCGCCATGATGAGGATGTCGATTGGGGTCATGAAAATGGAAGGGGGTTGCGCAGCACAAGCCCGGCGCGCGGGCATTGCGTGGATTATCGACTGCGGCCCACGGGACGCAATATGCTACGTAAACCATAGCTGCCTGCGCATGATTGACTGGCGCTTGCGGCCTGTTTGACCCCAAACCTGTCGCAACCAAGGCGCTATAGCAGCGGCATCAGCCGGGGCGGTGTGTCGTAGTACTCGGCAATGCGCGCCAGCGCGCGCGTGTTGAGCAGGCGCAGGCGCCCGTTTTTCAGCTCGTGCAGGCCCAGCTGGGCCAGGCGCCGCAGCGTCTTGTTCGTGTGCACCAGCGACAGCCCGAGGGCGTCGGCAATGTGCTGCTGGTTGAGCGGAAAGCCCACCGACCCCTCCTCCACCAGCCCGATGCGGTCCAGCCGCCGGTACAGGTGCATCAGCAGCATGGCCACGCGCTCGGTGGCGTTGCGGCGGCCGGCTGTGAGCAGGTTGTCGTCCACATGGCCCTCTTCATGTGCCGACAGCCAGGTGATGTCGTAGCCCAGCCGCGGATGCTCGCGGAACACGGCCCACAGGCTGTCGTTCTGGAACACGCACAGTGAGCAGTCGGTCAGCGCCTCGATGCCGTGGGCCGATACCTCGCCAAACTCCTGCTGCAGCCCCACCAGGTCGCCGGGCAGCAAGAAGTTGAGAATCTGGCGGCGCCCATCGCTCAGCGTCTTGTAGCGAAACGCCCAGCCCGAATACAGCGTGAACAGCTTGGCGTTGGTCTGGTTCTCGCGCACCAGCGCACCGCCGGCTTCCACCGCCAGGGTGTCACTGCGAAAGCCTTCAATGAACGCCAAGACCTCGGGCGTCACGGCGGTGAAGGCGCCCGTCTTGCGCAATCGGCAATCGCGGCAGGCCGGAGGGCAAACTTTGGCGGGCAAGGTGACGTTCATGAGGGTGCGATTTTAGGTACGGAATCCACCGAAACACATCGCGTTGCAAATGCGCCGCAAACCAAGTGGTTCCGCTGTCGCCTCTATGTCTTTTGACATTGCGCAGGCACCATGTGCCACCTACATTGGGCCTCACATATGAACCTATCCCCTGCCCTGTACGAGGTCCTCTACGTGAGCACCATCGCCCCCGAGCAACCGCTGAGCGTGGTGGCCGAGATTGCCGGGCGCGCGCGCCAGGTCAACGCGGAGCTGGACATCACGGGCTTGCTGATCTTTGACGGGCAGCGCTTTTGCCAGCAACTGGAAGGTCCGCAAAAGGCGGTGCTCAAACTCATCGAGCGCATCCGCAACGACCCCCGCCACATCAACATCGAAGTGCTGCACCACGGCCCGCTGGCGGGTCGGCGGTTTCAGCACTTCAGCCTGGCCTTCAGCACCGTGGAAGATGTGGATGCACTGGCCCGCATGGAGTCGCTGGACGGGGACGCGGCCATCGCTGCGTTCGAGGTTGTACGGGGCGAGCTGGTGCTCTGACCCGCCGCCTCGCGCGCTGCGCTCCGCCGATCACGCAGCTTCGGTCCAGCGCCGCAGGATCAGCGTGGCATTGACGCCGCCAAAGCCAAAGCCGTTGAGCATGGCGTGCGTGAGCGCCATGGGCCGGGGCTGCAGCGCCACCAGGTCCAGCCCTTCGGCCAAGGCATCGGGTGTGTGCAGGTTCAGCGTGCCCGGCACCACCTGATCGCGCAGCGCCAACGTGGTGAAGATGGCCGCCACCGCACCGGCCGCGCCCAGCAGGTGCCCGGTGGCCGACTTGGTGGAGCTGATGGCTACCGGCGCCCCCGCGCCGAACACCCGGCGGATGGCGGCCAGCTCGCCCCGATCGCCCACGCCGGTGGAGGTGGCATGGGCGTTCAGGTGCTGCACGTCCTGCGCCGTCAGGCCCGCCTGCGCCAGCGCGGCCCACATGCTGCGCGCGGCGCCGTCACCGTCTTCGGGGCCGGAGGTGATGTGGTACGCGTCGGCCGATGTGCCGTATCCCACCAGCTCGGCCAGCGGCTGCGCGCCGCGCGCCAGGGCGTGGTCCAGCGCCTCGATCACCAGCATGCCTGCGCCCTCGCCCATCACAAAGCCGTCGCGCTGCGCATCGAACGGGCGCGATGCCTGCTCGGGTGTGTCGTTGAACGCCGTACCCAGGGCCTTGGCCGCCGCAAAACCGCCCAGGCTCACGCGGTCGATGGCGGCCTCGCTGCCGCCACACACGGCCACATCGGCCTCACCGCTGCGGATCAGGCGCACGGCGTCGCCAATGGCCTGCACGCTGGCAGCGCACGCGGTGACCGGAGCCCCCAGCGGCCCCTTGAGCCCGTGGCGGATCGACACCTGCCCCGCCGCCAGGTTGACCAGGAACGACGGCACCGTGAACGGCGACAGGCGCTGCGGCCCGCGCGTGTCGGTGGTGCGCACCGCCTCGGCAATCGCACCGAAGCCACCGATGCCCGAGGCGATGACCGTGGCCGTGCGCTCACGCCCCCGCTCGTCAACGGGCGGCCAGCCCGCCTGGGCCAGCGCCTGCTGCGCGGCGCCCAGGGCAAAGGGGATGAAGCGGTCCATCTTGCGCTGGTCCTTGGACGAGACAACGGCGTCCACGTCCCAACCGCCTTCAGGGTCTTGCACCACATCCGGCACCTGCCCCGCGACCTTGGCGGCAATGCCGTCCGTGACCGCGTCCGGCAGGCGCGACAGGCCCGAGCGCCCAGCCAGCAGGCGCTGCCAGACCAGCTCCACACCGCAGCCCAGCGGCGACACCAGGCCCATGCCGGTGACCACAACCCGGCGCATTACGCGACCCCCTCACCATACAAGGCACGCTTCAGCGCGCAACGGGTCACATTGGTTATCTTCATGATTCAGCTCCACAGGATGGTTCAGCAGATGCGCCACCCTGAAGGGGTAGCGCCTTTATGATTGCAATCGTCATCATAAAGGCATGACTTCATTTTGCGTACGACCACCATCATTACGAGGCAGCATGAAGGTTTCCAAAGCACAGGCCGCTGAAAACCGGCAAGGCATTCTGGACGCGGCCTCCCGCCTGTACCGCGAGCGGGGGCTGACCGGCGTGGGCGTGGCCGACATCACGCGCGACGCCGGTCTCACGCATGGCGGGCTGTACCGGCATTTCGCCTCCAAGGACGCGCTGGTGCAAGAGGCGTGCGCGCGGGCGTTCGACTGGTCGATCGCCCCGCTGGACGGCGCCACCCCGAACACCACCATCAGCGAGCGCATCCAGAGCTACCTCTCGCCCCAGCACCGCGACTCGCCGGGCACAGGCTGCCCGGCGGCTGCGCTGGCGGTGGACGCCGCGCGGGCCGGCAGCGCGCTGTCGGAAGTGTTTGCCCAGGGCATCGAGCGCAACATCGGGCGGTTTGCGCAGTTGCTGGCAGACAACGGCGCCGAGGAAGGTGGCACGGCCGAGCAACCCACAGACCGCGCACGCGCCATGCAAATCCTGGCTACCATGGTCGGCGGGCTGGTGCTGGCCCGGGCCACCGCAGCGGCGCAGCCGGCGTTGTCAAATGAACTGCTGACGACGCTGCAGTCCCAGTTGATCGGGCTGTTGGGCGAAGCGCCGCGCGAGGAACCCGGGGGTTGAGCCGCGCGTGCCGCCAGCGCACGTCCATGCCAAACGCTATTAAAAAAAGAGCCACTGGCGCTTATTGATTAAGCACCAGCAGCTCTTTGGAGTTCCCATTCATGCCCCGACCGAGGCGGGCGAGCCTCGGTCGGATCAGGTCAGGCGCAGCAGGCGTCGTCCCAGGCGGGAGCCCCGTTGCCCACGGACGCACGGCGCCACCAGGCGGCAGGACGTGCATCGGCGGCATCGCCACGCACCCAGCGGTATTGCAGGCGGCGGCCGTTCAGCGGTTCGACCACCACCGACTGGCCTACTGCCACGGGCAGCGACTGCCCCGCGCACAGGACCAGGTCGCTGCCACCGCCCAGGCCCTGGCCCAGCGTGACCCAAGCCTGGCCTTCGGCGATGCGCAGGGTCATCGCGGCCTTGGGGGCCAGGGTGACGGCGGCGCCTGCGGCCACCTGCCCCGCCTCACCGGCGGCAGCGCCCATGGCGCGGGAAGATGCAAACAGATGAAGAACGTGAGAGGTTGTCATGGCTTTCTCCGGGTTAACCCTAATATGACCGTATGGTGCGCCGGTTGCAGAACAACGTCCAATGAAAAGCACGGCACGGATTGATGCTTTTCCTGCATGAGCTGTTCACACAGGCCTGCGCTGTAGCGGCGCTGCTATCCGAAACAGAGCAAACCGGGCGAGGCCGACGGCAAACCGGCCGCCCGCGCCCGCCACGCCCGCCAGCGCCGTGCCCAAGGCCCGTCCGCCCTGCCCTAGCGACTGGCCCAGATCGCGCAGCGGCTGCACGACGCCACATTCCCAATCCCTGGCGGCCATGCTGGCGGGCTGCGCCAGAGCGGGGGCTGCCAGGACGTCCCAGCGGAAAGCCACCGGCTCCGCGTAGCCGGAACCGCTCCAGGCCTCCATCACCACATGCTGCCCCGGCGCAACGGTCAGCTGTTCGCCCGGCTGCAGCACATGGTCCACCACGGCGCCTGGCAGGTCTGCCCGTGCACCGCGCAAGGTGACCCACGCCCGCCCCTGGGCGATCTGCAGCACGCCATGGGTGTCCGGGCGCAAGGACAGGGCCTGGCCGGTGGCCAGTTTCCAGCAACCGGCCGCGCGACGGCCAGCCGTGGCGGCGTGGACGGATTGTTGCGATTCCAGAACGTTGCGGGCGGACATGACAGGCTCCTTGGATTCGGTAAAACGTGATGAGGAGCCTGAATGGTGCGCCTTGCACCGCACACAGTCCAATGAAAACGCGGTACGCTATTCATTCCATCGACGCATGAATCGCTGTTTGCAGGAATGCCGCCATGACCACCGCCGAATACTCCCCCGCCGTCTTGCGCACCCGGCCCGTGGCCACAGGGCACTGGCGCGCGTTTCTGGCCGTGGCCAAGCACCTCAACTTCCGCGCGGCGGCCGACGAGCTGGCCCTCACCCAGTCGGCCGTGAGCCGCCAGATCCAGGCGCTGGAAGAAGAAGTGGGCGTGCCCCTGTTCCTGCGCCACACGCGCGCGGTGGAGCTGACCAGCGCGGGCGCGCAGTTGCAGCGCGCCGTGGGCCCCGCGCTGGAGCGCATGGACGCCGCCGTGCGCCTGGTGCGCCAGACGGCCGGGCGCCGCAGCGTGGCCATCACTACCTGGGCCAGCTTTGCGTCGATGTGGCTGATCCCGCGCATGGAGGAGTTCCAGCGCGACAACCCGGGTATCGACATCCGCATTGATGCAAGCGATGTGCAGGTGGACCTGGAGACGTCGGACGTGGACCTGGCCCTGCGCTATGCCATGCCCGCCGGGGCCACGCAGGGCGGCATCCGCCTGTTTGGCGAGCAACTTGCCGTGGTGGCCAGCCCCTGGTTGCTCAAGAGCGGCAAGCCGCTGCGCACCCCCGCCGATGTGGCGCAGTTCACCCTGATCGAGGCGGGCGACGCCCACCGCACGCACTACCTGGAATACCTGAGCTGGCGCCGCTGGTTCGACACCCGCGACCTGACCAAGCTGCAGCCCCAGCGCTGGCTGTACTTCAACTACGCCCACCAGATCGTGCAGGCCGCGCTGGCCGGGCAGGGCCTGGCATTGGCCCGCATGCCGCTGATTGCCGATGCCCTGGCTGCGGGCGACCTGGTGGAGGTGCTGCCCGGCCACCGCATCGACTCGCCCCTGGCCTACTGGCTCATGGTGGGGCCGCGCAGCGCGCAGCGGCCAGAGATCAAGGCCTTCTGCGCCTGGCTGCAGGTGCAGGCCGAGGCCACACGCCAGGCGATTGGCGATGTGCCCGACCCGGACCTGAACGACAACCTGGACGGCTCATGAAAAAAGCGCTGGGCCTTACGGCCTCAGCGCTTTCATTTTGATAGCTGCCAGCGCATATTCTTCTAGCGCTTGCGGCTGTTTTAACCCCAAATCAGGCCAAAGTCACCCGTGCAAACTTGCGCTTGCCCACCTGCACCACGTAGGTGCCGGCGGCCAGCTTCAGCCCCTTGTCGCTGACCACGCTGCCTTCCACACGCACACCGCCGCCGTCGATCAGGCGGTTGGCCTCGCTGGTCGAGGGGGCCAGGTTGGCTTGCTTGAGCAGCGCACCAATGCCCAGCGGCGCGCCCGACAGGCTCACCTCAGGGATCTCATCGGGCACGCCGCCCTTGCTGCGGTTGATGAAGTCCTGCTCTGCCGCATCGGCGGCGGCAGCGCTGTGGAAGCGCGTGGTGATCTCCTTGGCCAGCATCACCTTGGCGTCCTTGGGGTTGCGCCCGCCAGCGATCTCGGCCTTGAGCGCAGCGATGTCGGCCAGGCTCTTGAACGACAGCAGGGTGAACCAGTCCCACATCAGGGTGTCGCTGATCGACAGCACCTTGGCGAACATGGTGTTGGCATCCTCGGCAATGCCGATGTAGTTGTTTTTGGACTTGGACATCTTGTCCACGCCGTCCAGGCCCACCAGCAATGGCATGGTGAGCACACACTGCGGCTCCTGGCCATATTCCTGCTGCAGGTGGCGGCCCATGAGCAGGTTGAACTTCTGGTCCGTGCCGCCCAGCTCCAGGTCGCTCTTGAGCGCCACCGAGTCGTAGCCCTGCATCAGCGGGTACAAAAATTCGTGCACCGCGATTGACTGGCCGGTGGAGAAACGCTTGTGGAAGTCGTCGCGCTCCATCATGCGTGCCACGGTGTAGCGGGAAGCCAGCTGGATCATGCCGCTCGCGCCCAGGGGCTCGCTCCACTCGCTGTTGTAGCGAATCTCGGTTTTGGCCGGGTCCAGCACCATGCTGGCCTGCTTGTAGTAAGTCTCGGCGTTCACCTTGATCTGCTCGGGCGTGAGCGGCGGGCGCGTGCTGTTGCGGCCCGAGGGGTCACCAATCAGGCTGGTGAAGTCGCCGATCAGAAAGATGACCTGGTGGCCCAGATCTTGCAATTGCCGCATCTTGTTCAGCACCACCGTGTGGCCGATGTGGATGTCGGGGGCCGTGGGGTCCAGGCCCAGCTTGATGCGCAGCGGCTGGCCGGTGGCCTCCGAGCGCGCCAGCTTCTTGACCCATTCGTCCTGTGGCAGCAGCTCTTGCACACCGCGCAGCGAGATTTCGAGGGCTTGTCTTACACCATCAGAGACCGGGGTTGTTGTAACAGCAGATTGATTCATAAGGGTTTTTTGGGATGTCTAGACAGCATGCACCGCTATACTTCAGCCCACATTGCAGAGGCGGATTCTAGTGGGCCCGCCGTTTCGACCTGTTTTTCATCAACCTGTCGAATGGCTGCAGCCTGACAGTCTGTGCTCCTGGCCCCGCCCCGCATTCACACCGGGGGTGTGCCACGGAACCGCAATCACCCTGGGGATAGACCTTTGATTCACGGCCTCACTACGGTCCGCACCGCCAGCATCGCTTTGCTTGACCGGCTGTCCCGCACGATCCAACAACACCCCAAACGCATCACCGCCGCTATCGCAGCCCTCTTGCTGACGGGCGGCGGCGGCGCGTTTGCCGTGGCGTCCTTCGCGCCCGACCCGGCCGAACTGCCGGTGCGCGTGGTGAACTACCCGGTGGAGTCGCTGGCCGAAAACCTCGTGCTGGGCCAGCTCGACGCTCCCAGTTTTTCGCTGTTCCGCTCCGAACAGGTGCGCAGCAGCGACACCCCCGAGTCGCTGCTGCAGCGCATGGGCGTGGCCGACCCGGCCGCTGCTGCCTTCATGCGCAGCGACACGCCGGTGCGCCAGTACGTGCTGGGCCGCACCGGCCGCAGCGTGTCGGCAGAGACTACCGACGACCACCGCCTGATCCGCCTGACGGTGCGCTGGGTGCCGGACGACAGCGGCAACTTCCGCCGCCTGATCGTCGAGCGCACCAGCGACAACAAGTTTGCGACGCGCATCGAAACCGCCAAGATGACGACCAACAGCCGTCTGGCGGGCGGCATCATCCACAGTTCGCTGTTCGCTGCCACCGACGCGTCGAACATCCCCGACTCGGTGGCCGTGCAGGTGGCGGAACTGTTCTCGGGCAACATCGACTTCCGCCGTTCGCTGCGCAAGGGCGACCGCTTTTCGGTGGTGTACGAAACCCTGGAAGCCGATGGCGAACCGCTGTCAAGCGGCCGCGTGCTGAGCGCCGAGTTCGTCAATAACGGCAAGACCCACCAAGCCATCTGGTTCCAGGAACCCAACGCCACCAAGGGCGCCTACTACACACTGGACGGCGAAAGCATGCGCCGCGCCTACCTGACCTCGCCCGTCGAGTTCTCGCGCGTGACCAGCGGCTTCAAGATGCGCCTGCACCCCATCCTGCAAACCTGGCGCGCCCACCTGGGCACCGATTTTGCGGCCCCCACGGGCACCGCCGTGCGCACGGTGGGTGATGGCGTTGTGGAGTTTGCGGGCGTGCAAAACGGCTACGGCAACGTGGTGTTCATCAAGCACCGCAACCAGCACGTCACGGTGTATGCCCACCTGAGCCGCATTGACGTGCGCCAGGGCCAGTCGGTCGAACAAGGCCAGACACTGGGCGCCGTGGGTGCCACCGGCTGGGCCACCGGCCCCCATCTGCACTTCGAGTTCCGCGTCAACGGCGTGCACCAGGACCCGATGACCATCGTGGCCCAGAGCGAAGCCGCTGCCCCTGTGTCGGCGGCTGGACGGCCCGCGTTTGACCGCCTCGCTGCCAACATGCGTGTTCAGCTGAATGCCGCGGCGCTCATCGAGCAAGCCAGCGCAGACTGATCCCGACTTACCAACGACGCACCCCACCCGGCAGGCCATGTCCGATCTGTACATCGGCCTGATGTCGGGCACCTCGCTCGACGGGATCGACGGGGTGCTGGCCGACTTCTCGGGCCCTCGCCTGCGCGTCACGCACCATGCCAGCGCCGCCTTTGCCTCCGCACTGCGGGCCGAGCTGCTGGCCCTCAACACCCCCGGCGACAACGAACTGCACCGCGCAGCCCTCGCAGGCAATGCGCTATCCCGGGCCTACGCCGAGGTGGTGCACACCCTTTTGCAGCGCAGCGGCCACCCGACCCGTGCGATCCGTGCGATAGGCGCCCACGGCCAGACCGTGCGGCACCGCCCTCAGGAGTTCGACGGCACAGGCTACACGCTGCAACTGGGCAGCCCCGCCCTGCTGGCCGAGCTGACGGGCATCACCGTGGTGGCCGACCTGCGCAGCCGCGACGTGGCCGCGGGTGGCCAGGGTGCGCCGCTGGTGCCCGCCTTCCACCAGGGCGTGTTCGGCCGGCCGGACGAGACGGTGCTGGTGCTGAACATTGGCGGCATCTCCAACCTCAGCGTGCTGGGGGCGGACGGCAGCGTCCTGGGATTCGACTGCGGCCCCGGCAACGCCCTCATGGACCACTGGTGCCAGCAGCACACGGGCCAGCCATTTGACAAGGACGGGGCCTGGGCCGCCACGGGCCGGGTGCTGCCGGACCTGCTGGCCGCGTTGCTGCAGGAGCCGTATCTACACAAGGCGCCCCCCAAGAGCACAGGGCGCGACCTGTTCAACCCCACCTGGCTGGCCGCGCACCTGGAGCCCTTTGCGCAGGCCGCTGCGGCCGATGTGCAGGCCACTTTGACCGAATTCACCGCAAGCGCTAGTGCAATATGCGCCAATAGCTATCCAAACAATAGCAGAACCCTGGCAGTATGCGGCGGTGGCGCGCTCAACGACCAGCTCATGCGGCGGCTGCAGGCCGCCTGCCCGTCCCTGCAGGTGGTGGCCACCGATGCGCTGGGCCTGCCCGCCCTGCAGGTGGAGGCCGCCGCGTTTGCCTGGCTGGCGCGCCAAGCGCTGGAAGGTGCCCCAGGCAACCTGCCCAGCGTGACGGGCGCCGTGGGCCCTCGCGTCCTGGGCGCGGTGTACCCGGCCTGATTCGTCGGGTCTACAAGCCTTGGGCAGGGCGATCAGCCGTGGTCCCCGGCATCGACCGAGGCGCCAGCCTGGGTGCCGGACCGGTCTTGTGGCGACAGTTGCCAGAAGATTCCGGCTGAAGCCACCGTGATCAGTCCCATGCAGGCGAATGTGGCCTGAAAGGCTTGCAGGGTCTGGGCAGTGCCCGTGGGCTGGAAGAAATCGGTGAACGCCGCCAGCACCGCACCCGCCGCAGCCACTCCCATGCCCATGGCCACCATCTGCACCATCGACAGCAGGCTGTTGCCGCTGCTGGCCATGTCGTGCCCCAGGTCCTTGAGGGTCACGGTGTTCATGGCTGTGAACTGCAGCGAGTTCACCGCGCCAAACACCGCCAGCTGCAGCACATGCAGCCACAGCGGCTGCGAGGGCGCAGCCAGCCCGAAGCTGGCCATGGTCAGGCCCACCAGCAGCGTGTTACCCACCAGCACCTGGCGGTAGCCAAAGCGGGTGATCAGCGTGGTAGTGAACCGCTTCATCGACATACCCGCCACCGCCACGGGCAGCATCATCATGCCCGCCTGCAGCGGCGAATAGCCCATGGTGACCTGCAGCAGCAGCGGAATCAGGAACGGCATGCACGAGCTGCCCAGCCGGGCAAACAGGTTGCCCAGCAGCCCGATGCGCAAGGTATCCACCGAGAACAACCGGGGCGAAAACAGCGGGTCGGGCCGCCGCGCCGCGTGCAGCCAGTAGGCCACCAGGCTGGCCAGCCCGAAGATCATGAGCACCAGCACACTCGCCTGCCGCAGCCCCAGGCTGGCCAGCCCATCCAGTGCCAACGACAGCGCCACCATGCCAAAGGCGAGCATCAGATAGCCCGCCAGGTCAAACCGCGCCACCGTCGGCACGGGCACCCCCGGCATGTAGCGCATAGTGGCAGCACAGCCCAGCAGGCCCACCGGAACATTGATCAGAAAGATCCAGTGCCAGGAGGCCACTTCGACCAGCCAGCCCCCCAGGGTAGGACCAATCAGCGGGCCGATGAGCCCGGGAATGGCCACAAAACTCATGGCCTGCAAGAACTTCTCGCGCGGGAACGTGCGCAGCACCACCAGCCGCCCCACCGGGAGCAGCAGCGCTCCGCCCAAACCCTGCACCACGCGCGCGGCCACCAGCTGGGTGAGGCTGTGCGACAGCGCACAGAACACTGAGCCCGCCACAAAAAAGACAATGGCCAGAAAGTACACCCGGCGCGCGCCAAACCGGTCAGCCACCCAGCCCGACGCCGGGATGAGCATCGCCATGGCCAGCGAATACGCGACCACCACCGACTGCATGCGCAGCGGGCTTTCGCCCAGGCTCAGCGCCATGGCAGGCAACGCGGTGTTGACGATGGTGGCATCCAGCGTCTGCATGAAGAAGCCGACGGCCACCAGCCACAGCAGCACTTTCTGAGAGGGTTCCTGGTGCATGGGTTGCAAGGCTTTCAAGGGGAAACAACAGAACCATTGGCATGAAAAAACCGCCCGAAGGCGGTTGTTTCATTCAGGGTGCAGGTCTTTGCCTGGCACGGCGCCCCTCAAGCCGAGAAGCTCGATCCGCAACCGCAGGTGGTGCTGGCGTTCGGGTTCTTGATGACGAACTGAGCGCCTTGGAGGTCTTCCTTGTAGTCGATCTCGGCGCCGACCAGGTACTGGTAGCTCATGGCATCGATGAGCAGCGACACACCGTTCTTGGTCATGGTGGTGTCGTCTTCGTTGGTGATTTCATCAAAGGTGAAGCCATACTGGAAGCCAGAGCAACCGCCACCCTGCACAAACACCCGCAGCTTCAGGTCGGGGTTGCCCTCTTCGGCAATCAGGTCCGCCACCTTGGCCGCCGCACTGTCAGTGAACAGGATGGGGGCGGGCATTTCGGACTGGATGTTTTCGGCAACTGCGCTCATGGGGTACTCCGGGTTCAGGGTTTGCAGGGAATACTACTGCAAAGCTCTCGGGAATTCAGGTCACTGGCTGTTTGACGCTAACTTCAGTGGGGGCTTTTCCTCGATCAGCACGGCCATGGGAATCAATTGCCCGGCGATCACGGCGCCCTGGTGCATCTCCAGGGCCTTGTAGTGCACATTGCCCGTGATCTGCGCCTTGGGCTGCAACTCGAGCAGTTCGCGCGCATGCACGGGGCCCAGCACCTGGCCGTTGATGATCACATGGTCGGCGTGCACCGCCCCCTCGACCCGCGCGGTTTCGGAGATCACCAGGATGCTGGGCTGGTCCGCCACAGCCCGGATATCGCCGACCACATCACCGTCAATGCGCATGCCCTCGGCAAAATGCACATGGCCCTCGATCTTGGTGCCCTGCGCCACCAGGCTTTTGATGGGCGGCTGCTTTTTACGCGAAAACATGGGGAGGACTCCTGGAAGAGCAAGCAGGCCTTCAGGCCCACTTGCGGATTGAAGGGTCGCCAGATCGTGCAGTGGCGATGGGCGGCGCAGGCTGCCTTGGCGAGTGCGTCAGGGCCTTGCGGAGGCGTTATCACCACCGCCACGCTATTCGATGGCCATGGTCTGGCTGGTGCGAACGGTGGTGCCCTCCAGCACGCGGGCGGTCACGGTTTTTACCACGGCCTGGGGGGGCAGATCGAGCACGCCCTCGATGCGGCGGTACTGCCTGACCTGCAACGGTTGCCCTTGGGGCGGCTGGGTCTGCGACCAAGGCTTGCCATCCAGCGTGCCCGCCAGCACCAGCTCCAGTCGCCCGTTGAATTCCGGCGCATTGCGGGCCGCCTGGATCACCAGCACCTGCCAGCGCAGTTGCATCCCGCCCAGCACCTCGGCCTGCAGCGCGCGAATGGCCAGCCCATCGGTCTTGGCCGCAGGGATCAGCTTTTCAAAGAAGCCCAGGTCCTCTCGGAGCGTGCGGTTGTCGGTTTCGAGCTGGCGCACCTGGGCCATCAGGCTCTCCTTGGCCGCGCGCTCCGTCGCCAGCAGGCTCTCGGCGGTCAAGGCAACGGTCTGGCGCTCCTGGCCTTCTTCGCGCAGGCGGCTGATCTCCGCCTTCATCTGTACCACTTCGTCGCGCGAGACAGTATCGAGCCCCGCAATCGACTTGCCAAACTCAAAGGCCCACAACGCCACGGCGGCGCAAAAACCCGTCACCACGGCCAGGGCCAGCCACCGAAAGGGCCACGGCAAGGCGCTGCGGATGGCCACCCGGGGGGCGCTGATGGTCAACCGACGGCGAAGCAGGCGAAAGCGCATAGGCTCGACAGGCGGGCCATGGAAGGCCTCTCCCCAAAGAAAAGAGCGCACCATAAACGAAAAAACCGCCCGAAGGCGGTTTTTCTCTGTAAAGCACCCACTGGGAGTGCCTTGCAGGGGATGCTGCCCAGGGCAGCATCCGGCAGGGCCATAGCTTAACGCTTGGAGAACTGCTTGGCGCGGCGTGCGGAGTGCAGACCGACCTTCTTACGTTCGACTTCACGCGCATCGCGGGTCACGAAGCCGGCTTGGCTCAGGACGGGCTTGAGGGATGCGTCGTAATCGATCAGGGCGCGGGTGATGCCGTGGCGGGCAGCGCCAGCTTGGCCGGATTCACCACCACCGTGCACGTTGATCTGGATGTCGAAGGTTTCGACATGGTTGGTCAACGCCAGGGGTTGCTTGGCAATCATGATCGAGGTTTCGCGGCCGAAGTAGGACTGGATGTCCTTGCCGTTCACCGTGATCTTGCCAGAGCCTTTTTTCAGAAACACGCGGGCGACGCTGGACTTGCGACGGCCGGTGCCATTGTTCCATTCACCAATCATCTCAAGGCTCCTTAGATTTCCAGCACTTTGGGCTGCTGGGCGGTGTGGGGATGCTCAGCACCACCGTACACCTTGAGTTTCTTGATCATCGCGTAGCCAAGGGGGCCCTTGGGCAGCATGCCCTTAACAGCCTTTTCCAGCGCGCGGCCGGGGTGCTTGGCTTGCATGTCGCGGAAGTTCGTGGCCGTGATACCGCCGGGATAACCCGAGTGACGGTAGTACACCTTGTCCAGGGACTTGGTGCCGGTGACCTTGAGTTGGGCTGCGTTGATAACGACGATGAAGTCACCGGTATCGACGTGAGGCGTGTAAATGGCCTTGTGTTTGCCGCGCAAACGGAGAGCAACTTCGCTGGCTACTCGTCCGAGGACCTTGTTGGTCGCGTCAACCACAAACCACTCGTGCACGACCTCAGCGGGCTTTGCGCTGAAAGTAGTTGTCATGAGTTTTCTCTTCAAAAGAGGGTTTGGCGGGTCCTTTTCCACGGTCGGTGCTTCTCTGAAGGAAGCCTCTTAGGTGGCAAGAAGTCTTCGCCGCGGGACCACATAAGCGCTGCGAAGCCTTCCATTATACGAACGAGCCATACTTTCACGCAAGAGCCCCCTGCGACTGCCCTCGGGTGCCCGGTGCGGCTGGGGCAGTGTTCCGTGCCGACGGCTGGTTGAAATCCGTGGGATTTTTGGCTACTGCAAGCCGCCAAGCCCAGCGACACCTGCAGGTATCGGGCCAATTGGGAACGCAGCCTGTGCCGAAAAGACGCGGGCTTCGGCGCCGGATGGCGCGCAACACCCCCGTTAATTCGGCGTCTGGCGGCGGCGCTGCTCCTCGGCCTCGTAGCGGCGGCGGTTTTCCACGCAGACGGTTTGATTGGCCTGTGACGGCTTCTGGCATTCCTGGTGGATACACATCGGGCGGGCCAGGAAGTTGGCGTCGGCGCAGACCTCTTGCGGGGAGGGTTGCCGGGGCGGCGGCGCAGGGCGGGGCTTGGGCTCGGCCACCACAGGCGGCGGCGCAGGCACGGGCTCTTCATGCACCACGATGGGCGCGGGCGCAGGCTCCGCACCGGTGCGCTTGGCGGCTCGCGGCGTCACCTTGGGTGCAGAGGCCGCTACAAAGGCGGGGGCAGGCAAGGCGGCAGAGGCTGTGCTGGCGGTGGCAACCGCGCTCAGCTGGGCCGCGGCTTGCACATCGCTCCCGCCGACGACAGGTGCAGAGGCCTCCGTCAGCGGCGTATCAGCGGGGGCAGCGGCTGCAGGCCGCTCCGCCATCTCGGTGATGATGTCGTCGCGGGGCGGCTGGCGGCCTTGGCTCCAGCGCCAGCCCGCTCCGGCCACTACGGCGACCAGCGCCGCCACCACAATGCCCGCCACCAAGGACGACCGCCGTGACGATGGAGCAGCCTTGCCACTGCCGCGCACTGCGTCACGCGCCAAAGGCTCAGACCGTCTGTCGGCAGCGCGCGGCCCGCCCACACCCGGGGACCGGTGGTGCGGCAGGTCTTCAAAACGCGAATCGTCGTCGGCCGCCACGGTGTCGCCGGCATCGATGAACACCGTGTCTCCGCCATCGGCCGCCACCGTATCCGGGCCGGCAAGCATGACCGTGTCCGCGCCAAAGTCGTCGCCGGGGCGACTGGCATCCGATGGCGCAACCGCCGCAGCCACATCCGCATGCCTGGCCGGCACCTCGCCCCCGATCTTCGGGGACGAAGTCACGTCCACGGTGGGTGTGGGCACGCCGGGTCCGGGCTGGTCGGCAGGCTCCACCCAGATATCGCCCAATTCCGCGCGGAAGTCGAAATGCTGCACGTCTTCGGGTGCCGAGGTCATCTCCATGGTCTGGAGAAAGGCATCGATGCTCTGCGGCCGGTCCTCGGGCCGCAGGGCCAGCGACTGGGCAATCGCCGCCACAAAAGGTGCCGAATATTCCACGCCAAACTGCCGCTTGACGGTTTTGGCAATGCGGGAGAACGACACCATGCGGTCGCGGATGGAACGCAGCGTGGCAGGCAGGGGCGTGTCGTTGGCAAGGCAGCCGTGCATGACGGCCGCCAGCGAATACAGGTCGCTCCAAGGCCCCTGGCGCAGTTCCTCGTCGCCATCGGAATACTGCTCGATGGGGGCGTAGTTCACCTTGAGCACGGCCGTGTGCTTGCGGTCCTGGTCGTTGATGGCGTGCCGGGCGGCACCCAGGTCCAGCAGCACCGGCGGGCCGTTGTCCTGCAGGAAGATGTTGTCGGGCGAGATGTCGCGGTGCAGCGTGTTGCCGTCGTGCAGCACGCGCAGCGCGTCCAGCACCGACCACAGCAGCTTGCGCAGCCAGATCTCTGGCGGGGGTGTGCGCATCTGGGCACGCGCCTGCTTGAACGTCATGCCCGAATAGAGCGGCATGACCATATAGGCCGTGTTGTTGGCCTCCCAGAAGCGGAAAACCTTGACCAGCGACGGATGGTCAAACTGCGCCAGCAGGCGGGCCTCACCCACAAACGACACCAAACCAGCCTGGAAGGTCTGCTGGTCGGACGAGGACCGCACCCACAGCGATTGCCCCTCGGCCCGCCCGGCCAGTGCCGAGGGCATGTATTCCTTGATGGCCACCGCCCGGTGCAGGGAGTGGTCAAACGCCTTGTAGACCATGCCAAAACCGCCCACCCCCAGCAACGCGAGGATCTCGAACTCCGCCAGGCGGGTGCCGGGCGGCAGCGCATCGACATGGCTGACACCACTGGCGGGGGCTGTGCTGGAGCTTGCGGTCATGGGCAGGAGACGGGGCGGGCTGGCAATGTCAAAAGCAAATAATCAAGAAGGGCGACGGCGGAAAGCGGGCACAGTGCAGGCGCGATCATGAAGCATGGCCGCCCCGGATATGGCAACAAATGGCTAACAAAGGGCCGCCTGTCTGCCAAAAACATCACGTCCCCCGCCACCGCGTGCACCCCCCGATTGTGCCGCGCCGGGACAGGGGCGCCGACCCTTTGCACAACACAGTCGTTACCATTGGGCCATGTTCAGTTATCGCCACGCCTTCCACGCAGGCAACCATGCCGATGTGCTCAAGCACACCGTCCTGATTGCCGCCTTGCAACACCTTACCGAGAAAGACGCGGCGCTGACCGTGCTGGACACCCATGCAGGCGCGGGGCTGTACCGGCTGGACGGGGACTATGCCAGCACCAGCGGCGAAGCCGCCGACGGCGTGGCCCGGCTGTTTGCTCCAACCACGCCTGCCCTCACCCCAGCCCTGCAGGCCTACGTGGACATGGTGGGCGACTTCAACCAGGGCAAGGCGCTGCGCGTGTACCCCGGCTCGCCCTTCATCACCCAGCGCCTGCTGCGCGACCACGACAAGCTCAAGCTGTTCGAGTTGCACCCCACCGACCTGCGCGCGCTGGCCGGCAACGTGGCCCAGCTAGAGGCTGGCCGCCAGGTCGCTGTGCTGCACGAAGACGGTTTTGAGGGCATCAAGAAATTTTTGCCCCCACCTGCCCGACGTGCCCTGGTGCTGTGCGATCCCAGCTATGAAATCAAGAGCGACTACGCCAAGGTGCTCGACATGGCGGCCGACTCGCTCAAGCGCTTTGCCACCGGCACCTATGCGTTCTGGTACCCCATCATTCCGCGCCCCGAAGCCCACGACCTGCCCCGCCGCCTGAAGACGCTGGCCACCAAGGCGGGCAAGAGCTGGCTGCACGCCACGCTCACCGTCAAGTCGAGCAAGATCACGGAAACCGTCACGGGCGATACCAAGCGCCCCGGCCTGCCGGCCAGCGGCATGTTCCTGATCAACCCGCCCTACACGCTGAAGGCTGCACTCAAAGACGCCCTGCCCCAGATGGCCGAGCTGCTGGCGCAGGACAAACACGCGACCCACACGCTCGAATCGGGCGGCTGAGCGGCCCTGTAGACCCTCCTTCTGCCGGGCGTCAAGGCGCCGGGCAATCCTTGTCGTCGTCCTGAAGGGCAAACAGCTCCACCGGCTTGAGCCCCAAGCCGACCATGCCCAATGCCTCCGCAGCGCCCCGGCTCAGGTCGATCACCCGGTTGCGGGTGTGCGGCCCGCGGTCGTTGATGCGCACGATCACCGTGCGCCCCGTGGCCTGACTGCGCACGCATACGCGTGAGCCAAAGGGCAGCGTGGGGTGCGCGGCTGTGAGCGCACGCATGTCAAACAACTCTCCACTGGCGGTACGCCGCCGGTGGAACTGCGCCCCGTACCACGAGGCCAGCCCCACCTCATCCGCCTCCAGGCTGAGCGGCGACCCGCCAGGAGTGCTGGGCTCCGGTTTGGCGGGAGGATCGATCAGCATCGCCTCCCCCGGCACGGACAGCAGGTTGGGGGCCAGCGCGTCCGGCTCTGCCTGCAGCCCTTGGGCGTGCGCAGCCGCGAGGGCGCTGCACAACAGCCACAGGCCGAGCGCCGTGCGCACAAACAGCCCCCGGGCCAGCACGCGCAGGGCGGCGGGAGGCCGGGCGCCCCCTGCCATCAGATCCCCAGCCGGCGACAGATCTCCAGCGTCGCGGCGCTTTGGTTCATCGTGTAGAAGTGCAGCGCGGGCACCCCAGCACTGCGCAGCTGGTCGCACAGGTCGGTCACCACATCCAGGCCAAACGCCTTGATGCTGGCGGTGTCGTCCCCAAACGACTGCAGCCGCAGGCGGATCCAGCGCGGGATCTCGGCGCCGCAGGCGTCCGAGAACCGCATCAGCTGCGTGGAGCTGGAAATGGGCATGATGCCCGGCACCACCGGCACGTCAGCGCCCAGGCGATGCGCGTCCTCCACAAAGCGAAAATACGCGTCGCTGTTGTAAAAATACTGGGTGATTGCAGAGTCCGCCCCCGCCCGCACCTTGGTCACGTAGGCCTGCAGGTCCGCCTCGGGCGACTTGGCCTGAGGATGCACCTCAGGGTAGGCCGCCACCTCGATGTGGAAGTCCCGGCCCGTTTCGGCCCGGATGAAGGCTACCAGGTCGCTGGCGTACTGGAACTCCCCGCCCACACCGTAGCCGCTGGGCAGGTCGCCGCGCAGTGCCACCAGGCGCTTGACGCCCATGGCCTTGAGGGTGGCCAACTGCTCGTGCACCGACTGGCGCGTGGCCCCGATGCACGAAAAATGCGATGCAGCGCCCACGCCTTCGGACAGGATCTCACGCACCGTGCCGAACGTGCCTTCTTGCGTGGAGCCCCCTGCGCCATAGGTCACCGAACAGAAGTCCGGATGCAGTGCATACAGCTGCTGGCGCGCCACGCGCAGCTTGTCGACCCCTTCGGGCGTCTTGGGCGGGAAAAACTCGAAACTCACCGGGAACCCGGTGCCTTGCGTGTGGGCTGCATTCATGCGGCTCTCCTTGCGTGTACAAAAAATTCCCGGTTGCCGTCGCCACCCTGGATCGGGCTGTCGATCCACGCCTGCACCTCCAGGCCCAGCGTGGCGCAGCAGTCGCGGATGCGCTGCTCCACCACCGCATACAAGGACTCGTCGCGCACGATGCCGCCCTTGCCCACCTGCCCCGGCTGCAGCTCGAACTGGGGCTTGACCAGCATGACCAGGTCACCCTGGGGCGCCAGCAAAGGCACCAGCGCAGGCAGCACCAGGGTGAGCGAGATGAACGACAGATCGCCCGTCACCAGCGCAAAGCTGGGCGTGATGTCCACGTCGGCGCACTCGGGCCGGCGGCGGCGTTCCACGGGCAGCGTGCCCTGGGCGCGCTGCGCGCGCTCGGTCTTGAAGGCCTCAATGTCCTGGTCCTTGGCATCGTCGCTGTCGTCGTACGCCTCGTCCACCAGGCCGCCGTTGCGCATCCAGCTGTAGGGCGCCTCGGGCTGGGTCTCGTTGTCTTCTTCGGGCACGATGACTTCGGACAGGGCCAACTCACAGGCCTGCACCAAGGCGTCGGCCGTGAGCGAGCGGGCGTTCACGCCCTCCACACACACCACGCGCAGGTCGTTGCGCAGCCGGTCGTGCAACTGGGCGTGGCCTACATCCACGCCAATCACCTGGGCGGCGCCCTGCTGCAGCAGGCAGTCGGTAAAGCCGCCCGTGCTCTGCCCCACATCCAGGCAACGCAGGCCGGCCACCGGCAGACCCAGTGCCTTGAGCGCGCCTTCGAGCTTGAGCCCGCCGCGCGAGATGTACTTGGCTTCTGCATCGTCCAGCAGCTGCACCTCGGCCACCGACGGGATGTCGTCGCCGTTCTTCACCACCTTCTGCCACGTCGCCAGCGGCGACAGGCGCCACTGCACCCCCGAGGCAATCAGGCGCTGCGCCTGCGAGCGCGTGGCAGCGTGGCCACGTTCCACCAAAAACACATCTGCGCGCATCGCGCCCATCCTTTTTGAGTCAAATCGGCTGGTAGCGCTATTGAATCAAGCGCCAACAGCTATCAATTTATGAGCAATCAGACATTGCTCAGCATCACGGCGCCAGACCACCCTGCGCGCGCCCCATCGCCAGGGCGCGCAGCACCGGGATCAGTAGCGGTAGGTGTCAGGCTTGTAAGGGCCTTGCTTGGGCACGCCGATGTAGGCGGCTTGCTCGTCGGTCAGTTCGGTCAGCATGGCGCCCACCTTCTTGAGGTGCAGGCGCGCCACCTTTTCGTCGAGGTGCTTGGGCAGCACATAGACCTTGCCGTTTTCGTAGTAGTCGCTGTGGGTGAACAGTTCGATCTGGGCAATGGTCTGATTGGCAAAGCTGGACGACATCACGAAGCTGGGGTGGCCCGTGCCACAGCCCAGGTTCACCAGGCGGCCCTTGGCCAGCAGGATGATGCGCTTGCCGTCCGGGAAGATCACGTGGTCCACCTGGGGCTTGATCTCTTCCCACTGGTACTGCTCCAACGTAGCGACCTGGATTTCGTTGTCGAAGTGGCCGATGTTGCAGACGATGGCCTGGTCCTTCATGGCCAGCATGTGCTCGTGGCGGATCACGTCCTTGTTACCGGTGGTGGTCACAAAGATGTCGGCCTTGTCGGCGGCATATTCCATGGTCACGACCTTGTAGCCTTCCATTGCGGCCTGCAGGGCGTTGATGGGGTCGATCTCGGTCACCCACACCTGGGCGCTCAGGGCGCGCAGGGCCTGGGCGCTGCCCTTGCCCACGTCGCCGTAGCCAGCGACCACAGCCACCTTGCCAGCGATCATCACGTCGGTGGCGCGCTTGATGCCGTCCACCAGCGACTCACGGCAGCCGTATAGGTTGTCGAACTTGGACTTGGTCACCGAGTCGTTCACGTTGATCGCACGGAACATCAGCGAACCCTTGGCCGACATTTCCTTCAGGCGGTGCACGCCGGTGGTGGTTTCTTCGGTCACGCCGATGATCTGCGCGATCTTGCGGCTGTACCACGTCGGGTCCACCGCCAGCTTGGCCTTGATGGAGGCGAACAGGCAGGTTTCTTCTTCGCTGGTGGGGTTGGCGATCAGCGAGGCGTCCTTCTCGGCGCGCTTGCCCAGGTGCATCAGCAGCGTGGCGTCACCGCCGTCGTCCAGGATCAGGTTGGGGCCTTCGCCTTCAGTGCCTGCGGGGCCAAAGTCAAAGATGCGGTGCGTGTAGTCCCAGTATTCGGCCAGTGTCTCGCCCTTGATGGCGAACACGGGCGTGCCAGCAGCAGCAATCGCGGCCGCGGCGTGATCCTGAGTGGAGAAGATGTTGCACGATGCCCACCGCACGTCGGCACCCAGCGCCTGCAGGGTCTCGATCAGCACGGCGGTCTGGATCGTCATGTGCAGCGAACCGGTGATGCGCGCACCCTTGAGCGACTGTTTGGGCGCGAATTCTTCGCGGATGGCCATGAGACCGGGCATTTCGGTCTCGGCGATGCGGATTTCCTTGCGGCCCCATTCGGCCAGGCCGATGTCGGCAATGATGCAGTCGGTGTTGACCGGGGCGTTGACGCGTGCGTTCATGATGGTGTGCTCCAAAGCATGTTTGAAAAGCCACTGCGCGCAGGGGATGGTCGATACGACTCATCGCACGCGAAGTGGATGAGCGTCGTTGCTAGATGACTCCGAGCCTCACGCCCCGCCTTTGCTGGGGACGCTGCAACGCTCCTCGGATCGGTGGATTATAAAAGCAAGTGCTCGCCCGACGCTACGCCACCGGGGGAATCTATCCCCGACCTTATACGGAACAGTAAAATCCCGCGACTGCCGATCTAGCGGCCTCCCGCAGGCCCCGGCCCGAAGATTCTTGTGCAGGGCACGCTGCCCCGCCCCATCCCATTCAGGAACCCCTGTGTCCTACGCCCCAGAAACCCGGCGCCGCCGCACCTTTGCCATCATTTCCCACCCCGACGCCGGTAAAACGACGCTGACGGAAAAGCTGCTGCTGTTCTCGGGCGCCATCCAGATCGCCGGCGCCGTCAAGGGCCGCAAGGCCAGCCGCCATGCCACGTCCGACTGGATGGAAATCGAAAAGCAGCGCGGCATCTCGGTCGCCAGTTCGGTCATGCAGATGCTGTACCGTGACCACGTGATCAACCTGCTCGACACACCCGGCCACAAGGACTTCTCGGAAGACACCTACCGCGTGCTCACCGCCGTCGATTCCGCCCTGATGGTGATCGACGCGGCCAATGGCGTGGAAGCGCAGACGCGCCGCCTGATCGAGGTCTGCCGCCAGCGCGATACACCCATCATCACCTTCGTCAACAAGATGGACCGCGAAGTGCGCGACCCGCTGGACATCATGGACGAGGTCGAGCGCGAGCTGGGCATGCCCTGCTGCCCCATGACCTGGCCCGTGGGCCAGGGCAAGAGCTTCGGCGGCATCATCAACCTGCGCACCAAGACCATGACGGTGTTCGAGTCCGGCAGCGAGCGCCGCCCGCAGGACTTCGAGGCCATCCCGCTGTCTGACGTAGACACACTGCGCGCGCGCTTCGGCGCCGAGTTCGACGCAGCCATGGACAGCATGGAGCTGGCCACCGGCGCCTCCCCCGCCTGGGACCACGAGGCCTTCCTGGCTGGCAAGCTAACCCCCGTGTTTTTCGGCTCCGGCGTGAACAACTTCGGGGTGATGGAAGTGCTGGACGCCCTGGTGGACATGGCCCCGCCGCCCGGCCCGCGCGTGAGCACGCTGGAAGTGAACAAGCAGCCCGTGGTCAAGACCATCCAGCCCGAGGACGAAGGTTTCTCCGGCGTGGTGTTCAAGGTGCAGGCCAACATGGACGCCAACCACCGCGACCGCATCGCCTTCGTGCGCGTGGCTTCGGGCAAGTACATGCCGGGGATGAAACTCAAGGTGCAACGCACCGCCAAGGAGCTGCGCCCCACCTCGGTCGTCACCTTCATGTCCCAGCGCCGCGAGGCGGTCGAAGAAGCCTACGCGGGCGACATCATCGGCTTTACCACCCACGGCGGTGTGCAGCTGGGCGACACCATCACCGACGGCGCCAGCCTGCAGTTCACCGGCCTGCCCTTCTTCGCGCCCGAAATGTTCATGACCGTGGTTCTCAAGAACCCGCTGCGCACCAAGCAGCTCCAGCAGGGCCTGGCCCAGCTGGGCGAGGAAGGCGCGATCCAGGTCTTCAAGCCCGATGCCGGCGGCAATATGCTGCTGGGCGCCGTGGGCCAGCTGCAGTTTGAAGTGGTACAGCACCGCCTGAAGGCCGAGTACGACGCCGACGTGCGCCTGGAAGGCTGCCAGTACACCGGCGCGCGCTGGATCACTGCGGACAACGCTGCCGACCTGCGCGCCTTCACCGACGCCTACCCGCTGCGCCTGGCGCACGATGCGGCGGACACGCTGGCGTATCTGTGCACGTCACCGTATGACGTGCGGCTGGCGCAGGAGCGGTTTCCCAAGATCCATTTCCATCCGCTGCGGGAGCATGCGGGGTTGGCGCTCGGCAATGCCAATTGAGCCAATGAGCGGCGATAACACAACCTGGGGCTCGCAATTGCCCTTCCCTTGGCGACCATTCGTCTCGTTCGCCAGCATGCTGGCGTTAATATATGGCAGCTGGCTACTGGCATTCTGGCCTGGAGTGCTCGGCGAAGACAGCCTTGCTGTCCTGCTCGAGATCGAACATCCAGCGAACCAGCATTCCGGCAAACCAGCACTGTGGTATTGGTTTGTAAGGCTTTGCTATGAAGGCACGCGCCGGGTTGAGGTACCGATTGCCATCCTGATGGGACTGGCGGTGCTTGTGTTTTCACGGATTCTGGCTTGGTACTGGCAGCAGGGCTTACGCAAGAGCTGTGTAGCGCTTCTGTTACTCGTCTGTGCCACTCCGCATATGGTGTATTTCGCAGGCACCCTGTACCCGGACGGATACTACGCCATAGCAGTCGCCGGCTTGCTGTTCGAGTTGTGGCTGGCCGTGAAGACAGGCCGAATGAGCACGGCAGGACTGCTGGTCACCGCGGCCACCCTGCCGTTTGCCGCGTTCGCAAGGCCCAACGGCATCATCTTCTTGGCCCCGGTAGCGATTGCACTGCTGTGGGTCGACCGACGCAGCCGAGTGTGGATTGCAGTCATCCTACTGACATCCATCGGCCTGAACATTGTGGCTACCCAAACGCGCCGCGACATCCCCAGCCACGGGGTGCTCTTTCCATTGGCCATCTTCGAGACAGCCAATTTCCTTCAACCCCGTCCCATGAATCTTTGGACGAGCAAGCCCCGCGTGCTCCCCGATACGGTACAACTGCTGCAACGGCGAGGGATTTATGACCAAGTAGTGCGGTACTACGACCCCGACTATTGGGACCCGCTCGTTTTCAACCCACAGGGTCCACGCGTGATGGGCCTGCCCAAGGAGGACCGCAAGGCACTGGTCCGGCAGTTCCTGACCTACAACATTTGGCACAACATTCCAAGGTTTGCGGGCAGTCGGCTGAATGTGATGTTGACGTCGGCCTTTGCGCAAGGCGGCCTCCCTGCGCATAGCTATGCAGTGCATGTACTGGCGCAACTCAAAGCTAAGTCCCTTTTCAGGCTGCACGACTGGGGGACTGCCGAGACTTGGCTTTTTCGTGCATATGAGTGCTCTTACGAATGGAGGTGGCTTTTGTGGACGCCTTTCGTGGGCATAGCGCTGACCCTGTGGGCACTGGTTGCAGGCTGGCGTCGGCGTGAACGCGCCCTATTGCTCGTTGGCGTCCCCATGGGTATCCAGCTTGGCGCCATCACGCTGTTCTCGATTGCAGGGGAATATCGGTACTTGCTACCTTTTTTTACAATGCCGCTTGTGCTGATTCCAGCGTTTCTCGGGATAGGCTCAAATACTGACTCTTAGCGCAAGGCAGCAGCGTGCTGGCTTGCTGCCCAACAATGCAGCTCACTACTATTTTTGCGACCCTCACCTGTGTCCTCGGTATATCGTTGGGGCAATTGCTGTTTAAAAAAGCCGCCTTGAGCCTCCCCGCTTCGCCTAGCTGGTATGACTGGGCGTCGAATGTCTGGCTCTTAGTTGCCCTAGCTCTATATGCATTAACAACGTTCGGCTGGGTCTGGGTCTTACGCATTGCACCGCTATCGCTGGCCTATCCTTTCATGGGTCTGGCCTTTATAGTCGTGCCACTGCTTGCGCGCTTGTGGTTAGGTGAGGCCGTCACGTTGCAGACCCTGGCAGGCGGCGCACTGATTCTCTTGGGCGTGGCGCTCGCAGCGAAATCTGCATGATGCCGCTCATAACACCCCAGGCGGGACAGATCGCGGTCGCCATCCCCTGCTACAAGGTCACCCAGCACGTACTGGATGTGATCAACGCCATCGGCCCGGAGGTGGAAGCCATCTACGCTGTGGACGACGCCTGCCCCGATGGTAGCGGCCGCTTCATCGAAGAGCACAACCGCGATCCACGGGTACGTGTGCTCTACAACCCGCAAAACCGCGGTGTGGGTGGAGCCATCGTCACCGCCTACAAGGCAGCCATTGCTGATGGCATGGACATCGTGGTGAAGATCGACGGCGATGGCCAGATGAACCCTGCGCTTCTGCCGCATTTCGTGCGCCCACTGCTGCGAGGAGAGGCCGACTACACCAAGGGCAACCGTTTCTTCCGGCCAGAATCGATACAAGGTATGCCGCCGGTGCGGCTGTTCGGCAATGCGGTGCTGTCCTTTCTGACCAAGCTCAGCTGCGGCTACTGGAACATCATGGATCCGACCAACGGATACACAGCCGCGCGCACCTGCGTGCTGTCGGAGCTGCCACTGGACAAGCTGGAACAGCGCTATTTCTTCGAAACAGACATGCTGTTTCGCCTGAACACGGTGCGTGCCGTGGTCAAGGACGTGCCCATGGACGCGGTGTATGCCGACGAGCAGTCTCATCTTCAGGTTGGCAAGGTTCTCCCCGAATTCTTGCGCAAACATGCGTCACGGCTGTGGCGACGATATGTCTATAGCTACTTGGTGCGGGACTTCAACGTCGGCACGCTTTACAGCATCTTTGGAACGCTGCTTGTGCTGGCGGGTTCTGCTTTTGGCGCATGGCATTGGATTGCCAGCGCCAGCACCAGCCATCCAGCAACCAGCGGCACCGTCATGCTTGCCGCACTGCCCGTTTTTATCGGCATACAGTGCCTGATTGCTTTTTTGCACTACGACGTGAGCAACTTACCGACCGATCCATTGAGCCTGTCGCTGGAAGACGTCTCCACGCCCCCCCGTTGACAACCCCGCCGTACCGGCGTCGATCATGCGACGACGGGTTGCACAATCCCCTCCCATCATCCCTGCGCCACGCGCCGTTCATGCATCTCTTCCTGTTCAAGAACGTGAGATGCGCCAGTCTGGCGCTGATGGCTGCCATGGCCCTCAACGCGAGTGCGCAGGGCTCCCGCCCGCCCTTCGTCATTGCACCGACCGTCGAGGGCATGTTTCTCTGCGACGAAGCCGTCGCGCAGCCTCAGCTGCGCTCCATCGACGAAGCCTACGCCTATTGCCGGGAACGCAAGCTCGACGGCGCTCCCGCCATTTCCCGGCTGCTGGACAAGCTAGAGCCTGGCGGGCCCCAGGGCGCGGTGCAGGTGGGTTACACCGCCACACTCCAACTGCTGGGGCTGTACCGTTCCACCCCCAAGGGATGGGCCATTGATCCGGCGCGTGTGGATGAATTTCTGGGCGTCATCAGCAAGGTGCAGCGCCCGGTGGTCATCTACTTCTCGGCCGACCACTTCGACTCCATCGGCCCCATCACCGAAGAACTGCGGCGCGATCCCCGCAACCTCATGCAGTTGCGCGACGGCAAACCACTCGAGCTGAACTATTTCGGCTACCGAATCATGCCCTACACCTTGTCGACGGATGTGACCATCCCCGTCAACAAATACCGGCGTGATGCCCTGCACTACGTGGCGCAGCGCATCAGAAAACTGCCCAAGGCAGTACAGAGCCGCGTTGTGGCCTACACCCTGGCGGGCGAACTGCACCACATGTTCCCTGATTTCGAGAGCGGCATGGGTACCTACCAGGACATCCAAGTCACGGACTACAGCCCCGCTTCGGTGGCGGGCTTTCGCCAATGGCTGCGCGCCAGATACCAGACCATCGAACGGTTCAACGCCCAGACGGGGCTGTCGTACGCGTCCTTTGATGCCATCCAAGCGCCTTCAAAGAATATCCGCAAGGAAAAACTCACCTCCTTTGGTGAGCATTACGATGCATTCGCGGACGGCACGCTACCTATTGCCGGTTGGCTTTGGGACCCCAACAAGGCCATTCAACAACTGGACCTGTACGTCGACGGCCGGCTTATCGGCCCTGTTCCCTACGGCCTGAACCGGCTGGACGTGTACCGCGCCGAAACCGCCATCGCCAGCCCGAATACCGGCTTTCGCCATGACTTCGACTACAGCGGCCTGCTTCCAGGCCGACACCGTGCCCAGGTCGTCGCCACATCCGGCACCAGCCGTTACCAACTAGCCGAGGTGGAATTCGTGGTGGTGCCCCGCGACCAAGGGCGGGTGGTATCGACCAGGACGGCAGAACTGCCGTCCCTCAAGAATGCCAAAGCCCTTACTGGCGTGCGCTCGTGGCTTGACCTGCCCAAGCCCCTGCAGGATGTGTACTACAACCCGGTGGCGCGCGACTGGAACAGCTACCGCGAATCGCAGGTGTACGACTTCCTGAGCGATTTCCACCAGTGGGCGCTCAAGGCCGGGCTGCCTGCAGACAAGCTTTATTCCCATCAGATTGTGCCCAACGTCAACTCTTCCTGGAACCCCCAGCTGTTTGCCGCGGGACAGACACTGAACGGCAGTGCGCCGTGGAAACAGGGCTTGAACATGTACGGCGGCGCCACCGACAGCGCGTGGTTGCGCGATTTCATGACACGCAACAAGGTCACCGATTACGGCGTGCCCGAATTCAACCCGCAACAATGGAAAGGGAACGGCGTGCACCTGGCGGCCATGCAGTCCCACTATGACGCGGGCGCCCGCTTCATCAGCCCCTATTACTTCTCAGTGATACCCGATCGCTTCAAGGGCGGAGCCGAACATGGCGTGAACCGCATGGAGCTGAGGCCCGACAACCCGAAGGACGGGTCCGACCGCTTCTACCAGGCCATTACCGAATACGCCAGGAAATGATTCCGGCCCAAGCCCTTGCACTGGATCGCCCTACACCTTCGTTCTCTTTCATGCAGCCGCTGACCCAATGGCCCGCCTTGGCGCGGGCACCGCTCCAAGGCATCCTCACCGACATCGACGACACCCTCACCACCGAAGGCGCCATCACGTCCGACGCACTCCAGGCGCTGGCAGACCTGAAGGCTGCGGGCCTGGTGGTTATCCCCATCACCGGGCGGCCGATAGGCTGGTGCGAACCGTTCATGGCCGGGCCTGCCGGTTCAACCTGGCCGGTGGACGCCATGGTGGCGGAGAACGGGGCTGTGGCATTTACCCGCGGCTCCGCCTCTCAACCAACGCTGGTGAAGCGCTACCAGCAGGACGCCGCCACGCGCAGTTCCAATCAGGCTCGCATGCGCGAGATCGCTGCCCAGGTGGCGGCCGAAGTTCCAGGCGTCGCTCTCAGCCGCGACAGCGCCGGGCGTGAAACAGACCTGGCCTTTGACTATGCCGAGTTCGACCGGCACGCGCCCGAGACCGTGCAGCGGGTGCTGGCCCTGCTACAGCGCGAAGGCATGCAGACCACGGTAAGCAGCATCCACATCCACGGCTGCTTTGGGGACTTCAACAAATGGCAGGGCGCCAATTGGATCGTGCGCGAGCTGCTGGGTCGCGATCTGGCGCAGGAGCTGGACCGCTGGGTGTTTGTGGGCGACTCGGGCAATGACCAGGCGATGTTCCAGCACTTCACCCACAGCGTGGGCGTGGCCAACATTGCGCGGTTTGTGCCGCAGCTCACACACCTGCCGCGTTATGTAACCCAAAGCGAGCGGGGCGCGGGGTTTGCGGAAGTGGCGCGGGCGATTCTGGCGGGACGCTAACGACGAGCAAATCAAGCGGCAGGGTGGGATCGCCACCGCCCCTGGCTGATTGACGCGATGAAGCCAGCCGCCCCACGACGGATCACTGTGCGCGCGGCTGCCAGGAAGTCGTTTTGATTGAAAACGCTCGCATGCGCTTGTGAAACATGCCGCAATAGCTATTATTTCAATAGCAAACCATCAGGCCTTGAGGAAGATGTCCGTATCCGGCGCAAAACACGCGTGCAGCGGTAGCAACGCCCCACCCAGAGCCCGTGCGTCCGAGCCCATGGTGCCCAGCTCCAGCCGGGGTGGCTGGTGCAGGCCTTCCCAGTTGTAGTCAGCCAGCGCGTGTCGCGCGCCTTCGCACAAGGCCTGCAGCAGTTCGGGGGCTGCGGCGCCATCAACCACCACGGCGTCCAGATCCAAAAACGCGGTGGCCGAGACGATGCAATGCGCCAAGCCTGCCGCTGCGCGCGCGATCCAGCCCCGGCTGTGTTCCAGCCACGGGGCCTGCAGCACGCGCTTGTCGTAGGCGGCCATGGGGTCCAGGCCATGCTCGCGAAAGCGCTGCTCCAGCTCCCACAGAGATGCCTGGCTAATGAGCTGCGCGGGGGCCTGGCCCGGCTGGGCCGGTGACAGCGGCAGCGAGGCCACCGCACCCGCATTGCCGTGCAGGCCCCGGTGCAGGTGCGAGTTGATGACCAGCCCACCGCCCACAAAGGTGTCCATGAACAGGTACAGAAAGCTGGGGATGTCGCGCCCGCGCCCCTGCAGCAGCTCGGCCACGCAGGCGGCGGAGGTGTCCTTGGCAAAGCTCACGGGCAGGTCCGTCATCTGCTGCACTTGCTCGGCCAGGTCAATGTTGTTCCAGGCTTCGGACTGCGCCTCGGTCAGCCCCAGCATGCGGTGCCAGCCGCCCAGCTGGAATGGCGCGGCCACACCCACGCCCACCACGCGCGAGCGCAGCAGGCCCAGGCCGTCGAGCAGCTGGTTGAGGTGCGTGCGGATCGCGGGCAGCAGCACATCGATGTCGGGGAAGGCGTAGTCGAGCACGATGCGCTCGCGCACATGGCCGGTGAAGTCCACCAGCAGCCAGTCGGCGCTGCGGCGGCCGATCTTGATGCCGATGGCAAACGCGCCGTCGGGGTTCAGGCCAATGGGCACCGAGGGCTGGCCCACGCGCCCACGCACGGGGGCTTCGCGGCGCAGCAGCTGGTCTTCATCGAGCCGCGCGGTGATCAGGCCGATGGTCTGGGCCGTCAGGCCCGTGACGCGCGCCATCTCGGCCTTGGCCAGGCTGCCGTGGGTGCGCAGCGCCTGCAGCACCACACGCTCATTGAACTGGCGCAGCCCCACGTGGTTGGAGCCGCGCTGGCGCAGCAGCGCGGGGCTGGCGGCAGCGTTGTCAACAGCAGAGGGAGAAGCGTCGGTGTCCAGCATGGTGATGAAACGGTCAGGCGTTCAGAGTGTCGCCGATGACGCCCTTGCGCAGCAGGAAGTTGCCCCAGGGCTGCAGCTCGCCGGTGACGACGATGGCATAGGCTTTTTTGACGCGCTCGTAGAACGCAAAACGCTCCACGCCCTCGGCCTGCGTGCTGGCCACGCCCTCGCGCGCCAACACGTCCATGGTTTCGCGCTGCAGGGCTGAGCGGTACGGCACTTCCGTGCCACCCACCTGCATGTAAGCCACGGGGTGCGGCACATCCTGCGCCAGGGGCAACACGCTGGCCACGGCCTGCACGGCGCGCGCCATGCCAATGCCAGGCAGGCGCAGCACCGGCTTGCCTGCGCCCAGGCTCATGGCCGTGAAGTTGGCGTCGACCAGCACGATGGCGTCGTCGTGGCCCATCTCGGCCAGCACCTTGAGCAGGTCGGGGGTCAGCAGGGGATCAATATTCTTCAGCATGGCAGCGTGTCGTCTTCAAGCGAGGCATTCAGCGGGCAGCTCGGAGGCCGCCTTGGCCCCGGTCATCACGGCCACGGTGTCGCTCATGCTGATCTTTTTGGGGTTGACCACGGCCGCACGCTTGCCCAGGCGGGCGATATGGATGCGGTCGGCAATCTCGAACACATGGGGCATGTTGTGGCTGATGAGGATCACGGGCAGGCCCTTGTCGCGCACGCGGCGGATCAGCTCCAGCACCATGTTGCCCTCCTTCACGCCCAGGGCGGCGGTGGGCTCGTCCATGATGACGACATGCCGTGCAAACGCCGCCGCACGCGCCACGGCCACGCACTGGCGCTGGCCGCCCGATAGAGTCTCCACCGCCTGCGTCATGGAGCGGATGCCCACCTTCAGCTCGGCCATGCGGGCCACGCTTTCTTCGAGCATCTTCTTCTTGTCGAGCATGCGCAGCGCGCTGCCCAAAAGTCCCGGGCGGCGCAGCTCGCGTCCGAGGAACAGGTTTTCGGCAATCGTCATGGCTGGGGCCACGGCCAGGTCCTGGTACACGGTTTCGATACCGGCCTTGCGTGCGTCAATGGGGCTTTTGAACTGGATGCGCTGGCCGTCGAGCAGGATCTCGCCTTCGTCGGGCACCGTGGCGCCTGACAGCGCCTTGATCAGGCTCGATTTGCCCGCGCCGTTGTCGCCGATCACCGCCAAGATCTCGCCAGCGCGCAGTTCAAAGTCGGCACCGTCGAGCGCGGTGACTTGCCCGTAGCGCTTGACCAGGCCCTTGGCCTGCATCACCAGCGGTGCATTCGTTGCCTGGGTCGTTGTGTGTGGGGAGGTGCTCATGATCAACGCACTCCTTTGCGCGAGAGTTGGTCGGTGGCCACGGCCAGGATCACGAGGATGCCGGTCACCAGGATCTGGTACACCGACGACACGCCCATCAGCGTGAGCCCATTGCGGAACACACCCACGATGAGCGCCCCCACCAGCGTGCCCAGGATGACGCCGCGCCCGCCAAACAGGCTGGTGCCGCCCAGCACCACGGCGCTGATGGCGTCGAGGTTTTCGGTCTGGCCCGCGTTCGGATCGCCCGCGCCGGTGCGCGCCACCGACAGCAGCGACGCAATGCCGTAGAACATACCCGCCAGCACATACACGCCCAGCAGCACCTTGTCGGTGGCAATGCCGGTGAGGCGCGTTGCCTCGGGGCTGTTGCCCACGGCGTACACGTGGCGGCCCGGTGCGGTCTCGCGCAGCGCAAACCAGGTGACGAGGTAAAGCACCAGCATGAGCACCGCGCCCCAGACGATGGCGGTCTGGCCCAGCTGGAAGGTGTTGCCCAGTGCGGTCATGCCCGCAGGGATGTCGGTGATGGTCTGCGCGCCCGAGTACAGCTGCGTGGCGGCAAACGCGATGTTGAGCGTGCCCAGGGTCACGATGAAAGGCGGCAGCTTGATCTTGGTGACCAAGAGGCCATTGATCAGGCCGAACAGCATGGTCACCGCCATGCCGCAGGCAATCGCCACCGGGGCCGAGAGGCCATAGTCCGCCGCCATCTTGGTCATGACGATGCCGCCCAGCGCCATCACCATGCCACACGACAGATCAATGCCGGCCGTGAGGATCACCAGCGTCTGGCCAATGGCGATGACCGCCACCACCATGACCTGCTGCAGGATGAGCGCGAAGTTCTGCGCCGACAGAAAACGCTCGCTCTGCGTGGCAAAAAAGGCGCACGCCAGGATCAGCGCGATGAACGGCCCCAGCGTGGCCAGCGGCGGTAGTTTGGAAGCGGACGAGGACATGGCGGCTCCGTGCGGGTGGACAAAGGTGGCGCTCAGAAAAAGCAGTTGTCGGTTGGGAGCCGATCGCAAAACTCAGCGAAGCAGTTCTGGCTAGGCGCTGCGTCGCAAGCAGTACGGCAGTACGACAAGACGCAGCAACGATGCCAGAAGAGTTTTTCGAACGGCTCTTACTTGGCGCCCCAGCACAGGTCGGTACCGGTCTTCACATCCTTGCTGTCCACGCCCGCCATGGGCTTGGCAGCGATCAGCGTCACGCCGGTGTCGGTGTAGCCGCTGACCTTCTTGCCGGTCTTGGCGTATTCCACACCAGCCGCCACGCCCATGGCCGCCATGCGCAGCGGGTACTGCTGGCTGGTGGCGGCGATCACGCCCTTGCCCACGTCGGCAATGCCTGCGCAGCCGCCGTCCACCGAGACGATGAGCACGTTCTTCTCCTTGCCTGCTGCCTTGAGCGCGTTGTAGGCACCGGCGGCGGCGGGCTCGTTGATGGTGTAGACGATGTTGATGTCGGGGTTCTTCTGCAGGCAGTTTTCCATGCCGGTCTGGCCCTTGGCGCGGTCACCAAAGCTGTCGGCCATACACACCACCTCGGCGGGACGCGAGAGTTCGTTGCTCTTGGCATCGTTGGCCTGCAGGCCGAAGCCCTTCAAGAAGCCGTTGTGCCGCTGCGCACCCACGGGGTGGCCGGGGAACAGGTCCAGCGTGGCGATCACCGGCTTCTTGCCCGCAGCAGCGGCCTTGGCGTACTGGCCGATCAGCTCGCCCGCCTTGTAGTTGTCGGTAGCAAACAGCGCGTCCGTCGCATCCATGGGCTCGGTGGGGCTGTCGAGCGCAATCACCATCACGCCGCGTGCCTGCGCCTTCTTGATGGCGGGCACGATGGCCTTGGCGTCGCTGGGGGTGATGAGGATGGTCTTGGCGCCTGCGGCGATCAGGTTCTCCATGGCCGTGACCTGGCCCGCGTTGTCGCCATCGGTCTTGCCTGCCGCCGACACCAGCTTGGCGCCCAGCTTCTTGGCCTCGGCCGTGGCGCCCTCTTTCATCTTCACGAAGAAAGGGTTGGTCTCGGTCTTGGTGATGAGGCCGATGACGGGCTCGGACGTCTGTGCCTGGGCCAGGCCACAGGCCAGGGCGCCGGTGAGGGCAAGGGCAGAAAGCGCGAAGGCGGGGGTGCGTTGCATGGCGTTGTCTCCGGGTTTTGGGATGGCAGATTCCTGTCGGCCCCGTGCTGCGCGGCTGGCAGGTGAACCACTCTTGTCGGGTGGATGGGATCGAACTATAGTGGCCGACAAGTTAATAAATCAAGTGGATTTACTTATGGTTTTCCCTATCCAGCCCGCCGGTTTTACCCCCACCTCTAGCGCACCCACCGCATCGCCGCTGCGGGTGGCCACGGCGGGGGAGGCTTTGTTTGACCTGATCGAAGAGCCCGATGGCCGCCTGAAGCCCTGCGCGGGCGGCGCGGTCTACAACCTCACCCGCGCGCTGGGCCTGCAGGGCGTGGGCACGCAGTACCTCAACCCGCTATCGGGCGACATGCTGGGGCGGCAATTGGCGCGTGGTCTGCACGAAGCGGGTGTGGCCCTGGCAGCGCCTACGCCAGTGCGTGCGCCCAGTGCGCTGGCCCTGGCCGCGCTGGATGCCGAGGGCAAGGCCAGCTACAGCTTCTACCGCGATGGCGTGGCCGACCGCCAGGTGACGGCCGCGGCACTGACGGCTGCTTGCGCTGCGGTACCCGACCTGCAGGTGGTGGCCACGGGCTGCCTGGCGTTGGTGGCGCAAGACGCTGCCATCTACCAGCCCTGGCTGGCAGCACAGCGCGCAGCGGGCCGCATGGTGGTGGTGGACGCCAACCTGCGCCTGTCGGCCGTGGACGATGCTGAGGCCTACCGCGCCAACGTGATGGCCGCCCTGCAACACGCCCACCTCATCAAGGTGAGCGACGACGACCTGGACGCGCTGGCCGTGCCGGGCGCCACCGCGCTGGAACGCGCCCACTATTTGCAGCAGCAAACACAGGCGCAATGGCTGGCCCTGACCCTGGGGCCAGAAGGCGCCTGGCTGCTGCAACGTAATGGGCTGGCCGTGCATGCGCGCGAAGAGGCGCCAATCACGGTAGTGGACACCGTGGGGGCGGGCGATTGTTTTCTGGCGGGGCTGATCACCGCCTTGTTGGCCGGACCCGAACGGGGAGAAGAAGCGCTGGCCCTGCGCGCGGGGGGCATCACGGCGCCCATCACGGAAGCCCGGCTGCGCGCCGTGCTGCACCACGCGCTGGCCAGCGCCAGCCACTGTGTGGAGCGGGCGGGTTGCACGCCGCCGCGCTACGAAGAGGTGCGCGAAAGGCTGGCGTTGCGGCGCGCGGCCACCGCCGCAGCCCGCTAACGCTTACTCAGCGGGTTTGGTAGCCGGCTTGCGGGCCCGGCTGCGTGGACGGGCAGCGGGCGCCTTGGCGGCCGAGGCACCTTCTGCCTCGGCGTCAGAGGCCTCCGGCGTAGCACTAGAGGACTCGGCACTTACCGCATCCCCTCCAGCACGCGTGCCGCGTGCACGGGGCGCGGCTGCCTTGCGGGGGCTGGCGCCGGGCTTTGCGCCATCTCCACTGCGCGCACGGCTGCGGCGAGGGGTGGAGGCTTCCGGGCCATCGGCCTCGGTGGATGCTCCGCCTTCCGGCGTGTCCTCACCTTCTTCCACTTCGGCGCGCAGCTCTTGCAGGGGGGTGGTGTCAATCACCGGCTCTGGCAGCACCGCCTCAGGAGCCACAGGCTGGCTGAAATAGCGGCTGGCCGGGCGCTCAGCGGGAGCCTCGACCTGCTCGGCCTCAAAGTGTTCATTGCGCTGCGTGGGGCGAGTGTCTACGCGGTCTGCGCGGTCCGTACCTTCCCCGCGACGCCCTCGGCTGCGGCCCGAGGCGCCGTGCCCTTCGTCCCCCTCAGAACGCAGGTCAGGCGCCGTTGCCACCGCATGGAAATCGTGCCGTGTCGCCCCGCCCTGGCTGGTGCGGTCATTGGTGCGCTCACCGGTGCCTTCAGGCCGTACGGGCGCGGCTGGAGCGCTCGGCCCACCATGGCTGCGGTACACATACGCTCCCGATTTTTCATCGCGCCCAAACTCCAGCAGCCCACGCGCCTGCGCTTCTTCCAGCAGGTTGCCAAAGGTGCGGAAGCCATAACGTCCTTCGCTGAAATCGGGCTTGCGGCGCTTGATGGCCTCCTTGAGCACCGAGGCCCAGATCTTGCCCGTGTCACCGCGCTCCAGCAGCAGGGCCTCAAAGGTCTCAGCGGCCAGCTCCACGCCCTGGGTGCGGCGCGCATCCTGGCTTTCCTTGCGGCTGCGTTCTTCTTCGGGGCTGCGGCGGGGCGCGGGTGGCGGGTTGCTGCCAGGGCTCTGGCGGCGGGCCTGGGCGCGCTGGTTTTCGCGTACTAGGTCGTCATAAAAAATGAACTCGTCGCAGTTGGCGATCAGCAGGTCGGATGTGGACTGCTTCACGCCCACGCCGATCACCTGCTTGTTGTTCTCGCGCAGCTTGGACACGAGCGGTGAGAAGTCCGAGTCGCCGCTGATGATGACAAAGGTGTTGACGTGCGACTTGGTGTAGCAGAGGTCCAGCGCGTCCACCACCAGGCGGATGTCGGCAGAATTTTTGCCCGACTGCCGCACGTGCGGGATTTCGATCAGCTCGAAGTTCGCCTCGTGCATCGTGGCCTTGAAGCCCTTGTAACGCTCCCAGTCGCAATAGGCCTTCTTGACCACGATGGAGCCCTTGAGCAGCAGGCGCTCTAGGATGGGCTTGATGTCGAACTTTTCGTACTGCGCATCGCGCACGCCCAGGGCGACGTTTTCAAAGTCGCAGAACAGGGCCATGCTGATGCTGTCGGAGGGGGATGCCATATCGTGTGTGAGTTCCGTTCAATGCTGCGGATCATCACACGGAACGCATTGCCCCCTCCAAAGAGCGTAGCCTCAGGTGGGTTTGGCCAAGCCCAGTTTCTCGACCAGCGCCTTCTCGCGCGTGAACGTGTCCTGCGCAAACTTCTTGTACGCCGAGGTGCTCATGTACATGGGCACCATGTCGTAGCGGGCGAGGGCCGTCTTGTAGCTGTCCTGCTCCATGGCTTGCTTGAAGGCGTCATGCAGGCGCTTGACCACCGCATCGGGCGTGCCCTTGGGCGCGCCGATGCCAAAGGGCGAGTTCTGCACCAGATTCAGGCCCAGCTCCTTGAGCGTGGGCGCATCGGGGAACTTGGCCAGGCGCTCGGCGCCCCAGGTGTTGAGCACGCGCAGCTTGCCGGCCTCGACCTGCGGCGCAAAGCCGGTGGAGTCGGCCGCCGCCATGATGTTGCCGCCCAGGATGGACTGCATCAGATCCGCGCTGCCCTTGTAGGGCACATGCAGCAGCTCGATGCCCAGCTGCTGCGCGATGAGTTCCATGGTCAGGTGCGGGCTGGTCATGGTGCCGGTGGAGCCGTAGCTCAGCTTGCCCGGGTTGGCCTTAGCCCAGGCCACGAAGTGTGTCCAGGTCTTGAGCGGCGAGTCGGCGGGCACCACCAGGCCAAACGCGTAGCCGGTGACGTTGAGCACGTAGCTGATGTCCTTGACCGGGTCCCAGTTGATCTTGGTGGTGTATGGCAGGCGGAACACGCCCAGCGGAATCTGCGCCACCGTGTAGCCATCGGCTGGAGAAGTTTGCAGCTGCTGTGCGGGCAATGTGCCGCCTGCACCGGGCTTGTTTTCCACGATCACGGGCTGGCCCAGGATCTTGCTGGCGTTGTCGGCCAGCGACCGCATGGTGATGTCGGTGGGGCCACCGGCCGGGAAGGCGATGACCAGCTTGATGGGCTTGTTGGGAAAGCTCTGGGCCTGTGCCAGGAATGCGGGGGCGACCAGGCTGGCGGCTCCCCATTGGATGATCTGGCGACGTTGCATGGCGGGGCTCCTGAAAAAGCGAAAACACGGACTCGCTATTGGACTGCAGGCCGCGCGGGGAGGGTATGCGGAAACCCCCTAGCCAACGTCACCAAGGCGCCAGCACGCAGCCCTTGAGCCAGTGCATCGCCGGCGCCGCGTCACGCCTTGTAGGTGGACAGCAGGATGCTGGTTTCGGTGTTGGCAATGCCGGGCGTGAGGCGGATGCGGCCCAGGGCTGCGTCAAACGCCTCCAGGCTCTCGGCGCGCACCTCGGCAACGATGTCCCAGCGGCCGTTGGTGGTGTGCAGCGTGCCCACCGTGGGCTCGCCGCGCAGCGCGCGGATCACGGCGGGGGCGGCGTTGCCCTCCACGGCAATGCTCATCCAGGCGCGGATGCGCTGGGGCTCGGAGTCGGGCCGCAGGCGCACGGTGTAGCCGGTGATGACGCCGCTCTCCTCCATCTTGTGCAGGCGGTTTTGCACTGTGCCGCGTGACACGCGCAGCTTTTGCGCCAGCGTGGCGACCGGGGTGCGGGCGTCGGCACGCAGGATGCTGATGATTTCGCGGTCGGTGTCGTCGAGCTTGGTCATAGTGAGTTTCAGAACTGGCAGAAAGGCAATTTCTGCGTCATTTTGACCAGTTCTGAGGCTAGAGGATAGCGAGGGCTGCCAAGAAAATTCTAGGCCGCCCCTCCTCTTTCACACCCCGCTCCGCCATGCATGCCTCAGTCCAAGCCCCCAGCGCCGTAGTGATGGTGCGCCCGCACCGCTTTCACCTCAACCCCGAAACCGCCGCCGACAACGCCTTTCAGGTGCGCACCGCGCAGCACGCTATGAGCGAAACCTCACGCCGCGCATTTGCCGAGGTCACGGCCGCGGCAGAGCGCCTTGAGGACGCGGGTGTGCGCGTGCACCTGTTCGACGACCCCGGTGAGCGGGACACGCCCGACGCGGTGTTTCCCAACAACTGGTTCTCCACCCATGCGGGCGGGCATGTGGCCATCTACCCGATGTATGCACCGAACCGCCGGCGCGAGCGGCGCAGCGATGTGATCGAGCTGCTCAAGGCCGAATACCGCGTGCAGGACGTGATCGACTACTCGGGCCTGGAGGCGGACGGCATGTTCTTGGAAGGCACCGGGGCGATGGTGCTCGACCACATCGGTCGCATTGCCTACACCGCGCAATCCAACCGTGCCAACCCCGTGGCCCTGGAGCGCTTTTGCACACACTTCAACTACGAGCCCATGGCCTTTGCCACGGCCGATGCCCAGGGCCACCCGTGCTATCACACCAATGTGATGCTGTGTGTGGGCACTGACTTTGCGCTGGGCGGTTTTCACCTGATCACCGACCCGGCGCGGCGCAACGCCGTGTGCGCGCGGCTGCGCGAAACGGGGCGGGAGCTCATCGAGCTGAGCCCCCACCAGATTGGAGAATTTGCCGGCAACGCGCTGGAGCTGCAGGGTACCCAGGGCCGGGTGCTGGCATTGTCTGCACGGGCAGCGGCCAGCCTCACACCGGCGCAGCGGGCCACCATCGAGCACAGCGCGCGCCTGCTGCCGCTGGCGGTGCCCACCATCGAACAGGCGGGCGGATCGGTGCGCTGCATGCTGGCGGGCGTGCATCTGGCACGGCGCAGCGTGGGGACATGAGAATTTCAGTCAAATCGACCGGTAGCGCCAGTCGGATATACCAAGAAAGCTACTTAATTGATAGCAATACATTCCTACCGACCGTCAGGCGGCATCGCCTGCGCGTCCAGCCGGGCATCGCAGCCAATGCCCGACGCAATCCAGCGCCGCGCCAGTGCCGACATCGCACGCACCGCCCAGGGGTGGGTGATGCCCGTCACCCCGGCTGGGTCGGCCACCATGCCGCACCAATAGCGCTGGTCCGCATTGTCCCAGCGCAGGGCCGCGCATGCGCCCCGGCGGCGGCGCGAGACCAGTACACCCAACGGGCAAGGCTCGGCCAGGCAGCACAGACCACAGCCATTGCAAGGCGCACCTTCTACCGGCTTGGCGGGCGCTTCGGGGTGGAGCCACACCACGGTGGGTGGGACAGGGGGTTGTGCGGGCATGGGCGGCGGGTGGGGAGTGCGACGCGGCCACAGCGCCGCACTTGCACCGGTGGATTGTGCCGCCAGCGAGCCTCTGCACGCCGAGATCGCGCGGCAGGCGTGCACCCAGCCCGTGCACCATAAAAAAGCCCCCGCCGCACTCGCAGCAGGGGCTGAACTGGCCCCAGGGGCCAGGGAGGGAGACAAGCAGTGAAAGGGTCTGAACCCTGGCGTCAGCAGCCCGAAGGACGGTTCGGACGCATGGGCACAATGCCGCTCACACGCAGCGTGGCGCCGGAACCATCCGAGGCGGTGAGCGTCTTGCCGGTGAAGCGTACCTGGTCGCTCTCGCGCACCACGGCCGTGTCGGCAGGTTCGCCACTGCCGTATTCCTTGCCATCGAACGTCAGGAACACCTGGTGCAGGCTGGTGGCGTCGGGACGATAGCGGATATCGCCGAAGGCCGTGGCAGACGAGCCCACCTTGTTGGCGCCGTCAAAGCGGAAGGTGCACAACTCGGGCACCGAACCGACAGGGTTCTTCTTGTCCACATCGGTGAGGTTGAGCGCGCCGTTGCCGTACACGCCGTTGAGGCCGTCCACGGTCGCATTGCTCACCGTGAGCACGCCGGGCTCGTTGCTGGGCGATGGGTCGTCGTCATTGCCGCCACCGCAGGCCACCAGTAGCACGGAGGTGGCCGCGAGGGCCGTGCAGGTCTTGAGGAATTTGAAAGCGTTCATGGTGAAGGGCGTCCTTGAATATGTGGATGAAAGGTGGGGAGCCGATCCCCTGCAGCCCATCGTAGGAAGCCCATTCCATGCAGCGCGTGCGCGATGTTCAGCGCACTGTGTAGGACAGGGGCCGACAGGGCTGTGCGCCATCCACCAGGCTGGGCCCAGTACCCTGCCCTCAGCCCCCTCATCACAACGCCCGCACGCCTCAGCGGGCGAGCACCGGCGCGAGCGCCTTGCCCGTGTGCGTGCCAGCCGCCACCACCTCTTCGGGCGTAGCGGCTGCCACGATGCGGCCACCGGCGTTGCCGCCCTCCGGCCCCAGGTCCAGGATCCAGTCGGCCTCGGCAATCACATCCAGGTCGTGCTCGATCACGATCACGCTGTGACCTCCATCGACCAGGCGGTGCAGCACGCGGATGAGCTTGTCCACATCGGCCATGTGCAGGCCCACGGTGGGCTCGTCCAGCACATACAGCGTGTGCGGCGCCTTCTGCCCCCGGCGGCCGACCTCGTCACGCACCTTGGTCAGCTCGGTCACCAGCTTGATGCGCTGCGCCTCGCCGCCGCTGAGCGTGGGCGAGGGCTGGCCCAGCGTGAGGTAGCCCAGGCCCACGTCCTTCAAGAGCTGCAACGGGTGCGCGATGCTAGGCATGGTGGCGAAAAGGTCCACCGCCTCGTCCACCTCCATCTGCAGCACATCGCCAATGCTCTTGCCGCGCCAGGTCACGGCCAGCGTTTCGGGGTTGAAGCGCGCGCCGTGGCAGGTTTCGCAGGGCACCTTCACATCGGGCAAAAAGCTCATCTCGATGGTGCGCACGCCCGCGCCTTCGCAGCTGGGGCAGCGGCCTTCGCCGGTGTTGAAGGAAAAGCGCCCGGCCGCGTAGCCACGCGCCTTGGCTTCCAGCGTCTCGGCAAACAGCTTGCGGATGGTGTCCCAAAAGCCGATGTAGGTGGCGGGGCAGCTGCGCGGTGTTTTGCCAATGGGCGTCTGGTCCACTTCGAGCACGCGATCGATGCTCTCAAAGCCCGACAGGCCCGTGCAACCGACCAAGGGCGGCGCCTTGCCCGCGTCCATCGCATCGCGCCCAGCCTTGGTGCTGCGCTGCTGCACCCAGGCCTGGACATTGGCCAGCAGCACATCGCGCGCCAGCGTGGACTTGCCCGAGCCGCTCACGCCCGTCACCGCTACGAGGCGGTGCAGTGGTACGGTGGCGGTCACGTTCTGCAGGTTGTGCAATTGCGCGCCATGCACCGTCAGCCAGCGCATGGCTGCGCGCTCCTTGGCCTCGGTGAGTGCATCGGCCGCCAGCGCTGCGGCCTGGGCGGCGCGCTTCTTCACGGCGGCGCTTTGGCGGCCGGTGGGCGCTGCCGCCTCGGCCTGGGCAAAGGCCGCCGTGGCTTCGGCACTCACCTCGCCCGCCACCATGCTGCGGCGCAGTTGCAGCGGGTGCTTCATCGCATGCAGCAGGTAGCGGCCGGTTTGTGAATCTTCTGCGGCCGTGAGGTCGTTCACCGAGCCTTGCGCCACCAGGCGGCCACCGCGCTTACCGGCGCTCGGGCCAATGTCGATGATGTGGTCGGCGCGGCGGATAGTGTCTTCGTCGTGCTCCACCACCACCAGCGTGTTGCCCTTGTCGCCGAGCTTGTGCAGGGCGTTGAGCAAAATCTGGTTGTCGCGCGCGTGTAGCCCGATGGTGGGCTCGTCCAGCACGTAGCACACGCCCTGCAGGTTGCTGCCCAGCTGCGCGGCCAGGCGAATGCGCTGCGCCTCGCCCCCGCTGAGCGTGGGCGCGCCCCGGTCGAGCGTGAGGTAGCCCAAGCCCACTTCTTCCAGGAATTCAAGGCGGCTCTGGATCTCGGGCACCAGGTCGCGGGCGATGTCGGCCTCGCGGGCTGTCATGCCGCCTTCCACGCGCAAGGTCTCCACCCAGCGGCGCACGTCGGAGACGGACAGCGCAGCGATGTCGGTGATACCCACGCCTGCAAACCGCACAGCGCGGGCCGTGGCGTTCAGGCGCGTGCCGCTGCAGGTGGGGCAGGCCGTGTCGACCAGGTCTTCCACCTCGGGCTCGGCAAAGGTCTGCTCGCGGCCTTTTTCCTTGTCGTCCTGCACCGAGTCGTCAAACACCTTGCGCTGGTCTTTGGTGAGCTTGACGCCCGTGCCCACGCAGTCGGGGCACCAGCCGTGTTTGCTGTTGTATGAAAAAAGGCGCGGGTCCAGCTCGGCATAGCTCGTCGCGCACACGGGGCAGGCGCGCTTGGTGGAGAACGCCTGCAGCGTACCAATGCCCGCCGTGGGCTGGCCGCCCTCCATGGCCTCGCGCAGGCCTGCGATGCCTGAGAGAACATGCACCACGCCCTTGCCGTGCGTGAGCGCATCGGCCAGCGCGATGCGCAGCGCCGCCTCGTGCTCCGGCGACACATCGAGGCTGGCCACGGGCAGCTCGATGGTGTGTTCCTTGAAACGGTCGATGCGCGGGAAATTGGTGGTGGGCAAAAAGTTGCCGTCCACGCGCAGGTGCGTGTAGCCACGCGGGCGGGCCCAGTCGGCCAGCTCGGTGTAGACGCCCTTGCGGTTCATCACCAGCGGCGCGAGCAAGCCGATGTGCTGACCACGGAACTGCGTGAGCAGCTGCGCGGCAATGCTCTCGGGCGTTTGCGGCTGCACGGCGGCGCCGTCTTTGGTGCAGTGCTGCGTGCCGAGCTTGACGTACAGCAGGCGCAAAAAGTGCCACACCTCGGTGGTCGTGCCCACGGTGGACTTGCGCCCGCCGCGCGACAGTCGCTGCTCGATGGCCACGGTGGGCGGGATGCCGTAGACCGCATCCACCTCGGGCCGGCCAGCGGGCTGCACGATGGAACGCGCATAGGCGTTGAGCGATTCGAGGTAGCGCCGCTGGCCTTCGTTGAACAGGATGTCAAACGCCAGCGTGGACTTGCCTGAGCCGCTCACACCCGTCACCACATTGAACTTGCCGCGCGGAATGTCCACGCTCAGGTTCTTGAGGTTGTGCTCCTTGGCGTTGACGATTTCAATGGCGTTTTTGGCCGCAGGCGCTAGATCCATATGCGCAAGGCGCTCTGATTTTCGTAGCGCGGCAGCCTTTTCGTGCACCGAGTGGCCGCCCACGCCCAGCGCCAGTTCGTAGTCGCGCAGTGCCTGCCCGGTGTGCGAGGTGGCGTGGGCCCGCACATCTTCGGGCGTGCCCTCGGCCACGATGAGACCACCGGCGTAGCCGCCTTCCGGCCCCAGGTCGATGAGCCAGTCGCTGGCGCGGATCACGTCCAGGTTGTGCTCGATGACGATGAGCGAGTGCCCCGCATCGATGAGCTTGCGCAGCGCGCGCATGAGCTTGGCGATGTCGTCAAAGTGCAGGCCCGTGGTGGGCTCGTCGAACAGGAACAGCGTGCCTTTGCGCGCCACGGCCTGGCGGGATTTGGCAGCTGTCTTCGCCGCTTCGGCCAGGAAGCCTGCCAGCTTGAGGCGCTGCGCCTCACCGCCGGACAAGGTCGGCACAGGCTGGCCCAGCGCCACATATTCGAGCCCCACATCCACGATGGGCTGCAGCGCGCGGATCACGTCGCGGTCGTTGGCAAACACGGCGGCCGCCTCGGCCACGGTGAGCGCCAGCACGTCGGCCACGTTCAGCGTCTTGCCGCCGCGTTCGATGGTGATCTCCAGGATCTCGGGCCGGTACCGCTTGCCGTCGCAGTCGGGGCAGCGCAGGTACACGTCGCTCAGGAACTGCATCTCCACATGCTCAAAGCCCGAGCCGCCGCAGGTCGGGCAGCGCCCGTCGCCGCTGTTGAAGCTGAACTTGGCAGCGGTGTAGCTGCGCTGCTTGGACAGCGGCGCCACGGCAAACAGTTCGCGGATGCTGTCCCACGCGCCCACGTAGCTCACGGGGTTGGAACGGGCCGTTTTGCCGATGGGAGACTGGTCCACAAACACCACGTCTGACAAATGGTCGGCGCCCAGCATGCGGTCGTGCGCGCCAGGGCTGTCGGTGGCCTTGCCGAAGTGGCGCAGCAGCGCCGGGGCCAACACGTCCTGGATCAGACTCGACTTGCCTGAGCCGCTCACCCCCGTCACCGTGACCAGGCGCTGCAGCGGAAACTCGACCGTCACATCCTGCAGGTTGTGCTCACGCGCGCCCTCCAGGATGAGGCGCGGGGTCGATTCGGTGACCATGCGCTTGAAGCCAAAGCCCACATGCTTGCGGCCGCCCAGATAGGCGCCGGTGAGCGTGTCGGCCTGGCGCAGGTCGGCCGTCGTGCCATCAAAAACAATCTGTCCGCCCAGGCGACCGGGCCCGGGGCCCATGTCGATCATGCGGTCGGCCGCGAGCATGACGGCCGGGTCGTGCTCCACCACCACCAGGGTGTTGCCCGCATCGCGCAGGCGCAGCATGGCCTCGGTGATGCGGTGCATGTCGCGCGGGTGCAGGCCGATGCTGGGCTCGTCCAGCACGAACAGCGTGTTGACCAGGCTGGTGCCCAGGGCCGTGGTGAGATTGATGCGCTGCACCTCGCCGCCACTGAGCGTGCGACTTTGCCGGTCGAGCGTGAGGTAGCCAATGCCCACGTCGCACAGGTATTTGAGGCGCGTGGTGATTTCTTCGTGCAGCAGCTTCAGTGCCTGGGCATCGCCGCCCTTGGCGTCGTCACCCACCGGCAATTGCATGCGGTCAAAAAAACGGCGCAGCCGGTCAATGGGCAGCAGCATCAGGTCGTGCAGACACAGGCCGGGCAAGGCCTCCAGTTGCTCACGCGACCATTGCACGCCCTCGGGCATGAAACGTTTGCCGGGCTCCAGCACCGCATCGGCGTCTTCCTTGCGGCCGATGCGCCAGAGCAGGCTTTCGGTTTTGAGGCGCGCACCCGCGCAGGTGGGGCACGGCGTGTAGCTGCGGTACTTGGACAGCAGCACGCGGATGTGCATCTTGTAAGCCTTGCTTTCGAGGTATTCGAAGAAGCGCTTGATGCCGTACCACTGCTTGCTCCACTGCCCGTCCTTGTAGCCGGGCGCGCCGCCGATGACCCACTTCTTCTGTTCCTCGGTCAGCTTGTACCAGGGGGTGTCGCGCGGGATGCCGGCCGTTTCGGCATGGCGCATGAGATCGTCCTGCGCCTCTTTCCACGCAGGGGTCTGGATGGTCTTGATCGCGCCCGCGCGCAGCGTGAGCTTGTCGTTGGGAATGACCAGGCCGTAGTCCACCCCGATCACGCGGCCAAAGCCCCGGCAGCTGTCGCACGCGCCCACGGCCGAATTGAACGAGAACATCGAGGGGATGGGGTCGCTGTAGCGCAGGTCGCTGTCGGGGCAGTGCAGGCCTGTCGAAAAGCGCCACAGTTCCGGCTCGCCCTCGTCCACCAGGCGGTACACATTCAAGCGCCCCGTGCCGCGCTTAAGGGCCACCTCAATCGCCTCGATCACCCGCGCCTTCTCGGCATTGCCCAGGCGGAAGCGGTCGGCCACCACGTCCAGCACTTTGCGCGGGCCGGTGGGAGTGGCCACCTCGCGCTCGGCCTGCACCTTGGTGAAGCCGCTGGCAGACAGCCACTGCTCGACCTGTTCGGCGGAGGTGCCCCCAGGCAGTTCCACGGGGAATGTCAGCACGATGCGCGGGTCGCCTGCCTCGGCACTGCGACGCTGCAGCTCCGCGTAGATGGTCTCGGGCGAGTCGTGGCGCACAGGCTGCGCGGTCTGCTTGTCAAAGAGCTGGCCCGCACGCGCGAACAGCAGCTTGAGGTGGTCGTTCAGCTCCGTCATCGTGCCCACGGTGGAGCGGCTGGAGCGCACGGGGTTGGTCTGGTCGATGGCAATGGCCGGGGGCACGCCTTCGACCTTTTCCACGGCGGGTTTGTCCATGCGGTCCAGGAACTGGCGCGCGTAGGCGCTGAAGGTCTCCACATACCGGCGCTGACCCTCGGCGTACAGCGTGTCAAACACCAGGCTGGATTTGCCCGAGCCGCTCGGCCCCGTGACCACCGTCAGTTCGCCGGTGCGGATGTCCAGGTCCAGGTTCTTGAGGTTGTGCTGGCGTGCGCCACGGATGCGGATCTGTCCCTGGGTCATGGAGGCGGTCTTTCGGGTGTGAGGCGAAACATTCTAGGGAGACACCGGCGTTTGCTCCTGCGCACGCCAATTACCCCCGGGGCGCGCTGCGGTGCTTTTGACCGTAGACAAAGCAAGGGGAATGGGGCAGCGGCTGGCAAAAAGCGGAGGTTCGGGCCCGCCACATCGGTTTAGACTGCGGCCTCCATAGACAACAAGAGGAGACCGCCATGACAAAACAATGGCAACTGCGGGCGGCGGGCATGGTCCTGGCGCTTGCGGCCAGTGCGGCCAGCCACGCACAGATTCTGGTCGGCCAGACAGCAGGATTCAGCGGCCAGGTGGCGGCCGGGGTGAAGGAGACCACCGACGGTGCGCTGCTGTACATCGACTCCATCAATGCCAAGGGCGGTGTCAATGGCCAGAAGATCGAACTGATCTCCCTGGATGACAAGTTCGACCCCAAGCTGGCGGCGGAAAACGCCCGCACGCTGATCGAAGACAAGAACGTCTCCGCACTGTTCCTCAACCGGGGCACACCCCACACCGAGGCCATCCTCCCGCTGCTGGACAAACATGGCGTGGTGCTGGTGGCGCCGTCCACCGGGGCCATGGTGCTGCACCAGCCGGTGCGCAAATACATCTTCAACGTGCGCGCCACCTACCAGCGCGAGGCGGAAAAGGCGATCACCCACCTGGCTTCGATGGGCATCAGCCGCGTGGCGCTGGTGTATGCCGACGACAGTTTTGGTGCCGACGGCATCCAGGGCGCGCAGAAGGGACTGGCGGCCGCCAAGCTGACCGCCGTGGTGTCCGAAAAGTTCGACCGCGCCAAGCCCGACTTCGCACCCATCGCCGCCAAGGTGGCCAAGGCCGACGCGCAGGCGGTGCTGATGGTGGCCTCGGGCTCCGCGGTGGTGGATGCCACTACCGCCGTGCGCACGGCGGGTTCGGCGGCGCAGATCGTGACGCTGTCCAACAACGCGTCCAGCGGCTTCATCAAGAGCCTGGGGGCCAACGCACGCGGCGTGATCGTGACCCAGGTGTTCCCCAACGAGCGGGCCGTGACCTACCCGATGGTCAAGGAAGCCCAGGAACTGGCCAAGGCCAAGGGACTGACCGAAATCAGCCCTGCCATGCTCGAGGGCTTTGCCGCCGCCAAGGTGCTAGTCGAAGGCCTCAAGCGCGCCGGCCCCAAGCCCAGCCGCGAGAAGATCCAGACCGCCCTGGAGAGCATCAAGAAGCTGGACCTGGGCGGGCTGGAAGTGAACTTCAGCCCCGAGGACCATACCGGGCTGGACTTTGCCGACCTGTCCATCATCGGCACGGACGGGCGCTTCCGCCGCTGAGCGACAGCACTCCAGGGATGTCCTGCATAACCCTCGCGGGGCGGTGGTAGTGCGGATCGGGATGGGGCGCAAGGCGTCTTTTCGAAGCCAATAGCAGGGCTATTGGCAAGAAAAGCAACGCTGCGAACCGCCCGAGGCGGCGCTGCCACCGACCGCAGGGAGTTATGCAGGACATCCCTATACCTACGCGTTTTTACAGTTGTCCCGCGCTGGAGCGTGCCTACACTCGGGCGCTCCACACGCAGGAGACAACCCCATGAAGAAAACTGGCCTGGCCGGTGCGCTCTGCGCCCTGGCTGCCGCCCTGGGCATCGGTTCCGCCCACGCACAGATTCTGATCGGCCAGACGGTGGGCATCACCGGCTCGGCCGCCGCCACGGTGGCCGAATCCATGCAGGGTGCAGCCCTTTACATCGACCACGTCAACGCCAAGGGCGGTGTGGGCGGGCAGAAGGTGGAGGTGCTGTCGCTGGACGACAAGTTCGACCCCAAGCTGACCCTGGACAACACCCGCACGCTGATCGAACAAAAGGGCGTGATCGGCCTGTTCATGACCCGTGGCACGCCCCACACACAGGGCATCATCCCGGTGCTGGAGCAGCATGGCGTGCCGCTGGTGGGCCCGTCCACCGGAGCGATTGCGCTGCACCAGCCGGTGAGTAAATACGTGTTCAACGTGCGCGCGCCCTACCAGCGCGAGGTGACCAAGGCCATTTCGCACCTGCACACGCTGGGCATCCAGCGCATTGGCGTGGTGCATGTGGACGACACGTTTGGCGCGGACGGCCTGGCGGGCGCCCAGGCCGGCTTCAAGGCCAACAACATCGAAGCGCTGTTCATCGAGAAGTTTGACCGCGCCAAGCCCGACTACAGCGCCATCGCGCCGCGCGTGGCCGGCAAGCAGCCCCAGGCCGTGATCTTCATCGGCACCGGCGCTGCGGTGGTCGATGGCATCAAGGCCTTGCGCGCTGCGGGCGTTGCCGGCCAGATCGTCACGCTGTCCAACAACGCGTCGGGCGGGTTTGTGAAGGCCCTGGGCGACCAGGCCCGGGGCGTGGTGGTGACGCAGGTGTTCCCGTCGGAGCGCTCGCTCAACTACCCCGTGGTCAAGGAGGCCATCGACCTGGCCAAGGCCAAGAATATCGGCGACCTGACGCCCGCCATGCTGGAGGGTTTTGTGAGCGCCAAGGTACTCGTGGAAGGCCTCAAACGTGCAGGCGCCAAGCCCGACAGCGCCAAACTCCTCATGGGGTTGGAAAGTATCAGGAAGTGGGATCTGGGCGGCATGGAGCTGAGCTACAGCCCTACCGACCACAGCGGGCTAGACTTCTCGGACCTGTCCATCATCGGCACCGACGGTCGCTTCAAGCGCTGACACGGCACAGGCCAACACCCCCCGGACACCATAAAAAAAGGCCCTGCCAGCGATTGCTGGCAGGGCCTTTGTCATGCCGGGCAACGTGCTTATTGCGCGCTGGCAGGCGATGCAGGAGCCGCAGCAGGTGCAGGTGCCGCCGCAGGTGCCGCCGCGCTCGCAGGGGCCTCGGGGGCGTGCACGGCATCGGCCCCGTGCTTTTCACCGCCCATGTCGGCCTTGTCGCCGGCCGTGATGATCACGTACATCGACAAGGCGGCAAACAAGACGAAGCCAACAATAATCTTCCACATATCAATTTCTCCTGGGATGGGTTTGTTCAATCAAGGGGCCTGGCTGACGCGCAGGTTGTGGGTTGTACTGGTGCGCGGCACAAGCCCCTTGATGGAACACAGGGCCCGACCCTTGCGGGGCGGGCCCTGTACACCGGTCAGTAAGGATCAGTCGTTGGCGTAGATGTCAACGTCCTTGGTTTCCTTGATGAACAGGCCACCGATCACCACCGTGGCACCGGCGATGATGATGGGGTACCACAGGCCGTTGTACATGTTGCCGGTCTGGGCCACGATGGCAAACGCCGTGGTGGGCAGCAGGCCGCCGAACCAGCCGTTACCGATGTGGTACGGCAGGGACATGGACGTGTAGCGGATGCGGGTGGGGAACATCTCGACCAGCATGGCGGCGATGGGGCCGTACACCATGGTCACCAGCAGCACCAGGTAGGTCAGGATGATGGTGACCATCACCTTGTCGATGCGGGCTGGGTCTGCCTTGGTGGGGTAGCCAGCGGCCTTCAGGTCGTCGGCCACGAGCTTCTTGAACTCGGCGTCTTTCTTCTTGGCTTCGTCAGCGCTCAGGCCCTTGCTGGTGTACGAGGGGATCGCGGTTTCGCCAATCTTGATGGTTGCCACCGTACCGGCGGGAGCCACAGCGTTTTCATAGCTCACCGAAGCGCCAGCCAGCACCTGCTTGGCGATGTCGCACGAGCTGGTGAACTTGGTGGTGCCCGTGGGGTTGAACTGGAACGAGCATTCGGCAGGGTCGGCGGTGATCACCACCTTGTTCTTGGCCTGGGCTTCAGCCAGGGCGGGGTTGGCCGCCTTGGTCAGTGCACCGAACACGGGGAAGTACGTCAGTGCGGCCAGCAGGCAGCCCGCCAGGATGATGGGCTTGCGGCCGATCTTGTCCGACAGCGAACCGAACACGATGAAAAAGGGCGTGCCGATCAGCAGCGAAACGGCCACAAAGATGTTGGCGGTGGCGCCATCGACCTTCAGCGCCTGCGTCAGGAAGAACAGCGCATAGAACTGGCCCGAGTACCACACCACAGCCTGGCCGGCCGTGAGGCCCACCAGCGCCAGGATCACGATCTTCAGGTTCTTCCACTGGCCGAAGGATTCTGTCAGCGGTGCCTTGGAGGTCTTGCCCTCGGCCTTCATCTTCTGGAAGGCAGGCGATTCGTTCATCGACAGGCGGATCCAGACCGAGATGGCCAGCAACAGGATCGACACGATGAACGGAACACGCCAGCCCCAGTCGGCAAAGGCTTCTTCGCCCAGGATGGTACGGGTGCCCAGAATCACCATCAGCGACAGGAACAGACCCAGCGTGGCCGTGGTCTGGATCCAGGCGGTGTAGGCACCGCGCTTGCCGTGCGGAGCGTGCTCGGCCACATAGGTGGCGGCACCGCCGTACTCACCGCCCAGTGCCAGGCCTTGCAGCAGGCGCAGCGCAATCAGGATGACGGGAGCGGCCACACCGATGGATGCGTACGTCGGCAAGATACCCACGATGAACGTGGACAGGCCCATGATCAGGATGGTGACCAGGAACGTGTACTTGCGACCGATCATGTCGCCCAGGCGGCCGAAGAAGATGGCGCCGAAGGGTCGAACAATGAAACCCGCCGCAAACGCCAGCAGCGCGAAGATGAACGCCGAGCCGGCATCCAGACCGCTGAAGAACTGCTTGGCGATGATGGCTGCGAGCGAGCCGTACAGGTAAAAGTCGTACCACTCGAAAACGGTGCCGAGCGACGAAGCGAAGATGACCTTCCTCTCTTCGGGCGACATCGGCCGCGGTGCGGGATGAACAGTTGCCATGGTGTGTGTCTCCTATTGGTGTTACAGACCGCACTGCGGCGGGCTGAGGCCATTGTTTTGGATGGCACTGACCACCCTCTGACACGAAACCAACAAGAGCTTTCATCAAACTGACCGCTCTCTGACAACTTAGGGTGAAACCCGCAGCACCCCTTTCAGCATCCGGAAATTGCTCAAGGCTTGCCGGGTAAACCCGATGGGAGCTGGCTGACAGCATCCCAGGCCGGGCCGTCGAACCAGGCATCGCCATCGAGGTAGGCGCGCAGCATGGGCAGGCCGTCGAGCCCCCAGAAGAGCTTGCCGTCCACCCCGAACGCGGGCACGCCGAACACGCCGGCTGCCTGCGCGGCCTCGGTGTTGGCGCGCAGCAGGGCCTTGGGGCCGTCGCTGTTCACGTCCTGCCCGGGGCGCACCTGTTCCGCCAACGCCTCGGCCAGCGCGGCCAGACGCGTCGGGTCCAGCGCGTCACCACCGCCCTGCCACACATGGCGCAGCACCGTGCCCGCCACGTAGCGGTTGATGCTGCCGTCGTCACTGCAGGCCAGGGCCTGGCGCAGCAGGGGCAGCGGGTTGAACGGGTGGCGCGCAGGCATCTGCAGCGGCGTGCCCTGCGCATGGCCCAGCCACGTCACGTGGCGGTAGGTCCAGTCGCGCTTGGGGGCAATGCCCGCGGGGCCGGGGTTGCCGTGCTGCTGCAACAGGGCGCCCAGCAGCACGGGCTGGTAGGTCACGCTGTAGGTCAGCCCTTCGAGCACCTCGGGCAAGCGCTCGAACGCCAACCAGGCATAGGGCGAAATGAAGTCCAGGTAGAACGTGATGCGCTTCATGCTTCAGTCTCCGGCACGGGCCAGGCAATGCCCGCACGTTGCAGCAGCTGTGCCCAGATGGCGCGACGCTGCGGGGCGTCGGCGCGCGACCAGGCGCGGATTTCATCCAGCGTGCGAAAGCAGCCTTCACAGTGGCTGCGGTCGGGCGTCATGCGGCACACCGAAATGCAGGGCGAGGGCACCGGCTCCGTGCTTTTGGGGTCAAATTGGCCGGTAGTGCCAGTGTCTATTGCCTTGGCAGCTAGCAAATCAATAGCATTCATGCGACCACCTGGGGCACTGAGGCATCCGCCACAGGCGCTTGCACCACGTCCACCACGGGTGCGCCCGTCAGGCGCTGCAGGTCGGTGGGGTGCAGGGGGAACACGCCATGCGGGTGGCCTGCTGCGGCCCACACCACGTCAAAGCGGAGCAGGTCCTGGTCGATGAGCGTGACGGGCGGTGTGGCATGCGCCACGGGCGACACGCCGCCAATCGAGAAGCCGGTGCGCGACTTGACGAACTCGGCATCGGCACGGCCGATCTTGCCGCCCACATGGGCTTCCACCTTCTTTTCGTCCACGCGGCGGTCGCCCGAGGTGACCACCAGCACCGCTGCATCGTCGCTCTTGCGCCGAAAGATGATGCTCTTGGCCACCTGCCCCACCAGAATGCCCAGCGCGTCGGCGGCCTGCTGCGCGGTGCGTGCGGCGTCGTCCAGCATCTGCGGCGTGTGCGGGTGCCCGCGCCGCAGCAGCTCGGCGGCCACACGCTGTACGCCCTCGGGCAGGTTCTTCAGTTCGGCTCCACACATGCGCATTGGTCTCCAGCGGGTCCACAAGGGGACGTGATTCGGTCGGGTCTCCCTCCATTTTGCCGCGCGTTGGGGCCCCCGCCGGGCCGGGGTCGGCATGTCCCTGCGCTACGCTCCGGCACACGGGCCAAAACAAGCCACTTTACAAACAGGAAATGTGCGGCCCCCACAATGCTCCAAACATCCCCAACCCCACGCCCCTCACGCCCATGAACGATGCCGCGTTGCCCCCGCTGTGCCCGAGCCTGCCTGCACCCTCCCCTGCCGATACGGTTCCAGGCCGCGCCGCCCACCCCACCCTCGGGGCTCTGCGGCACCGGGGCGCGTTGCTGGGACTGCTGCTGATTGCAGGCACCCTGGCGGGCTGCAGCAAACCGAGCGAAGCGCCCGCGCCGGCCAAGGCTGCTCCCGAAGTGGGCGTGGTCACGCTCCAGCAGCAAAGCCAGCAACTTGAAGCCACCCTGCCAGGCCGCACCCGCGCGTCGCTCACGGCCGAGGTGCGGCCCCAGGTGTCGGGCATCCTGCAAAAGCGCCTGTTCACCGAAGGGGCGCTGGTGCGCCAGGGCCAGCCGCTGTACCAGATCGACGACGCCTCGCTGCGGGCCACAGAGGCCAGCACCCAGGCTGCCCTCGCCAAGGCCGAGGCCACCGCGCGCACCCAGGAGGCCACGGCCCGGCGCAACGCCGAGCTGGTGAAGATCGACGCCATCAGCCAGCAGGCTTTTGAAGAAAGCCAGGCCGCCGCCGCCCAGTCGCGCTCCGACGTGGCCGTGGCCCAGGCCAACCTGGCCACGGCGCGCATCAACCTCAAGTACAGCCGCATCGAGGCCCCGATCAGCGGGCGCATCAGCCTGTCCACCATAACGCCCGGGGCGCTGGTCACGGCCAACCAGGCCGACGCGCTGACCTCCATCGTCCAGCTCGACCCGATGTATGTGGACTTCACCCAGTCCACGACCGAGTTGATGCAGTTGCAGCGCGACTGGGACGCAGGACGCTTCCAGAAGGTCGGGGGCGACAAGATCCCGGTGCGCATCCGCCTGGATGACGGCACCGAATACCCACAGCGCGGCCAGCTGCAATTTGCGGGCGTGATCGTCAACGCCACCACCGGCACCGTCACGCTGCGGGCCGTCGTACCCAACCCCAAGGGCACGCTGATGCCCGGCATGTACGTGCAGGCGCTGCTGCCCACCGGTCTGGCGCCCGAAGCCCTGCTGGTGCCCCAGCAGGCAGTGACCCGCGACCTCACCGGCAAGCCCAGCGTGCTGGTGGTCAAAGAGGGCGATGTGGTGGAGAAGCGTCCCGTGAGCATCGACCGCGCCGTGGGCAACCAATGGCTGCTGCAGGGCGGACTGGCTGCAGGAGAACGCGTGGTGGTCGAGGGCTTCCAGCGGGTCAAGCCCGGCGACAAGGTACGCCCGGCGGAAGTGGACCTCAAAGCCCCGGCCAAGGGCCGCAAGGCCCCGCAGGGCGCTGACGCACCGCCCACCGCAGCGGCCTCACCCGCCTCGACCCCCGCCCCAGCGGCCTCCCGCTGAGCACGAAGGACGCGGCACATGGCTCAGTTCTTCATCAACCGGCCCATCTTTGCCTGGGTCATCGCCATCATCATCATGCTGGGCGGCGCGCTGTCCATCGTCACGCTGCCACTGGAGCAATACCCCAACATCGCCCCACCGCGCGTGACCATCGGCTCGCAGTACACCGGGGCATCGGCCGAGACGGTCGAGAACTCGGTGACGCAGATCATCGAGCAGCAGCTCAAGGGCATCGACAACATGCTCTACATGAGTTCGACCTCGGACGCCTCGGGCCGCTCGCGCACCACGCTGACCTTCGCGCCTGGCACCAACATCGACGTGGCGCAGGTGCAGGTGCAGAACAAGCTGCAGGCCGCCACCAACCGCCTGCCCGACGCGGTCAAGAGCCGGGGCGTGTTCGTGAACAAGGGCGGGCAGGACTTCTTGGTCACCTACAGCTTCTTCTCCAAGGACCCGTCGATGAGCGCCGTGGACATCGGCGACTTCCTGACCAGCAGCCTGGTGGACGTGATCGGCCGCATCGACGGGGTCGGTGATGTCACGGTGTTCGGCACCAACTACGCCATGCGCATCTGGATGGACCCGGCCAAGATGGAGAAGTACGCGCTGATGCCGTCGGACCTGGTCAACGCGCTCAATGCCCAGAACGCCCAGGTGTCTGCCGGCCAGCTGGGTGCTCTGCCGGCGGTGAACGACCAGCAGCTGAACGCCACCATTACGGCCCGCACCAAGCTCAAGACCGTGGCGCAGTTCGAGGCCATCGTGCTCAAGTCGGCGCTGGACGGGTCGGTGGTCACCGTCAAGGACGTGGCGCGCGTGGAGCTGGGTGCAGAGAACCTGACTGTGAAGGCCAAGCTCAACGGCATGCCCGGTGCGGGCATGGGCATCGTGCTGGCCGACGGCGCCAACGCCATGCAGGTGGCCGACGCCATCGCTGCCAAGCTGGCCGAGCTCAAACCCTACTTCCCCAACCAGATCGACTACTTCGTGAGCTCGGACTCCACGCCCTTCGTGCGCGCCTCGATCAAGGAAGTGGTCAGCGCCCTGGCCGAAGCCATGCTCCTGGTGGTGATCGTGATGTTCGTGTTCTTGCAGAACTTCCGCGCCACCCTGATCCCAGCCATTGCCGTGCCGGTCGTGCTGCTGGGCACCTTCGGCGTGCTGTCGCTGGCGGGCTACTCGATCAACACGCTGACCATGTTTGCCATGGTGCTGGCCATTGGCCTGCTGGTGGACGATGCGATCGTGGTGGTCGAGAACGTCGAGCGGGTGATGCACGAGACCGGCCAGTCGGCCAAGGAGGCCACCCGCCAGTCCATGCGCGAAATCACGCCCGCCCTGGTGGGCATCGGGGTCACGCTGTCTGCGGTGTTTGTGCCCATGGCGTTCTTTGGCGGCTCGACCGGCGTGATTTACCGGCAGTTTTCCATCACCATCGTGGCAGCCATGGCGCTGTCGGTGTTCGTGGCGCTCACACTGACGCCGGCGCTGTGCGCCACGCTGCTCAAGCCTGCGGCTGCCTCGGCCGGGCACGACCGGCCCATCCGCCGCGGCCTGCTGGGTCTGAACGATCGGTTCTTCCGCTGGTTCAATCACCATTTCGACGCCACCGCCTCGCGTTACCAAGGCACGGTGGCCTACACGCTGCGCCGCACCAAGCGCATGGTGCTGATCTTCCTGGCGGTGTGTGGCGTGGTGTGGCTGCTCATGGCACGCCTGCCCACTTCGTTCCTTCCCGACGAAGATCAGGGCTTTCTGTATGTGAACGTGAACCTGCCCTCAGGCGCCGCCGACGCGCGGCTGCAGAGCGTGCTGGACCAGGTGCGCGACTACTTCTCGCAGCAACCCGATGTGCTGAGCTTCTACCAGGTCTCGGGCATCAACGGCGACCAGGCCTCGGCACGCGGCTTTGTGCGCCTGAAGCCCTGGGGCGACCGCCCACTGGCCAACCAGGCGGCCGCGCAGATCGCCTACAAGGCCACGCGCGACCTGGCCTCCATTCGCGATGCGCGGGTGCTGGTCGTCATGCCACCGGCCGTGCGGGGGCTGGGCTCCAGCTCGGGCTTCAACTTTGTGATCAAGGACATGAACGGCCTGGGCCACCAGGCGCTGCTGGCGGCGACCAACACCTTCCTGACCGAAGCGCGCAAGCGGTCCGAGCTGACCAATCTGCGCATGACCAACCTGGAGGATGCCAGCGAGCTGCGCCTGGAGATCGACGACCGCAAGGCTGCCGCGCTCGGGCTGTCCTACAACGACATCAACAGCGTGCTGTCCAGCGCCATCGGCGGCACCTACGTGAACGACTTCCTGAACAACGAGCGGGTCAAGCGCGTGTACATCCAGGGCGACGCCCCTGCGCGCATGCTGCCGCAGGACGTGGCCCGCTGGAGCGTGCGCAACAGCAAGGGCGAGATGGTGCCGTTCGGCGCGTTCTCGACCAGCTACTGGGCCTACGGCTCGCCCCAGCTGATGCGCTACAACGGCAACCCGGCCTACGAACTTGAAGGCCGCGCGGCACCGGGCGTAAGCTCCGGCGATGCCATGCGGATCGTGGAAGACATCCTGCGCACGCTGCCCCCGGGCATCGGCTACGAATGGACGGGCGCTTCGCTGCAAGAGCGCCAGTCGGGTGCCCAGGCCCCCATGCTGTACGCGATCTCGATCCTGTTCGTGTTCCTGTGCCTGGCCGCCCTGTATGAGAGCTGGACGGTACCCCTGTCGGTGATCCTCGCCGTGCCGCTGGGCGTGGTGGGGGCCCTGGCAGCCACCTACACCCGGGGCCTGACCAACGACGTGTACTTTCAGGTGGGGCTGTTGACCACGGTGGGGCTGGCGTCGAAAAACGCGATCCTGATCGTCGAGTTTGCGGTGCAGCTGCAGGAGCAGGGCAAGAACCTGTTCGATGCCATCGTGGCGGCCGTGCGCCTGCGGCTGCGGCCCATCCTGATGACCTCCCTTGCGTTTGGCTTCGGGGTGATTCCGCTGGCCATCGGCACGGGCGCGGGCGCTGGCGGGCGGGTGGCCATCGGCACCGCCGTGCTGGGCGGCATGCTGGCTTCCACCGTGCTGGGCATCTTCCTGGTGCCGGTGTTCTTCCTGCTGATTCGCCGCTGGTTCAAGAGCCGGTCGCGCAGCGAGGACAACGCCCCGCCGCCCCCAGCCACCACCCCACCGCACCCCACACAGGAGGCCTCAGCATGACGCGCCCACCCTTGTCGCCTGGCCGCGAGCGTCGGCCCACCACCCTTGCCGCCATGACGGCGGCCCTGGCCGCTGCCGCACTGCTCGCAGGCTGTAACCTGGCGCCCACACACCAGACCCCCGCCCTGCCGGTGCCGGACACCGTGGGCGCCACCAGCGGCCCGCCCGCCGTAGCCAGCGACGCGAGCCTGCAGGCGGCAGCAGCGCTGGGCTGGGTCCAGGCCCAGCCGCTGCGTGATGTCATCGCTCTGGCGCTATCTAACAACCGCGACCTGCGGGTGGCCGTCGAGACCATCGAACGGGCCCGAGCACAGTACGGCATCACCCGCGCCGACCTGTTGCCCAGCGTCACGGCGCAGGCTCAGGCCAGCCGCGCACGCACCGCCGCCGGCATGAGCAGCGCCACCGCGCCCGCACAGGTCGCCACGCAGTACACGGCGCAACTAGGGTTTGCCAGTTATGAGATCGACTTCTGGGGCCGCGTGCGCAACCTCAACGAGGCAGCGATGCAGCAGTTCCTGCAGAGCCAGCAGAACCAGCGCAACATTCAGACGGGCCTAGTCGCGGATGTGGCCAACGCCTGGCTCACGCTGGCCGCCGATGAGGCCCGGCTGCAATTGGCGCGCGACACCCTGGCCAGCCGAGAAAAAGCCTATGCGCTGACCCAACGCATCCATGCCATTGGCTCAACGTCGGGCCTGGTGCTGGCCCAGGCGCAGACCACGGTGGACTCGGCGCGGGGCGACGTGGCGACCTACCTGGCGCAGGTGGAGCGCGACCGCAACGCCCTGCAATTGCTGGTGGGAGGCCCGGTGCCCGCCGCCCTCTGGCCCACTGCCAGCACGCTACGCGCAGAGGCGCAGGCCCCGGCGGCCTTGCAGCCCGTGCCCGTGCCGCTGGCCTCCAGCGTGCTGCTCGCCCGCCCCGATGTGCAGGCCGCCGAAAACGCCCTGCGCGCCACCGAGGCGAACATCGGCGCAGCACGGGCGGCCCTGTTCCCCACCATCAGCCTCACGGCCAACCTGGGCACCGGCAGCCGCGAGCTGGACGGTTTGTTTGGCGCAGGCAGCGGCACCTGGAGCTTTGTGCCCCTGGTCAGACTCCCGATCTTCGACGCAGGCCGCAATCGGGCCAATGTGCAGGTGGCCGAGGCCAACCAGCGCATCGCGGTGGCCCAGTACGAGAAAGCCGTGCAGACCGCGTTCCGCGAGACCGCCGATGTGCTGGCCGACCGCGCGCAATGGGACGAGCGCATCGCCGCGCAGACGCGGCTGGTGGCCTCCACCCAAAAGGCGTTCGACCTGTCGGAGGCGCGTTTCAAGGCCGGGGTGGATAACTACCTTACGGTGCTGGATGCACAGCGCAGCCTGTATGCGGCGCAGCAGACCCTGATCGGCCTGCGCCAGGCCGAGCAGGTCAACCGCGTGACGCTCTGGAAGGTGCTGGGCGGCACCCCGGACGCCGGTTGACGGCGGCCGGGTGGAGCTAGGGCCTGCTAACGGGCCCTAGATCAACGGTCAGCCCGCGCGCTTGGTCAACAAGGCATTGGCCGCACGCGAGTTGGGCTTGCGGTCCAGAAAACCACTGATGTAGGCCCCTGCATCGATGAGCAGGTCCAGATCGATGCCGGTCTCGATGCCCATGCCCTGCAGCATGTACACCACGTCCTCGGTGGCCACATTGCCCGTAGCGCCCTTGGCATAGGGGCAGCCGCCCAGCCCAGCCACGGATGACTGGAAGTTCCACACGCCCAGCTCCAGCGCGGCCAGCGTGTTCGACAGCGCCTGGCCGTAGGTGTCGTGGAAGTGGCCAGAGACTTCGTCGATGCCAAAGTGCTGCAACGTGGCCTCCAGCGCCTTCTGCACCTTGCGCGGCGTGCCCACGCCAATGGTGTCGGCTACATCCACGCGCTGCACGCCAATGCCCTTGAGCAGGCCCGCCAGGTACGCCACGCGTTCGGGGGCGATATCGCCTTCGTACGGGCAGCCCACGGTGCAGCTCATGGCGCCGCGCACACGGATGCCTGCGGCCAATGCGGCCTCTACCACCGGGGCAAAGCGCTCAATGCTCTCGGCAATGCTGCAGTTGATGTTGCGCTGGCTGAAGGCCTCGCTGGCCGATCCGAAGACGACGATCTCGTCGGGCTTGTCCAACACGGCCGCCTCAAAGCCCTTGAGGTTGGGCGTGAGCACCGAATACGCCACACCGCCCTGGCGGGTGATGCCGCTCATCACCTCGTGGTTGTCGGCCATCTGCGGCACCCACTTGGGGCTGACGTAGCTGGTGACTTCGATCTCTTGCAGGCCCGCCTGCTGCAGGCGGTGCACCAGCTCGATCTTGACGGCGGCGGGCACCGGGGTCTTTTCGTTCTGCAGGCCGTCGCGGGGACCAACGTCGATGAGGCGGACGCGGGAGGGAATGCTCATGGGGCTACCAAGGGTGAATCAAGGAATTCCGCCATTGTCTCGCCAGCGCCGCTGCAGGGCCACCCCATATCGTGCCAGACCACTCGCCGGACGCGCCATCAGCCGCTCTGCTCCTCGGCGTTTTCCACCTCTTGCCGCAGCAGGGCCACCATGGCCTGCGCCGCCAGCGACAGCGGCCGCCCGCGCAGCGTGATCAGCCCGATGGGCCGGTGCAGCACGGGGGCCTTGAGCGCGCGCGTCACCACCTCGGGCCTGCGCACCACCTGGGCGGCCAGCTCGGGCAGCGCGCTCACCCCCAGCCCCGCCGCCACCATGGCCGCAATGGTGGCCAGGTGCTCCACCTCGTAGCGGGGTTCAAAACGGATGCGGTGCGTCAGCAACGCCTCTTGCGCGTACTGCCGCACGCTGGTGCCTGCGGGCATCGAGATGTGGGGCAACTCGGCCACGTCGGCCCACGCTACGGCGCCCCGCCCACGGGCCAGCGGGTGCGTGCGCGGCATCAGCAGCACGAACCGGTCGGACACCAGCGGGGTGTAGTCCAGGTCGGCATAGGCGGGGTTGGCGGCCGTGAGGGCGAAGTCCACACGCCCGGCGCGCACCATGTCAAACGCAGGGCCCGCCAAGCTGTCGATCAGCTCCATCTGCACGCCCGGGTGCTGCGCGGCAAACCGGGCAAAGGCCCGTGGCACCGCCCCGGCGGCCAGCGACGGCAGCGCCGCCAGCGCCACGCGGCCCACCTGCAGCTGCGCCACCTCCTGCACGCGGCGCACGGTTTCATCCATCTGGTGGCGCAGAAAACGCGCCTGCTCTGCAAACACCTCACCCGCCAGCGTGAGCTGCACGGTGCGCGTAGTGCGCTCGAACAGGCGCACGTCCAGCATCTCCTCCAGCCGCGCCACCGTGCCGGACACCGCCGATTGCGACAGGTGCATCTGCAAGGCTGTGCGCCGAAAGCTCAGCGTCTCGGCCAGCGACAGGAACACATCCACCTCGCGGGCGGACCAATTGATCTTCATAGCCGATCAGTCTATCGAAAAAGACGTCTGGACCGCGCAATGCAGACTCCCTAGACTGCATTGCACGCAAGCACGCTCAGCAAGAAACAGGAGACACGATGGAAACAAGTTCGCCTCGCAACGCACGCACCGTGGTGGTGGGTGGAGGCACCATGGGGGCCGATGTGGCCGTGGTCCTGTCGCGCGGGGGCGCCAACGTTACGGTGGTAGACCCGCACACCGAGCGCCGCAACCGGCTGCTGCCCCACATCGCCCAGGAGCTGGCCGCCGCAGGCCAGGCCCACCATGCAGGCCCGGTGCAGGTGTGCGCCTCGCTGCAGGAGGTGGACTGGACCGGCGTGGTGCTGGTGGTTGAATGCATCACCGAGCAGCTGGCCGCCAAGCAGCAACTGTTTGCGGAGCTGGAAGCCATAGCGCCCGCCAACGCCGTGCTGGCCAGCAACAGCTCGGGCTTTCCCATCAGCGCCATTGCCCAGGGCCTGGCCACGGCGCAGCGCATGCTGGGGCTGCACTTCTTCATGCCCGCCCACTTGGTGCCGCTGGTGGAGGTGGTGCTGGGCGAGCGCAGCGACCCGGCCCTGGGCACCTGGCTGCATGCCTTCATGCGCGGCTGCGGCAGCGTGCCGGTGCTGGTCAAAAAGGACAAGCCGGGCTTTCTGGCCAACCGCATGCAGCATGCGCTGTCGCGCGAGGCGTTTGCGCTCATCGACGAAGGCATTGCCTCGCCGGAGGACGTGGACGCCGCCGTGCGCTTTGGCTTTGGGTTCCGCTTTCTGGCGGCGGGGCCGGTGCTGCAGCGTGACCATGCGGGCATTGAGGTGCACACCGCCGCTGCCGCCACCATGTACCCCACGCTGTCCAACACCGATGTACCCGCTCAGGCCCTGCGCGACAAGGTGGCCCAAGGCCAGCTCGGCATGAAGACCGGCAAGGGCTTTTTTGACTGGCCCGAAGACCGCAAGCAAGCCGAACGCACGCGCTACGACACGCTGCTGCGCGAGGGCCTGGCGTTGCTGGCCAGCGAGCTGCCCACCATCGAGCCCCCTATCGACGCCGCCCCCCATACCGGAGATCGTTCATGACTGCATCGCCCGCCTCACCTGCTATTGCCAGCCAGTGGGCCGACTCACTGATCGTGACCGTGGCCCCCAACGGCGCGTACAAACAGCCCGCTGACCACCCGGCCGTGCCCATCACCCCCGCCACGCTGGCGACCACGGCCAAGGCCTGCCTGGATGCGGGCGCGGCCATGCTGCACATGCACATCCGCGACGCACAAGGCCGCCACAGTCTGGATGTGGAGGGCTACCGCGAGGCCCAGCGCGTGGTGCGCCAGGCTGTGGGCGATGCCATGGTCATCCAGATCACCAGCGAAGCCGCTGGCGTTTACCAGGCCCCGGCGCAGATCGCCATGGTCGAAGCGCTGCAGCCCGAGGCCGTCTCCATCGGCCTGCGCGAGGTGGACAAACCCGAGGTCGGCGAAGCCGGGCTGCAGCGCTTTTTCACCGGCCTGGCCCAGCGCCAGACCATGGTGCAGGTCATCCTGTACGACGTGGCCGACCTGCGCCGCTGGCAGGCCTTGCGCGCCAGTGGCGTGGTGCCGGATGCACCGTGGTTCCTGCTGTTTGTGCTGGGTCGCTACAGCGCGGGCCAGACCTCCAGCCCGCGCGACCTGCTGCCGTTTCTGAACGCCCATGAGGGGAACGAGCCCTGGGCGGTGTGCGCCTTTGGGGCCACCGAGAACGCCTGCGTAGCAGCCGCCGCAGTGTTTGGTGGCCACGCACGTGTGGGGTTTGAAAACAACCTGCTGTGCAAGGACGGCAGCGTTGCGCCCGACAACGCCGCACTGGTGCGCCAAGCGATAGAAGCGGCTCAGGCACTGGGCCGCCCGCTGGCCTCCGCCGCCGACATTCGGCAGCGCTTTGGCGCGCCCTGAGAGCCCCATTTCACCTCAGCCATCGACATCAACCCGCAGCAGACGGGCCTTATCCATCCCCACAGGAGACAGACATGCACCACCGCCCCATTTCTTCGTCCACGCCCCGCACCAACCGGCGCACCGTGCTGCACGCAGCCTTGGCCGTCCCCCTGGCCCTGGGCCTGGCGGGGCAGGCCGCGGCACAGTCGGCCGCTACCGCATTCCCCAGCAAGACCATCCGCTTTGTGGTGCCCTACCCGCCCGGCGGCCCCACCGACCTGATGGCCCGCATGCTCCAGCCCGAGCTGCAAAGCCGCCTGGGCGTGCCCGTGGTGGTGGACAACAAAGGCGGCGCTGGTGGCAACACCGGCAGTGCCGAGGTGGCCAAGCAGGCCCCTGCTGACGGGCACACGCTGCTGCTGGCGGCCAGCGGGCCGATGGCTGTCAACCCCTCGCTCTACGCGAGCATGCCGTTCAACCCGCTGACCGATCTGGCGCCAGTGATCCAGCTGTCGGCCTTTCCGCTGGTGCTGGAAGTGCACCCCTCGCTCGGCGTCAAGACCCTGGCCGAATTCCTGGCGCTGGCCAAGGCGGGCAATCCGGTGCTGAGCTTTGCGTCGGCCGGTAACGGCACACCGCAGCACCTGGCGGGCGAGCTGTTCAACACCATGGCAGGCGTGAAGATGGGACACATCCCTTACCGCGGCGCAGGCCCCGCGCTCAACGACCTGATCGGCGGGCAGGTGAACGTGATGTTCGACATCGTCGGCAGCTCGCTGCCCCACATCCAGGCGGGCAAGCTGATCCCGCTGGCGGTCACGTCCAGCGAGCGCGCCAAGGTCCTGCCCAACGTACCCACGATGGCCGAGGCCGGCATTGCGGGTTACCAGATCACCGGCTGGCACGGCATTGCCGTGCGCGCGGGCACCCCGCAAGCCACCATCGACAAGCTCAATGCCACGGTCAACGCGATCTTCAAGGACCCCGCCTTCCGCACCAAATGGGAAGCCATCGGTACGCCGGTGGTGGCGGGCAACGCCGCCGACTTTGGCGCACTGATCAAGGCCGACGCGCAGCGCCTGGGTAAGCTGGTGCGCGATGCGGGCGTGACGGTGGACTGACCGCCACACCGTGCAACAGCGCGCTGGCGCGGCTCAGAGGCTGAGAGTTTTTTAGCCAAGCCCGAAAGACGCGCGAAAACGCCTCGGATCGAGGCGCAAAGCACAGCCATAGCTCGGGCTATGGCGAGCATTTGCAACGAAGAACCGGGGCGTTTTGGCGTGCAAGGCAGGCATGGATAAAAGACTCTCAGCCTCTTAGTAGCCGCGCCCTGGGTTCACCACCCCGGCCACGGCCTCGCCCCGCTCCAGTGCCACCATCTTGCGTGCGATCTGGGCGATGCTTTCATCGCGCAACGTGCGCGCCGAGGTGTGCGGCGTGACGGTGATGCGGGGGTGCGTCCAGAACGGGTGACCCGCAGGCAGCGGCTCGGTGCGGAACACATCGAGTGTCGCGCCCGCCACATGGCCGCTGTCGATGGCGGCCAGCAAATCCTCGTCCACCAGATGCGCTCCGCGCGCCACGTTGATGACGTAGGCGCCGGGCTGCAGCCGGGCCAGCGTGTCCTTGTTGATCACGTCGGTGGTGTCGGGCGTGAGGGGCAGCAGATTGACCAGCACGCGGCTCGCAGCCAGAAAATCGTTGAACTGGCTCGCCCCCGCAAACGCGCGCACACCCTCGATGGCCTTGGGGCTGCGGCTCCAGCCGTTGATCGGAAAGTCAAACTGTGCCAGCGCCTGGGCCACACGCTCGCCCAGCACGCCCAGGCCCATCACGCCGATGGGGTAGTCGCTGCGCAGGCGCGGCTTGCGGTAGCCCCAGCGCCCGGCGGCCGTGTCGGCCTCGTAGCCGTCAAACTCGCGGAAGTAGCGGATGACCGCATGGCACACATATTCGGCCATCTGCACGGCCATGCCCGCATCGTCCAGCCGCACCACCAAGGCCTGGGGCGGCAGGCGCAGCTTGAGCAGGGCATCCACCCCCGCACCGATGTTGAACAGGGCCTTCAGCGCGGGCTGCTCGTCCATGAACTGCTGGGGCGGGGCCCAGACCACGGCGTAGTCGGCTTGGGGAGCGCCAGGCTGCCACACAGAAATCTCAGCGCTGGGCAGCGCGGCGGAAAAGCCCTGGAGCCAGGGCTCAGGCTTGGCATCGGTACAACAAAAGGTGATTTTCATGGGCCCTGAGCGTAGCCGCATTGGGCACCCCGTGCTGTCACCCACGGGGTGCCCCGATGGGGCTTACGCCTTCTCGGCCACCACGAGCTTGAGCAGCTCTGCCCCTTCGGTCACCTGGTCGCCGGGTGCGTACAGCAGCTCCTGCACCACGCCATCAGCGGGCGCTGCAATCGTGTGCTCCATCTTCATGGCTTCCATCACCGCCAGCGGCTGGCCCTTGGTCACGGCATCGCCCGCCTTCACGGCAAACGACACGACCTTGCCGGGCATCGGGGCAGTCAGGCGCCCGCCTTCGGCCGCTGCCTCTCCCGCGTGGGCCAGCAGGTCGATGGAAGTGATCTGCGTGGCGCCTAGCGGGGTGAAGACATGGTCCACCTCGCCCTGCGCATACACGGCGGCGCGTGTGCGCTGGCCGGCAAACTGCAGCTCAATGCCGCCGGGAATGGCCGCAAACACCAGCGGACCGGCCACGGCAGCGTCGCCCTCTCCGACTGCCAAATGCAGGCTGCCACCACGCTCGTACGTCAGCCAGGCCTTGGCATGTGCACCACCAAAATCGAACTCGAACCGGCGCTGCACCACACCATGGGTGTGGAAGCCATCGCGGCGGCTGAACGGGTCGGCGGCTTCGCTGGCACGCTCTTGCAACAGGGTCTGGGCAATGGCGGCAGCCGCAGCCAGCGGCAGGCCGACCGGCTCCTGGTGGAACAGCACAGCCTGCTCGCGCGGGATCAGCGCGGTGTCGAGCTTGGCCTGCGCGAATGCAGCCGTCTTCGCCACGCGGCGCAGGAACTGCACGTTGGTCGCCAGACCCACGATATGGGTCTGGGCCAGCGCTTCGTCCAAGCGCGCCAGGGCTTGCTCGCGCGTGTCGCCATGCACGATGAGCTTGGCCACCATGGAGTCGTAGAACGGGCTGATCGCGTCGCCCTGGCGCACGCCGGAATCGACGCGGACCGCGACACCTGTGTCGCTCACATTCGCTCTTTCAAACGTCACGCACTCCGGCAGAGCGTACACATTGAGCGCGCCCGTGGCGGGCAGGAAGTTGTTGTCGGGGTTTTCGGCGCAGATACGCGCCTCGATGGCATGGCCGGTGATGCGCAGGTCTTCCTGCCTCAAAGGCAGCGGCTCGCCGGAAGCCACGCGCAGCTGCCACTCCACCAGGTCCAGGCCGGTGATGGCCTCGGTCACGGGGTGCTCCACCTGCAGGCGGGTGTTCATCTCCATGAAGTAGAACTTCATCTGCTCGGGCGCGTCGTAGCCGCCGGGCTGCTCGACGATGAACTCCACCGTGCCCGCGCCCACGTAATTTACGGCGCGTGCGGCAGCCACAGCGGCCTCGCCCATGCGGGCGCGCAGCTCGGGTGTCATGCCGGGGGCGGGGGCTTCCTCCAGCACCTTCTGGTGGCGGCGCTGCACCGAGCAGTCGCGCTCGAACAGGTACACGCAGTTGCCGTGCGTGTCGCCAAACACCTGGATCTCGATGTGGCGGGGACGCTGCACGTATTTCTCCACCAGCACCGCGTCGTCGCCAAAGCTGTTGATGGCTTCGCGCTTGCAGGAGTCGAGTGCCGCAGCGAAGTCCTCGGCCTTGTCCACCGCGCGCATGCCCTTGCCGCCGCCGCCTGCGCTGGCCTTGATGAGCACGGGGTAACCAATGCGGTCGGCCTCGCGTTGCAACATGGCTGGGTCCTGGTCCGCACCGTGGTAGCCGGGCACCAGGGGCACCTGGGCCTGCTCCATGAGGCGCTTGGACTCGGCCTTGAGCCCCATCGCATTGATCGCACTGGCGGGCGGGCCGATGAAGACCAGGCCCGCGTCGGCACAGGCCTTGGCGAAGTCTTCGTTCTCGCTCAGAAAGCCGTAGCCCGGGTGGATGGCCTGCGCGCCCGTGGCCTTGGCCGCGTCGATGATGCGCTCCCAGCGCAGGTAGCTGTCCTTGGGTGCACTACCGCCGATGTGCACGGCCTCGTCGCACACGGCGACATGCTTGGCGCTGGCGTCGGCATCGGAGTACACGGCGACGGTCTTTACGCCCAGGCGTTTGGCGGTGGCCGCGACACGGCAAGCTATCTCGCCACGGTTTGCAATGAGGATCTTTTTGAACATGTTTAAGCCACCTTGGCAGAACCAGAAAAGAAAGAAGACAAGCGCCGCACCACGGCGCGCAGAAACTTGAACAGCACCACCAGCAGCAGCACCGACACCGCCACCATCACCACCAGCGCGATGCCAAAGGCCACCGGGTGCTGCGTGGCCATCCACACCACGGCCACCACCAGGCCGTCTTCAAAGAACGACAGGCCCCAGTTGGAAAACGGCTCGGGCGAGGTGTTGACCGCAGCCCGCGTGGTCATCTTGGTGGCCAGAGCGGTGGCAGAGAGAGAGCCCCCCAGCAGCCCCGCCACCACCGCCATCGTGGCGTTGTCGGCGCCAAAGACGCCGTACGCCAATGCGGCCCCTGCGGGTACGCGGATGAAGGCATGCACCGCATCCCAGGCGCTGTCCACCCAGGGCACCTTGTCGGCAAAAAACTCCACCATCAGCATGCAGCCGCTGACCATCAGCACCAGCGGGTGCTGCAACATGGCCAGGCCGGGCGGCAGGGGCATCCAGCCCAGCACCCCCATCATGCCGACCAGAAACACCACGGCATACAGCCGGAACCCGCTGGCCCAGCCCAAGGCGGCCGCCAGGGCCAGCAGGCTGGGCATGTCGAGCCGCGCAGTGGCCGTTGCCGCCGCATCACCCACGGCCCGCGCGGTGCCGCCATCGACATGCAACCCCAGCGTGTGGAGCCACTGCACGATGTTGAACCAGAGGGTGTCCATGGCCTACTGGTACCGGTCAGCCCAGCCAGTTCGGCTTGCGCTTGTTGAGGAACGACTGCACGCCTTCCTTGCCTTCATCGCTGGCGCGGATGTCGGCAATGCCCTGCACCGTGGCGGCGATCAGGCCCGCGTTGATCTCGCGCTCGGCCACATCCATCACCAGCTTCTTGCAAACGCGCACGGCGTTGGGGCTGGCGCTGGTGAGGGCCTTGAGCAGTTCATCCATCTTGGCATCGAGCTGGTCGGCAGCCACCACCTCGTGCACAAAGCCAATGCGCAGCGCCTCAGCCGCGCCAAAACGCTCGGCGGTGAGGAAGTAACGGTGCGCAGCGCGCGCGCCCATGGCGCGGATCACATAAGGGCTGATGGTGGCGGGGATGAGCCCCAACTTCACTTCGCTGAGGCAGAAGCCCGCCGTGTCCACCGCCACCGCCATGTCACACGCGGCCACCAGGCCCATGCCGCCGGCGTACACGTCGCCCTGCACGCGGGCGATGGTGGGCTTGGGGCATTCATAGATCACGCGCAGCATCTCGGCCAGCTTGTCCGCGTCGGCGATGTTTTCGCCCTGCGTGTAGTCGGCCATGCGGCGCATCCAGTTGAGGTTGGCGCCTGCACAGAAAGCAGGCCCCTCGGCCGCCAGCACCACAGCGCGCACATCGGCGCGCCCGCCCACATCGATGAAGGCGGCGGTGATCTCGGCAATGACCTCGTCGCTGAACGCGTTACGAATCTCGGGCTGCGTGAGCGTGATGCGCGCCACCGCGCCGGTATGGGTGATGGAAAGATTCTGGCTGCTCATGGCTTGGACGGGTTTTGCAGAAAGTAGACGAGGTCCAGCTCGGGGCAAGGCTGGCCCAGCGCGGTCAATGCGGCGGTGATCTGGCCCCGGTGGTGCGTACCGTGGTTGAAAACATGGGCCAGCGTGGCCGCAAACGGCAGCGATGCCGCGGTGCCACGCATCGTGGTGTAGTCGAGGTTGTCGTTCCAGCGGTCAGGAGAGAACGACGCGATCAGCGGTGCCCAGCGGGCGGCCCCTTCCCGCAGTCGGGCATCCAGCCGCGCACGGTCGCTCTCCAGTTCGGCGTCCAGCGCCACCTTGGGCGAGATGCCTTCGGCAAAGCGCACGAACCACAGATGGTGCTCGCCCACCAGCAGGTGGTTGAGCGTGCCGTGGATGCTTTTGAAAAACAGGCCCACATCGCGCCGGTAGTCACCGTCCGGCAGCGCCCGCACGGCATCAAGCACGCGCGCCGTGGCCCACACGTTGTAGCGTGCCAGCTGGGTGAAGTGGGCAACAGCGTCCATCGCAGCTCCTGGTTCTGGCTCTGGCGGGTTACATCCGGAACAGGCCGAACTTGGTGTCTTCGATGGGTGCATTGCGCGTGGCGGCCAGCCCCAGCGCCAGCACGCGGCGGGTGTCGGCGGGGTCGATCACGCCGTCGTCCCACAGGCGTGCCGTGGCGTAGTAGGGGTGGCCCTGGTCTTCGTACTGGCGGCGGATGGGGGCCTTGAAGGCTTCTTCCTCCTCCATGGTCCACTGCCCGCCCTTGGCTTCGATGCCGTCGCGCTTCACCGTGGCCAGCACGCCAGCGGCCTGCTCGCCGCCCATCACGCTGATGCGTGCGTTGGGCCACATCCACAAGAAGCGGGGGCTGTACGCACGGCCGCACATACCGTAGTTGCCTGCGCCAAAGCTGCCGCCGATGATGATGGTGAACTTGGGCACGCTCGCCGTGGCCACGGCCGTCACCATCTTGGCGCCGTTGCGGGCAATGCCTTCGTTCTCGTACTTGCGGCCCACCATGAAGCCGGTGATGTTCTGCAGGAACACCAGCGGAATCTTGCGCTGGCAGCACAGCTCGATGAAGTGCGCGCCCTTGAGGGCCGACTCGCTGAACAGGATGCCGTTGTTGGCGATGATGCCCACGGCCATGCCTTCGATGCGCGCGAAGCCCGTGACCAGCGTAGTGCCGTAGCGCGCCTTGAACTCATCGAACTCGCTGCCGTCCACGATGCGCGCAATGATCTCGCGCACATCAAACGGCTTGCGCGTGTCCACCGGGATCACACCATACAGCTCTTCTGCTGCAAATTTAGGAGCTGTTGGCGCATGATCTGCGGGCGCCTGCGGCTTGTTTTTATTCAAATTGCGCACGGCATTGCGTGCCAGCTGCAGCGCATGCATGTCGTTCTGCGCCAGATGGTCGGCCACACCCGACAGGCGGGTGTGCACATCGCCGCCGCCCAGGTCCTCGGCCGTCACCACCTCGCCGGTGGCGGCTTTCACCAGCGGCGGACCGCCCAAAAAGATGGTGCCCTGGTTCTTCACGATGATGGACTCGTCGCTCATTGCGGGCACATAGGCGCCGCCCGCAGTGCAACTGCCCATGACCACCGCGATCTGGCTGATGCCCATGGCGCTCATGTTGGCCTGGTTGAAGAAGATGCGGCCGAAGTGATCGCGGTCAGGAAAGACCTCGTCCTGGTTCGGCAGGTTGGCACCGCCCGAGTCCACCAGGTAGATGCAGGGCAGATGGTTCTGCTGCGCCACCTCTTGTGCGCGCAGGTGCTTCTTGACGGTGAGCGGGTAGTAGGTGCCGCCCTTCACCGTGGCGTCGTTGCACACGATCATGCAGTCCACGCCACTCACGCGGCCAATGCCCGCGATGAGCCCCGAGCAAGGCGCATCGTTGTTGTACATGTTCAGCGCGGCCAGCGGCGCGAGTTCGAGGAACGGCGTGCCGGGGTCCAGCAGCATCTGCACGCGCTCACGCGGCAGCAGCTTGCCGCGTGCAGTGTGCTTGGCGCGGGCGGCTTCCCCACCGCCCTGAGCGACCTTGTTGAGCTGGGCGCGCAGGTCATCCACCAGCGTGCGCATGGCGGCGGCATTGGCCAGAAAGTCCGCCGAGCGGGCGTTGAGTTGGGTGTCGAGAATGGTCATACGGTCTTGCTCTTTCAAGCGGTTTTCTGTTCTTCCAGACCCAGCTGGTCCTTCATCTCGTCGCGGATCTTGAACTTCTGGATCTTGCCCGTCACCGTCATCGGGAAGCTGGTGACAAAGCGGATGTAGCGCGGCACCTTGTAGTGCGCAATCTGGCCCTTGCAGAAGGCACGGATGTCGTCTTCGGTGGGCTGGGTGCCGGGCTTGGCGATGATCCAGGCGCAGAGTTCTTCGCCGTACTTCTGGTCGGGCACGCCCACCACCTGCACGTCCTGCACCTGGGGGTGGCGGTACAAAAACTCTTCAATCTCGCGCGGGTAGATGTTCTCGCCGCCACGGATCACCATGTCCTTGATGCGGCCGACGATGTTCACATAGCCCTCGGCGTCCATGGTGGCCAGATCGCCGGTGTGCATCCAGCCGCCTTCATCAATCGCCTCGCGGGTCTTGGCATCGTCGCCCCAGTAGCCGTGCATGACGGAGTAGCCCTTGGTGCAGAACTCGCCGCGCTGGCCGACGGAAACGATGGCGCCGGTGTCGGGGTCCACGATCTTCACCTCTAGGTGCGGTTGCACCTGACCCACGGTCGATACGCGCTTGTCCAGCGGCGTATCGGTGCTGCTCTGGCAGCTCACGGGGCTGGTCTCGGTCATGCCGTAGGCAATGGTGATCTCGCGCAGGTTCATCTGCTCCACCACGCGTTTCATCACCTCGGTGGGGCACGGCGAGCCCGCCATGATGCCGGTGCGCAGCGTGCTCAGGTTGAACTCGGCAAAACGCGGATGGTCCAGCTCGGCAATGAACATGGTGGGCACGCCATGCAGGCCGGTGCAGCGCTCGTCCTGCACCGTCTGCAGCACCGTGATCGGGTCAAACCCGTCGTTGGGATACACGATGGCAGAGCCATGCGTGAGGCAGGCCAGATTGCCCAGCACCATGCCAAAGCAGTGGTACAGCGGCACGGGGATGCACAAACGGTCTTCGGGCGTGAGCTTCATGCACTCGCCAATGAAAAAGCCGTTGTTCAAAATGTTGCGGTGCGTGAGCGTGGCCCCCTTGGGGAAACCCGTGGTGCCGCTGGTGAACTGGATGTTGATGGGGTCGGTGGCCTTCAGCGTCGCTGCAATGGGTGCAAGGCGCGGGTCGGCCGCGTTGCCGCGTGCCAGCAGGTCGGTAAAGCGCATCAGGCCGGGCTCGTCGGCGCCCTGCCCCGCCTCATCGATCCACACCACCGTGTTCAGATGGGGCAGCTTCACAGAGCCCAGTTGCCCCGGCTGCTGGTGGTGCCATTCGGGCGCCAACTCGCGCAGCATGCCCAGGTAGTCGCTGGTCTTGAAGCGGGCCATGGTCACCAGCAGCTTGCAGCCCACCTTGTTGAGCGCGTATTCGACTTCGGACGTACGGTAGGCCGGGTTGATGTTGACCAGCACCAGGCCCACCTGTGCGGTGGCCAGCTGCATCAACACCCATTCGGCATTGTTGTGCGACCAGATGCCCACGCGGTCGCCGGGGGTGAGTCCCATGCCCAGCAGCGCGCTGGCCAGGCGATGGGCTTCGGTCTGCAACTGGGCGTAGGTGTAGCGGCGGCCCTGGTGCACGCTGACCAGCGCCTCGCGCTCGGGCTGGCGGGCCACCATGTCGGCAAAGAAGGCGCCGATGGTCTGCTCGATCAGGGGAACATCGGTAGCGCCACGGGCGTAGCTGTCTACCAGCGGTGCGGATTGTGTTGCGGCTGCACTCGTCACGGGGTTGTCTCCTCTGTCATCCGGCCCTGCGCGCATGGCGGGCGATGTGCAAGCATAGGAGCCCACGCCCCGGCCGGGTTGCCACAATGGTTGCAAATCGTGCCACGGCTGGCACACTCTGCAGCGTGAAACCGTCCATCCAACCCGCCAACCACTTGTCCGCGCCCGCCACAGCCCCTGCCGCCACGCCCATCGCCTTCGTGCGGGCCATCGCTCTGGCCTATGAACGGCGCGGCATGAGCCCCGAACGCGCCCTGGCCCAGGCACAGATTGCGCCGCAACTGCTGCAAGATGACAGGGCACACATCACCGCCTGGCAGATGGAGCAGATCTCCGACGCCGCCATGCAAGAGCTGGACGACGAAGCCCTGGGCTGGTTCAGCCGCCGACTGCCCTGGGGCAGCTACGGCATGCTGGCGCGCGCGAGCATCAGCTCGCCCACGCTGCAGGTGGCCCTGGCCCGCTGGTGCCGCCACCACGGTTTGCTGGCGGACGACATTGCGCTGCACCTCACCACCAGCGGCGACACCGCCACCCTGGCCATCACCGAAGCCCGCGACCTGGGTGCACTGCGCGAGTTCTGCCTGGTGTCGGTGCTGCGCAATGCCCATGGCCTGGCCTGCTGGATGGTGGACTCGCGCATCCCCCTCATCGCTGCCGAATTTGCGTTTGATGCCCCGCCGCATGCCGATGCGTATGCCGTGCTGTTCCGTGGCCCCGTCACCTTCCATGCACCGCGCACCGCCATTCACTTCGACGCCCGCTACCTGCACCTGCCCCTGCGCCGCGACGAACAGGCCCTGCGCCAGATGCTGCAGCACGCCCTGCCCCTGACGGTGCTGCACTACCGCCGGGACCGCCTGCTGGTGCAGCGCGTGCGCCAGTTGCTGGCCGCGCCCCTGCTCGGCCAGCCCGCCCACGCCCTGCCCCAGCACAGCGCCGAATCACTGGCCGCGCTGCTGCACGTGTCGCCGCGCACGCTGCACCGGCAGTTGAAGGAAGAAGGCGCCACGCTGCAGGGCCTGAAAGACGAGGTGCGCCGCACCCGCGCGGTGGAGCTGCTGCACCGCACGCAGCGGCCCATCAAGCAGGTGGCCGAGGCCGCGGGGTTTGAGAACGAGAAAAGTTTTATCCGGGCGTTCCGGGGGTGGACGGGACAATCGCCAGCGGAGTTTCGGAGGGCGGTGCGGGTGTAGGGGCAAAAAGCAGGGGGGCTTTGCTCCAGAACGCCGCCATCTCCGGCATCCCCCCATTTCGGGATACTCGCAAAGCTGCATTTATAATACCCTACCCCCCTATGTCATTTTTCGAACCCCGATGAGTCACACCATCCAACAAAAATCCAAACTGCTGGCTCGGGTGCGTCGCATCCGGGGGCAGGTCGAAGCCCTGGAGCGCGCGCTCGATGCAGAAAAAGGGTGCGCAGACATCCTTCACCAGATTGCAGCCGTGCGCGGCGCCATGGGTGGGCTGATGACGGAGGTGCTTGAACAGCATGTGTACACCCATATCGCCAGTCCAGAGATCGCCAGCGACGCCGAGCGCGCGCAGGGCGCCCATGAATTGGTCGATGTTTTGCGTGCCTACATCAAGTGAGAACGACTGTGCATACCGAAAATCTTTCCCGCTGGGTCCACGACCATGTGTTCGACACCGGCAACGACGCCGCTGAACGCAGCACGCGCGTGGTGATGTGGATCACCGCCGTCACCATGGTGATCGAGATAGCCGCCGGATGGTGGTTCAACTCGATGGCGCTGCTGGCAGACGGCTGGCACATGAGCTCCCACGCAGTGGCGATTGGCCTGTCGGCCGTGGCTTATGGGACCGCCCGGCGATATGCGCGAGATCCGCGCTTTGCCTTTGGCACCTGGAAGATCGAGATCCTGAGCGGCTTTGCCAGCGCCATTTTCCTGCTGGGTGTGGCAGCCATGATGCTGGTCGGTTCGGTGGAGCGCATCGTCTCGCCGCAGCCGATCCGGTACAAGGAGGCCATCGTGATCGCCCTTCTCGGGCTGGTGGTCAACGTGGTCTGCGCACTGATTCTGGGCAAGGCGCATCACCATGGGCACGGCCACCAACACGGGCATGCACATGACCACCACGGGCACGACCATGGACACAGCCACGGTGGCCACCACCACGACCTCAACCTCAAGTCGGCCTATCTCCATGTGATCGCCGACGCCGCGACATCGGTGCTGGCAATCGCAGCGCTTGTAGGCGGCTGGATCTTCGGCTGGTCGTGGCTCGACCCCGTGATGGGCGTGGTCGGCGCGGTGCTGGTCGCGGTCTGGGCCAAGGGCCTCATCGCCGATACAGGCAAGGTGCTGCTGGACCGCGAGATGGACCACCCAGTGGTCGACGAGATTCGCGAGGTGGTGGAAACAGCGCCGGATTCGGGCGACACAAAGATCACCGACCTGCATGTCTGGCGGGTGGGCAAGCAGGTGTATTCATGCGCGATGACTGTGGTCACCCACGATCACCAGCTCACACCGGCAGGGGTGCGCGAACGCTTGTCGGTGCACGAGGAAATCGTCCACTCGACCATTGAAATCCACTATTGCCTCGATGAGCTGCACGCCGGCCAGCCGCCGGGTGACGCGCCGTCTGGGCAGCACCTTGTTACCGGCTAAGCTGCGGGCAGCCCTCAACCGTTCAAACCCTCCCCATGCTCCATCTGCACCACTGCGTCAGCGCCCGTTCCTTCCGCCCTCTGTGGATGCTCGAAGAGCTGCAGCTGCCTTACCAGCTCCACATGCTGCCCTTCCCACCGCGCGCCAAGGCCCGGTGGTTTCTGGATGAGAACCCGCTGGGCACGGTGCCGCTGCTGGTGCAGGGCACTGCACCGAACGAGGTGCGCATGACCGAATCGGCCGCGATGTGCCAGTACCTCGCGGGCACACACCCCGACGCGGGGCTGGACGTGGCACCTACGCACCCGGCGTACGGCGCTTACCTGAACTGGCTGCACATGAGCGATGCCACGCTGACCTTTCCGCAGACGCTGGTGCTGCGCTATGGGCGCTTTGAGCCCGATGCGCGCAAGCAACCGCAGGTGGTGGAGGACTACAGCCGCTGGTTTCTGGCACGGCTGCGGGCCGTGGAAGCGGCGGTGGCGCACAGCGAATACCTGTGCGCAGGCCGATTCACGGCCGCAGACGTGGCTGTCGGGTATGCACTGCTGCTCGCGCAGCACCTGGGCTTGAACACACAGTTTGGGCTGGCCACCCAGGCCTATTGGCAGCGGCTGCAGTCACGGCCTGCCTACCAGCGAGCCATGGAGGTGCAGGTAAGGGCGGCAGAGGAGCAAGGGGTGCCCACCACCCCCGCGCCCGATACGCAGCCCTGAACGCACGCGTGGACCTTGCCGGGCTGCGAACTAGGCTCAGAGCAATGACAGGGAGGTGCCCGGCACCTCGGCGCTTTCGCGCAGGTGCTGCAGTACGGCAGAGCCCATGGCGCGGGTGCCAACGCGCAGGTTTTCTGGTGTTGCAGCATCTGCAATGTCGGCCGTACGCCACCCGCTGGCGAGCGCCCGGCGAACAGCCTGCTCCACCCGGTCTGCCAGGTCTGGCCGCGCCAAGGCGTGCCGCAGCAGCAGGGCGGCCGCGCGGATGCAGCCGATGGGGTTGGCGCGGTCTGTACCCGCGATGTCCAGCGCCGTGCCATGCCCCGCCTCAAAGAGCCCCCGGGTGCGACCCGGCTCACCATCCCCCAGCAGCGCAGACGCGGGTAGGCCGATGGAGCCAGTAAGCACCGAGGCCAGGTCGCTGAGGATGTCGCCAAACAGGTTGCCCGTCAGCACCACATCAAAATCCTGGGGGCTGGCCACCAGGGCCATGGCGGCGTTGTCGGCGTACAGGTGGCGCAGCTGCACATCCGGGTAGTGCGTGCGGCCCACTTCGGTCACGACCTCACGCCACAGGCGCGAGGTTTCCAGCACATTGGCCTTGTCCACGCTGGCCAGTTGCCCGCGCCGGGCGCGTGCCGCACCAAAGGCCACATGCGCCACGCGCCGCACCTCGCCCGCCGCATAGCGCATGGAGTCAAAACCCTCGGCATCGCCCGCAAAAGGGCCGATGGCGGCCACCCGTTGGCCCTTGGGCAGGGCCGTGTACACGTCGCCGTCCAGTTCGCGCACGATGAGCACATCCACGCCTTGCACCCGCTGCGTCTTGAGCGGCGACAGCATCGCAACCGTGGCGTCGATCTGGATATGGCGCAGACTGGCATACAGGCCCATGCCGCGCCGCAGCCCCAGGATGGCCTGCTCGGGCCGCAGCGCGCGCGGCAGATGGTCGTGGTGCGGGTCGCCCACGGCGCCAAACAGCACGGCATCGGCCGCGCAGGCTGCTGCCAGCGTGTGGGGCGGCAAGGGATGGCCGTGGGCATCGCAGGCCACCGCGCCCACAGGGGCTTCCACGGCGTCAAAGTCAAAATCCGGCCCGCGCAGGGCCTCCAGCACACGCCGGGCCTGCGCCAGCACCTCGGGCCCGATGCCCTCGCCGGGCAGGAAGGCGATGCGGTGCACGGCGGGTCAGTCTTTCACTGCGCCGGACCGGCGCACCAGGTCGGCGTGTTTGGCCAGCTCAGCCTTGAAGAAGGGCTCGGCGCTCTCCGGCGGGGAGCCCACCGGAGCGATGCCCTGCGCGGCCATGATGTCCTGCACCTCCTTCTGCGCCAGCGTGGCCTTCACGTCCTGGTAGAGCTTTTGCACCTGGGCCTTGGGCAGGCCGGCCGGGCCGATCAAGGCGATCCATGCATCAAAGCTGTAGCCCGGCAGCCCTGCCTCGGCCAAAGTGGGCACCTCGGGCAGCACCTGCGAGCGCTGGGTGGTGGACACGCCCAGCGCCTTCAGCCGCCCGGCCTTCACGTGGGGTGCGGCGGCCGTCACCGACAGAAAAGCCAGGTGGATCTGCCCGCCAATGAGGTCCGTGGTCAGCGGGCCCGTGCCCTTGTAGGGGATGTGGGTGAGGAAGATGCCGCCCTCGCTCTTGAGCAGCTCGGCCGCCAGGTGCAGCACGCTGCCATTGCCAGCCGAGCCGTAGTCCACCTTGCCGGGATTGGCTTTGGCATAGGCCACCAGGTCCTTGAGGCTTTTGACCGGCAGCGCATTGGTGGCCACCAGCACCAGCGGCACCGTGCCGACCACGGTGATGGGCGTGATGTCCTTGAGCGTGTCGAAGGGCATGCTTTTGTAGATGGCCGGGTTGATCACGTGGTTGGACGAGACCAGCGCCAGGGTCTGCCCGTCCTTGGGCGCGCGCACCAGCTGGGCCGTCCCCGAGACGCCGCCCGCACCTGCAATGTTCTCCACCACCACCGGCTGGCCCAGCGCACGCGCCAGCGGCGGTGACAGCGCTCGGGCCAGCGTGTCCACGGTCGAGCCCGTGGTGAGCGGAACGATCACCCGCACGGGCTTGTCGCCCTGCGCATGGGCCAGGGTGCCAGCCGCCGCCAGCGCGGTCAGCAGCAGGGCCCGTCGACCCAGGGTTGCCAATGGAAAAAGGTTCATCGTTTGTCTCCTGTCGTTGTTCATGGGTGCCTGGCCTGCAGATCGGCAAAGGACAGCAGTTCGCCCGCAATTGCGCTGGCCACCACCGTGGGCGGGCTGGCCAGCCAGACGGGGCCCGGGCCGCCCCGGCCCGGAAAGTTGCGGTTGATGGCGCTCACCGTGACCTGGTCGGCGGTGGTGGACGAGCCCGGCCCGCAGTTGCCGCACGCCCCGCAAGACGGCTGAAGCATGCGCGCGCCGACCTGCTCGAACACCGGCATGTAACCGCGCGCCACACAGTAGTCGCGCACGGCCGTGGTGCCGAACTGCAAAAACAGCTGCACATGCGGCGCCACGCGCAGGCCGCGCTGCGCGGCCCACTGCAGCACGCCGTGGTACAGGTCGAAGTCCTCGCGCTTGCCCGCCGTGCACGAGCCCCCGTAGGCGATGTGCACCGTAACGGCCCCGGCCAGATCGGCCAGCGGCAGACCATTGCCCGGGTCGCCGGGGCGCGCCAGCATGGGCGTGAGCGCCGTGCAGTCCACCGTAATGGTTTGCGCGTACCGGGCCCCGGCGTCGCTGTGCATCCAGGGCTCGATCGTGAAATCCACCCCGCGCCGCTCGCGCAAAAAGTGCACCGTTTCGGCATCGGGCGCCACGATGCCGGTAAAGCCACCCAGCTCGGCCGTCATGTTGGTCAGGGTGGCACGCTCGTCAGTGGACAGTGCCGCCACGGCCGGGCCACAGAACTCGAACACCTTGCCCAACCCGGCACCCGCACGGATGGCCGGCAGCGCCAGCAGGTGCAGCACGATGTCCTTGGCCGTCACGCCAGCGGGCACCGCACCATCGAGCACGATGCGCAGTTGCTCGGGCACCGTGAGCCGCACCGCGCCCGTCACAAAGGCATTGGCCATGTCCGTCGTGCCCACACCAAAGGCCACGCAGCCAAGCGCGCCGCTTTGCGGGGTGTGCGAATCGGTGCCCACCACCACCTGGCCGGGCAGCGCGTAGTGCTCGGCCATCATCGCGTGCGAGATGCCTGCGACGTTGCTGCCATCGTCCCTGCGGGCCTCGTCCTCGGTGAGGGTGCGGTGCATGCGCAGGCCAAAGCGCCGGGCAAAGGCGCGCTGCGCTGCACACATGGCGAGCACGTTGGGCACCAGGCCGGCCCGCACGTGGGTCGCGCTTTCGTGCACGTAGGAGGTGTGGTCCTCGAACACCACGATGGACTCGGGCCCGTTCAGTGCCAGCGATGCACCGAACTCCGCGCCCAGCATGTGGGCGGCCATGCCGGTGTAGTACTCGTGGATGAAGCGCCAGTCGGCCTGCACAAAGGCGCCGTCGCCGGGCGCGGCATGCGCAGCGGTCAGTTCGGTGGCCAATGCGTGGCGGGCGATGATCTTCTCGAACAGCGTGCGCGGCGCAGCGCCGCCCTGTCCCGCCTCGGCCACGGGCGCCACGCCCTGCATGAAGCGCTGGCCAAAACGCAGCAGCCCGCCACTGCGCAGGATGGCGGCCGCCAGCGCATCGCGGCCCGCCACCAGTTCGTCGATGGCGATGGCCTCGCCACGCTGGATGCGCTCGATGAGGCCAAAGTCGGTGGAGGTGAACAGGCCGATGTTGTCGGCGTTCTGGCGGTAGATGCGCTCAAAGCTCTCGGCCACCACCAGGCGGATGCCCGCCAGTTTTTCTGCGGCGGGGCTGTGCTCGCGCGAGGAGCCCTTTCCATAACGTTTGCCTGCCACCGTGACCTGAAAGCCCCCCTGACGCACCGCATCGGCCACGATGGGCAGGCCGTCGCCCGCCCTGAAGCCCGTGTACGGGTACCGGCCCAGCTGCGCGTCGTAGTGGGTGAGGATGGGCAGCGGCGTGATCTCGTCGGTGGAGACATCGTCGCGCAGCGCGCCGGCCGCCCCCGGGGTGAGCGCTGCGCCGCCCATCTGCCGTTGCATCACATCGGCGGACTGGCTGAGAAAAAGGATGCGGCCGTCAAAGCGGACCGAGCTGGCATGGGCTTGCATGCCTGCATGATCGGCCGACGCCCAACGCAGGCCAAGCGCCAATGCAGCACAGGGGGTCTCGCAAAAATCGCGATCCGGGTTATCCCGCGGGCCCACTCCAGCTGTCGATGACGGCCTGCACCGAGCGCAGGCGCGGCGTCTTGCGCAGCGCATACAGGCACAGCTCACGGGCGGCCCAGTCCTCCTGCAGCGGACGGCGCACAAAATGGCGGCTGCCCGCATAGGCGGCCGCCGCGCTCTGGGGCACGATGGCAATGCCCAGGCCCGCTTCGACCATGCGGCACACGGCGTCGAAGCTGCCCACGGAGACGGCCATCTGCAGGCTGCGCCCAGCGGCCAGGGCCTGGGCATGCACGAAGCGGTCCAGCGAGCCCCCGGCCCGCACGCCGATCAGTGGCCACTCGAGGGCCTGGGCAAAACCCACGGCACTGCGCCGGGCCAGCACGTGGCCACGCGGCAGCACCACCAGCAGCGGGTCGCTGGCGAAATGCCAGCGCTCCATGCCTGCGGGCACATCCATGCACACCCCAACGCCCACGTCGGCATGGTCGTCCAGACAGCTGCGCACCACCTCGGGCGTATCCAGCTCCTTGAGCGAAACATGCAGGGCCGGATGCCGGGCCAGCAGGGTCTTGAGCCGTTCTGGCAGGAAGCCGACCACCGCTGAGGTGTTGGCCGCCACACGCACCGTGCCCGCCACGCGGCCATCGAGCGACTGCACCTCGCGTGCGAGCTGCTGCAGCCCCTGGTCGATCTGCTGCCCACGCTCAAACACCAGGAGCCCCGCCTCCGTCAGCTGCACGCCGCGCGGCGAGCGCACCAGCAGCGGCGTACCAAACGCATGCTCCAGGTCCGTCAGGCGACGGCTCAGCGCCGACGGCGCAATGTGCTCGCGCGCCGCAGCTCGCACGATGGAGCCCTCTTGCGCCACAGCGGCGAACAAGCGCAGGCTGTAGGCATCGACGCGGCGGGTCATGGCGGTCCGGCTCAGCAGCCCAGCAGGCCCGGCAGCTCGGCCATGCTGCAAAACACATGCTGCGCTCCCGCGGCCCGCAGCGCGGCGCCATCGTCCAGCGGCGCGTAGGCAAACACGGTGGCCCCGGCGGCCACGCCCGCAGTCACGCCGGTCACCGTGTCTTCGACCACCGCACAGCGCGTGGGCGCGGCCTGCAGCGCAGCAGCAGCGGCCAGGTACACGTCGGGCGCGGGCTTGGTGGCGGGCATCTCGTGGCCGCTGAAGATGCGGCCCGCGAAGTACGGCGCCAGGCCCACCTTGGCCAGCTGCATCTCGACCTTGAAACGATCAGCCCCCGAGGCGCAGGCAATGCGCCCATCGTGGTGGGCGTGCACACGCTCGACCGCACCGTGGATGTGCTCGATGGCGGTGAGCTGCGCCTCCAGCGCGGCATTGCGGCGCGCGTAGAAGGCCGACATCCATTCGTCGGTCAGCGGGCGGCCCGTGTGGTGCTCAATGCGCGCGGCCTCGCTGCGCACCATCTTGCCGATGAAGAGGCGCATGCACTCTTCGGGCGTCAGCACCCACCCGGCCTCGGCCAGCATGTCGCGCAGAACGCCGTTGGTGATGGGCTCGCTGTCCACCAGCACACCATCGCAGTCAAACAGGATTGCTTCAAATTTCATAGCTATCAAGGCATATTTATCTAGCGTATGGAGCAGTTTTGGCTTGGATTTCAGCCCTGCTGGTCTCCATCGACGTAAAACCACTGCCCGCCCTCGCGCACAAAGCGGCTGGTCTCGTGCAGGCGCACGGCACGGCCGCCCACACGGTAGCGGGCCACGAACTCGACCACGGCATGGTCGGCATCGGTGATGACGTGGCGGCGCACGTCCAGGCCCAGCCATCTGGCACCAGCGTCGAAGTCGAGTGCTGCCGGGCGCGTGCTGGCATGCCAGGTGGTCTGCAGGTAGTCGGCCCGCTCGCACACAAAGGCGGTGTAGCGCGACCGCATGAGGCTTTCTGCATCCGGGGCAGCGATGGCATCCACCCCAGGTGCGGCCAGGTAACGGCCGCAACAGCGGGCGAATGGCAAGGGGGCAGCGCTTTTGCCCTTGCTGCCGCCAGGGCCCGCAGGCGCCAGGCGCCCGCAGGGGCAAGGGTCGGTGGGCCGTGGCAAAGACATCGCGGCAGCCCCTCAGCGCAAGGCGCCAAACACCTTGCGTGCGATGGCGCTGCCGGCGCCTGCCGGGTCCTGGCGGATGCGGCGTTCTTCCTCACCGATCATGAAGTACAGGCCATCCAGCGTCTTGCCGGTGACGTAGTGCGCCAGGTTGGCGTCCTCGGCCTTCAGCAGGCCAAAGCTCGCAGCCTTGCCCGCGAAGGCGTTGTACTTTTGCGTGAGGCCGACCTTTTCCGTGGCCTGGTTCACCACCGGCAAGAAGCGCTGGCCCAGCGGCGCCCGGGTCTTGTCGGCAAAAAAGGCCGTCACCGAGTTGTCGCCCCCGGTGAGGATGTTCTTGGCGTCGGTCACCGTCATGCTCTGCACGGCGCCGACCAGCAAATCCTTGCCCATGGGAACGGCCGCCTCGGCGGCACGGTTGATGGACACCACCAGCTCATCGATGCGCTTGCCCTGGCCCAGGGACTTCATCACCTTGGCAGCGTCGTCCAGATAGCCGGGCAGGCCAATGCGCACCTTGGGGTTGCTCAGAAAGCCGTCGTTGCGGCCCAGCAGCGACACCGCCGCTTGCGCGCCCTGGGCCAGCGCCGCCTTGAGTCCGCTGGAGGCATCGGCGTTGCTCAGGTCTCCCAGCGACAGGGCCCAGGCGTGTTGCGCAGTGGCGCACAGCAGAGCCCCGGCGAGGCTGGCTTGGGTGAATTGGCGGCGTTGCATGGATCGGTTCTTTCGTTGGGGACGGCAGATGGCGCCCGCGGGCGGCCACTGCGGTGCGGACGGACTGCACGGGGGACTGTGCGGGATTTTCGCTCAGGGAATCGACGGCGCGCCGCAGGCCGTAGACTGCCTCCTACCCAAGCATCCAACAAGGAACCTTGCAATGTGGCAAATGAGCGTGCCGTGGTGGGAGTTTGTGCTGCGCGGCGTGGTGGTGTATCTGTTCTTGCTGGTGTTCATGCGCCTGTCGGGCAAACGGCAGACGGGGCAGTACGAGCCGTTTGATCTGATCCTGCTGCTGATCCTGTCGAACGCCGTGCAAAACTCGATGAACGCGGGCGACAACTCGCTGGTGGGCGGGCTGATCTCGGCCAGCACGCTGATGCTGATGCATGTGGTGCTGGCGCGGCTGGCGTTCCACTTCCCGCGCATTGGACGCTGGGTGGACGGCAAGGCCCAGGTGCTGATCCACCAGGGCGAGCTGAACCAGACGCTGATGCGCAAGGAGCTGCTGACCCGCGAGGACGTGGAGGCCGCGCTGCGCGCCGGGGGCTGCCTGCACGCCCATGAGGTGGAGCGCGCCACCATCGAGACCAACGGGCAGATCACCGTGGTGCTGCGCCGCCGGGGCGGTGGAGACTGAGCGACGGTCCACCGTACGCCCTGCCAAAGCACCCCCTTCACAAACATCGATCCATCTGCTTTCTGCCACCTGCCAACCGCAACCCGATATGACTGCACTGAACGTTCTGGGCACCTTGCTGATGCCCTGCTCCTACGACCCACTGACAGGCTACTTCCGCGACGGCTGCTGCAACACCGATGAGCATGACCACGGCACGCACGTGATCTGCGCCCGCATGACGCAGGCGTTTCTGGACTTCTCGCTCGCGCGGGGCAATGACCTCATCACGCCCCGGCCGGAGCATCGGTTTGCGGGGCTGCGGCCCAACAACCGCTGGTGCCTGTGCGCCCTGCGCTGGAAGGAGGCCTACGAGGCGGGCGTGGCGCCTCCGGTGATCCTGGAGTGCACCCACGCCCGCGCGCTGGAATTTGTGACGCTGGCGCAGTTGCAAAGCGCTGGCTGATCGCTGCGGCGACGCGGGCTGGTGCGCGGCCCGCCACATGGGGCACCACCACGGCACCGGTCGTCTGCCCGCGGTACACCGCCCGTCCAGCCGTCGCAGGCCGCAAGCGCTCGGCCCCCTACGATGCGCAGCCACAGACCGGCGCCTTGCGCGCGCTGGCAAGCCACACCACGAGGGAGCCACACCATGACCACCCACCAGCCCCAGCCGCCCCGCTGGCTGTACCAGGCGCAGGACGCCCAGGGCCGCCCCACCGAGGGCTTCGTGCATGCCCAGACGGCCGAAGAAGCCATGCAGGCCATTGCTGCGCTGCAGCAGCCGCCGCTCACCCAGGTGCAGCTGCACACCTCGGGGCTGTATGCCCGTGCGATGACCGAGATGGCGGACGACGCACTGGGCACCCTGGACGTGAAGGCGCTGCGCCAGCTGGCGCGCGACCAGATCGAAGCCCAGGAGAACCCCGGCCTGTGGACCACGCTGCGCCAGCTGCTGCGCAACAACCGCACCTGGCTGCTGGTGTGCGCGGCCCTGGTGGCGCTGGCCGTGTGGCGCCAGTGGAGCCCGTGGGTGCAAGGGATTCTGGTACTGGCCATGCTGGCGCCGCTGGGGGTGTTTGCCTACATGCACCGGTTTCAGCGCATGTACCAGCAGATGCTGCACGCGCACGCCACGGGCGACCTGCCCCGTCTGGACGTGCTGGCCCAGCGGCTGGCCCGTGCGGCCGAACGGCATGCGTTCTTGCGACAGCCCGCCTGGGATGCCGCCGTGCGCATGGCCTGGTTCGAGGCGCGCGCCGAAGGGGTGGACGCCGCCATCCTGCGCCTGCGCATCCACCCCATGCGCCCGGCGGACGAAGGCGAATTCTTGGCCCGCATCTACACCCTGCCCCTGGCCACGGGCGACCATGCGGGCTTTACCGCCAGCCTGCGCGACCTGATGGCGCAGCGGCCAGGAGAGCCTACGCTGCAGATGGACCTGGCCCTGGGTGAGGCCCGCGCGGGCCACACCGACGAAGCGCAGCGCCTCGTGGACATGCTACAGCCCGCCATGCTGCCACCCCACGGGCAAGCATTCATCGACTGGGTGCGGGGCATGATTGCGCTGCGTGACCCGGCCCGCGCGGGCGAAGCCGCCAGCCACCTGGGCAAGGCGTGTGAGCAATTTCTGGGGCTGGTGCGCAAAGCCCCGGGCGCCTGGCCCTGGCCTGGAGCGGGCGCGCCGAAATGGGGCGCACCGTGTTTGCCACAGTGCAGCCTGTGGCCCGGCACCATGCCGAGCCCGAGCGGCTGGCGCTGCTGGAGCGCGAGTTGCGCAAGGGCGCCTGAGCGAGGCGCCGAAAGACGTCCTACGCCAACGCGCGCTGGATGATGATCTTCTGCACGTCGCTCGTGCCTTCGTAGATCTGGCACACGCGCACGTCGCGGTAGATGCGCTCTACCGGAAAGTCGTTGACCACGCCATAGCCGCCCAGCGTCTGGATGGCAGCGCTGCACACGCGCTCGGCTATCTCGCTGGCAAACAGCTTGGCCATGGCGGCTTCCTTCAGGCAGGGCTTGCCCGCATCGCGCAGCGCGGCGGCATGCCAGATGAGCTGGCGTGCGGCCTCGATCTGCGTGGCGCAGTCGGCCAGGCGAAAGCCCACGGCCTGGTGGTTGAAGATGGCGGTGCCGAAGCTCTCGCGCTCTTTGGAATACGCCAGCGCTGCATCGAACGCGCTGCGCGCCATGCCCACGCTCTGCGCGGCGATGCCGATGCGCCCGCCTTCGAGTGCGCCCAGGGCGATCTTGTAACCCTCACCTTCGGCGCCGATGAGGTTCTCGGCCGGGATGCGGCAGTTGTCAAAGTTGATCTGTGCCGTGTCGCTGCTGTGCTGGCCCAGCTTGTCTTCCAGCCGAGCGACCACATAGCCGGGGTTGCTGGTCGGTACGAGGAAGGCACTCATGCCCTTCTTGCCCGCGCCCTTGTCGGTGACGGCAATGACGATGGCCACATGGCCGTTCTTGCCGCTGGTGATGAACTGCTTGACGCCGTTGATCACGTATTCGTCGCCCTGCTTGACCGCCGTGGTGCGCAGTGCGGAGGCGTCGGAGCCCACATGCGGCTCGGTCAGGCAGAACGCGCCCAGCATCTCGCCACGCGCCAGCGGCGTGAGCCAGTCGCGCTTTTGCTGCGCGTTGCCGTAGCGCATGAGGATGGCGTTGACGGGGCAGTTGGTCACGCTGATGGCGGTGCTGGTGCCGCCGTCCCCAGCAGCGATCTCTTCGAGCACCAGGGCCAGCGTCACGTAGTCCAAGTTGGCACCGCCGAACTCTTCGGGCACGCAGATGCCGTAGGCGCCCAGCGCGGCGAGGCCCTGATGGGCCTCCTTGGGGAAGTGGTGTTCCTTGTCCCAGCGCGCGGCGTGGGGCCACAGCTCGGTCTGTGCAAAGTCGCGCACCGCGTCGCGGATCATTTCCTGGTCTTGGGTCAGCAGCATGGGAGTGTCTCCAGAGTCGTTGTTCAGAAATTCGGGGGCCTACCGGCTTGCGGCCTACCAATGGGCAGCGCGGCGGCCGTCGTGGTGCAGCAGGCGGCCCTTGTCGGCAGCGGTCACGCTGGCCAGCGTGCTGCGCAGGCCCCGCACGCTGTCCTCCACCGTGAGCGGGGCACCGCCGCCGCCCATGTCGGTCTGCACCCAGCCAGGGTCGATGGTGACCAGCGTGGCGCCGGGGTAATCGTGCTGCGCGGCGGCCACGGCCATGTTCAGCGCGGCCTTGCTGGTGCGGTACAGCCACGAGCCGCTGTTGGGCACGCTGCCGATCTGCGACATGGAGGACGACAGAAACGCAAACACGCCGCCCGCGTCCGCCACCAGGGGCGCCACCTGTGGAATGGCCTGCATGGCGCCCAGCACGTTGGTGTGCATGACGGCATCAAAGTCTTGCTGCGTGGGCGGGGTGAGCGCGTTGGGGCGGCGGATGACGCCGGCCACATAGAGCGCCAGGTCCAGCTTTTCGCCGTCGAGCTGCCATGCCAGGCCGCTCACGCTGGCGGGGTTGGCCACATCCACGGTGAGTGCCTCGGCGCCCAGCGCCAGCACGCGTTCACGGCCGGCATCGTCGCGCACGGTGGCGATCACGCGGCGCCCGGCGTCGGTGTACTGGCGCACCAGCTCCAAGCCGATGCCCCGGGACGCGCCGATCACGAGTATGGAGTTCATTTTCAAGCCCAATGTGCCGCAAGCGCTAGTAAATCATGCGTTAGCAGCTATCAATTCAGGAGTAATCAAAGCGACATCGCACGCTCAGGCAGACAGGTAGCCGGCGTACTCGAAATAACCCGACCACGCAGGGTCGTACGCCACCTTCAGCTCCAGCGATGCCGCCTCGTCGCGCAGCAGCAGGGGTGCCAGCGCCTGCTTGGCCAGCTGTTCGTCGCTCACGTAGTACAGCGCCTGCCGGCGCCCCGCGCGCATCAGCGTCAGCACCAGAATGCCCAGCTGCAGCACTTGCAGCACGGTGGCGGCCTGGCCCTGCAGGTCTTGCACGGCGCTCAGGGTGCCGCTGTCGGGCACCGCCAGGTCCACCGTCAGGGCGTAGGCCAGGTCGGCGCGCATGGCCACCGCGTTGGCGCTGGTGTTGACCATGACCACGCCGGTCTCGGGCGCGTCGCCGCCGTCCACGTCGTCGGCGGGCAGCTCGTTGCCGTCTTCGTCGATGGGGCAGTCAAACTGCAGCTCCAGTCCGTCCCACTCGGCCTCGCCCGTGGGGAAGTGGCCAGTGTGGCCCAGGGTTTCGGTCCAGTAGCGGTCGAACACCGGGGGCAGCTGGCTCAGCGGCACCCAGGGGGTGTGAGCGTCGTCCGGGTCGCCCACGAAGTCCACCGCGCCCACCTTCACGGCAAAGTCGTATTCGCCCAGCACATGGTCAAGCATGATGAACGCCATGTTGCGCGCGTGGTCCTGGTAGTCGCTGGGGATCTCGCGGCCAAAGCGGATTTCCAGCGCCGCCTGCCCGCCATCCTGCTCCAGCGCCACCAGCACGTCGGACGTGGCCAGCTCAAAGCCTTCCATGCCGATGGGAAAGTCTGGCTGCGTTGTGCGCTCGCGAAACGCGCGCACGCGGTAGTGCGGCAGCGCGGGTGCGGCCGCCACCACCTGTGCCAGCAGCGGAAAACTCTCGATGCTGCCATGGGCCGTGACGATGAGGTCCACCACGGCGTCGGCGTCGCCACCAGACATCTCCAGCGCCAGACCGTCCAGGTGCTGCTCCATCAGCACATTGGCCGCTCCCACGCGCTCGCGCAGCGGCAGGGCCTGGAGCGATGCCTGGGCATCAGAAAACGCGCGCCAGAAGGCGCCGATGGCGGGAGAGGGAGTGGTCATCGCGGTCCTTGTACAAAGTCGGGGATCATCCCATCTCCAGCCAGCGGCCTCAGACGAGTTCCAGCGCCACGGCCGTGGCCTCGCCCCCGCCGATACACAGCGTGGCCAGGCCCTTGTTCAGGCCGCGTGCCTTGAGTGCGTACATCAGCGTGACCATGATGCGCGCGCCGCTGGCGCCGATGGGGTGGCCCAGCGCGCAGGCGCCGCCGTTCACGTTGACCTTGTCGTGGGGCAGATCCAGCTCCTTCATCAGCGCCATGGGCACCACGGCAAAGGCTTCGTTGATCTCCCACAACTGCACGTCGCCCACTTGCCAGCCGGCCTTGGCCAGCGCCTTCTGCGTGGCGCCCAGCGGGGCGGTGGCAAACCATTCTGGCTCTTGCGCGTGGGTGGCGTGGCTCACGATGCGGGCCAGGGGCTTGGCACCCAGCTTCTTGGCGGTGGACTCGCGCATCATCACCAGCGCGGCGGCGCCGTCGTTGATGCTGGAGCTGGAGGCGGCGGTGATGGTGCCGTCCTTCTTGAACGCTGGCTTTAAGGTGGCGATTTTTTCGAGCTTGACCTTGCCGGGGCCTTCGTCCACCGAGACCATGGTTTCACCCGCGCGGGTCTTGACGGTCACGGGCACGATCTCGGCCGCAAACGCGCCGGATTCGGTAGCAGCCTTGGCGCGCTGCACGCTGGCCGTGGCAAACGCGTCCTGCTGTTCGCGCGTGAAGCTGTATTTGGCAGCGCAGTCTTCACCAAAGGTGCCCATGCTGCGGCCTGCTTCGTAGGCGTCTTCCAGGCCGTCGAGCATCATGTGGTCGAAGATGCGGTCATGGCCCAGGCGGTAACCGCCCCGGCCTTTTTGCAGCAGGTAGGGGGCGTTGGTCATGCTCTCCATGCCGCCCGCCACCATCACGTCGTGCGTGCCCGCCAGCAGCATGTCGTGCGCCATCATCGCGGCCTTCATGCCGGAGCCGCACATCTTGCTGAGCGTGACCGCGCCTGCCCCCTTGGGCAGGCCGCCCTTGAACGCCGCCTGGCGTGCGGGTGCCTGGCCCTGCCCGGCCATCAGGCAGTTGCCGAACAGCACTTCGCCCACGGCGTCGGGCGAAACGCCAGCGCGCTCGATGGCGGCCTTGATCGCTGCGCCGCCCAGGTCGTGCGCAGCCAGGCTGGAGAAGTCGCCCTGCAGCGAGCCCATGGGGGTGCGTGCGGCGCCGACGATGACGATGGGGTCTTGGATGGACATGGGGAAGGTCTCCTGGGTAAGGGTCAGAGGAAAAGTGTTCAGGGAAAAAGTGGGAGGTGAAAGCCTGGGTTTGGCGAGCGGTCAGCCCGCCGCAGCGCCGTGCACAAAGCGCCGCTCCGTGTCGTAAGGGAACACATCGAACATGTGGCCCGCCTGAATCCGTTCCTTGTGCGACTGCCAGAACGCGGCGTCGAGCAAATCGGCGTGGTGCTGCATGAAGACCTCGCGCACCGCGTCGTTGCCCAGCAGGAAGGGACCAAAGGTTTCGGGGAACACATCGCGCGGGCCCACGCTGTACCAGACCTCACCGCTCATCTCTTCTTCCTCGTTGCGCGGCGTCGGCACGCGGCGGAAGTTGCAGTCGGTGAGGTATTCGATCTCGTCGTAGTCGTAGAACACGACCTTGCCGTTGCGCGTGACGCCAAAGTTCTTCCAGAGCATGTCACCAGGGAAGATGTTGGCGGCCACGAGGTCCTTGATGGCGTTGCCGTATTCGATGACGCTGTGCTCCATCTGTTGGCGCGCGCGCGGGTCGGCGAGGCCGGTATCAAAAGCCTCTTGAAGGTAGATGTTGAGCGGGATCATGCGCCGCTCGATGTACAGGTGCTTGATGATCACCTCGGTCTGGCCATCGCCGTCGCGGTCGCTGATTTCGAGCTGACTGGGGGCGAACTTCTCGATCTCGGCGATGAGCGCATCGTCGAACCGGTCGCGCGGAAAGGCGACCTCGCTGTACTCCAGCGTATCGGCCATGCGGCCCACGCGGTCGTGCTGCTTGACGAGCAGGTACTTGGCCTTGATCTGCTCGCGCGTGGTTTCCTTCTGGTGCGGAAAGTAGTCCTTGATGAGCTTGAAGACGAACGGAAAGCTCGGCAGATCGAACACCAGCATCACCATGCCCTTGATGCCCGGCGCGATGCGGAACTGGTCGCTGGAGTGCTTGAGGTGGTACAGAAAGTCGCGGTAGAACAGCGTCTTGCCCTGCTTGGCCAGGCCCAGGGCGTTGTAGATCTCGGCGCGCGGTTTGCGGGGCATGAGGCTGCGCAAAAACTGCACATAGGCGCTGGGCACCTCCATGTCCACCATGAAGTAGGCGCGGGCAAAGCTGAACAGCATCTGCATGTCGTCTTCGCCAAACAGGGCCGCGTCGATGGTCAGCTTGCCGCTGTCGTCATGCAGAATGGGCAGCGCAAACGGCACCTCGTGGAAGCCGTTGATGATCTTGCCCACCACATAGGCGCCCTTGTTGCGGAAGAACAGGCTGGTGAGCACCTGGATCTGGAAGTTGGTGCGCAGCCGCACCTTGTCGAGGCGCCCACGCATGGCGGCCACCACGCAGGCCGTGTCGCGCTGCAGGTCGGCAAATTCGCGCTGGAGCTGGAAGTTCTCGATGATGGCCTGGAACGTTTCTCCCAGCGTGTCGCGCGTCGGGTAGTAGGCGCGGTAGGTGGGCCGCGCGGCAGGTTCGTCGTTCTCGATGTATTCGGTGCTGACCGCAGGCCGCACAAAGATGAAGTCGTTGTGGAAATGCGTGCGGTGCAGGATCTTGGTGGTGACCGAGTTGAAGAAGGTCTCGGCCAGCTCGGGCTGGTGGTGGTTGACCAGCAGCCCGATGTAGTGCAGCTTGACCTGGTGCCACACGTCCATGGGCTGCGCGCCCGCCTCAAACTCTTTCTCCAGGCGGCGCACGCATTCCTTCACCCGCAGGTCGTAGAACTCGATGCGCTCGCGCTGCGCCCGCTGCTGGCCATGCCAGTCGGCGGTTTCAAAGCGGTGCTTGGCCCGCGCGGACTCGGTGCGAAACAGCCGGTAGTGGCGGTTGAAGCCGTCCATCATGGCCTTGGCAATGCCATAGGCCTGAGGGGCATCCAGGCGTTGCGGGAACATGGTGGCAGGCATCCTTGTCAGCGCAACCGTCGCAAGCGTGGGCAGGGGCGCCCTACTTACTGCCGCCGGGTGGCAGCCACGCCGGCAATCGCTGCCTTGTACAGCGATTCCAGGCCTTCGGTGCTGTCCACCGACATGTGCAGGTTGTTGATGAGCCCGTCCTTGAGCCCGTAGCACCAACCATGCAGCGTGACCTTCTGGCCCCGCCCCCAGGCGTCGAGCATCACGGTGGTCTGGGCGATGTTCACCACCTGCTCGATGGCGTTGAGCTCGCACAGCACGTCGTGGCGCCATTCAGGCGCGGTGGCAGCGATCAGGTCGCGGTGACGGTCGCGCACATCGGTCACGTGGCGGATCCAGTTGTCTGCCAAACCGACGCGGGTGCCCTCCAGCGCAGCCAGCACACCGCCGCAGCCGTAGTGGCCCACCACCATCAGGTGCTCCACCCGCAGCTGGTCCACCGCGTACTGGATGGTGGACAGGCAGTTGAGGTCGGTGGGCACCACCACGTTGGCCACATTGCGGTGCACGAACACTTCACCTGGCTCCAACCCGGTGATCTGGTTGGCAGGCACCCGGCTGTCGGAGCAGCCGATCCACATGTACTTGGGCTTCTGCTGCGCCAGCAGGTTGGTGAAGAAGCCTGGCCGCTCGCTCTCCATCCGGGCTGCCCAGGCGCGATTGTGAACAAACAGGTCGTCGATCGAGGAAGGCATGGTGTTTTGGTCTGTGAGGTTTTCAGTAAGGGCAGGTCAGCAGGTCTCAGCAAACAGCTCGCGGCCAATCAGCATGCGGCGAATCTCGCTGGTGCCCGCGCCGATTTCATACAACTTGGCATCGCGCCACAGGCGGCCCAGCGGGTATTCGTTGATGTAGCCGTTGCCACCATAGATCTGCACGCCTTCGCCCGCCATCCAGGTGGCCTTTTCGGCACACCACAGGATCACACTGGCGCAGTCCTTGCGAACCTGGCGCACATGGTCGGTGCCCAGCATGTCGAGGTTCTTGGCCACAGTGTAGGCAAACGAGCGCCCCGCCTGCAGCACGGTGTACATGTCGGCCACCTTGCCCTGGATGAGCTGGAACTCGCCAATGCTCTGGCCGAACTGCTTGCGGTCGTGAATGTAAGGGATCACGTTGTCCATGACCGACTGCATGATGCCCAGCGGGCCGCCGGTCAGCACCGCACGTTCGTAGTCCAGGCCGCTCATCAGCACCTTGGCGCCCATGTTGAGACCACCCAGCACGTTCTCTGCGGGCACTTCGACGTCCTGGAACACCAGTTCGCCCGTGTGGCTGCCGCGCATGCCCAGCTTGTCGAGTTTTTGCGCGATGGAAAAACCCTTCATGCCCTTCTCGATGAGGAAGGCCGTGACGCCGCGTGCGCCCATTTCAGGCTCGGTCTTGGCGTAGACCACGAGCGTGTCGGCATCGGGGCCGTTGGTGATCCACATCTTGCTGCCATTGAGCAGGTAGTAGCCGCCCTTGTCCTCAGCCTTGAGCTTCATGCTGATCACGTCCGAGCCCGCGCCGGGTTCGCTCATGGCCAGCGCGCCCACGTGCTCACCGCTGATGAGCTTGGACAGATACTTGGCCTTTTGTGCCTCATTGCCGTTGCGGTTGATCTGGTTCACGCACAGGTTGCTGTGCGCGCCATAGGACAGGCCCACCGAGGCGCTGGCGCGCGAGATTTCTTCCATGGCCACCATGTGGGCCAGGTAGCCCATGGCGGCGCCACCATATTGCTCGGGCACCGTGATGCCCAGTACACCCAGATCACCCATCTTGCGCCACAGGTCCATGGGGAACTGGTCATTGCGGTCGATCTCTGCCGCGCGGGGAGCAATCTCGGACTGCGCGAAGTCGCGCACGGCATCGCGCAGGGCGTCGATGTCTTCGCCCAGCTGGAAATTGAGGCCTGGAAGGTTGGCGGGAATGCTCATGGTGAATGTCTCCTCGTAACGGGTAATGAAATGGACGGGCTTCAGCCCTGGATGTGGTCGCGTCCGGTCACTGCCATGAGTGTGCAACCCATGGTGGCGACCAGTTTTTCTTGGGAGCCCTCGATGGCGAAGGCGCGGCCTTCGCACACGGTGATGGTGCGGCCGGGCTTCAGCACCCGCCCTTCCATGCGAAACCGCTCGCCCTTGGCCGGGGCCAGCAAGTTGATCTTGAATTCAATGGTGAGCACCGCAGCATCGGCCGCCATCAGGGTGAAACCGGCATATCCGCACGCCGAATCCAGTGCTGTAGCGACCATGCCGGCATGGAGGAAGCCGTGTTGCTGTGTCAGTGCAGCAGCCCATGGCAACTCAATATCTACCGCGCCCGGCGCCACCAGACCCAGCGCAGCGCCCAAGGTCTGCATGGCCCCCTGGCGCGCAAAGCTGTGGCGCACACGGTCGGCATAGTCGAGGCAACGCGGCTCAAAAGGGGCCAGACTCACAGTGCTCTCCTGATTTACGTTTACGTAAACGTCAATTATGAATCACTTTTGCTTTTCCACCTTGACCAACAGCGTTCGCGCCTCTTCTTCGTGCTCGCGCACCTCTTCCAGGTTGGCCTGGAGATCGGCCATTTGCTCTTCGAGCTGCTTGCGATGAACGACCAGCACGTCCAGGAATTTGCGCAGTTGCACGCCCGTATCGCGGGGACTGTCATAGAGATCGATGATCTCCTTGGCTTCCGTCAGGGACAGCCCGAGGCGCTTGGCCCGCAGCGTCAGGCGCAGCCGCGTGCGGTCGCGCGCGCTATACACCCGGTTGCGGCCCGCAGACCCAGTGCGCTCAGGCTGCAACAAGCCCATGTCTTCGTAGAAACGGATTGCCCGGGTGGTGAGATCGAACTCTTTGGCGAGATCGCTGATGGTGTAGGTATTGGCCATAGTGGGTGCTGCACACAGCAGAGTCGGTTTCGCGCAGGAGACAGCCCGGTGGCGGCTGCTCTCTACAATGCATTGAGCGCATGACGTTTACGTTAACGTCAATGCTAACCCATCCAATCGTTGCCATGAACCCACTAGAACATCAGATCCACTATCCACTGGGTGACACGCTCCCTCCCGAGGGCGACGCCATCGAGGTCGCGCCCGGTGTTTACTGGGTACGCATGGGCCTTCCCTTCGCGCTCGATCACATCAATCTGTGGTTGCTGCGCGACCGGCAAACTGATGCCAGCGGTGTGCTGGTGGACGGGTGGACCGTGGTGGACTGCTGCATCGACAGCGCTACCACCCGTGCGCAGTGGGAGCAGGTATTCGTCAATTGCCTAGGGGGCTTGCCTATCCTGCGGGTCATCGTGACCCACATGCATCCAGACCACATTGGTCTGGCGCACTGGCTGTGCGAGCGCTGGGACGTGCGCTTGTGGATCAGTGCCACCGACTACAACGTGGCACGGGTCGCCGTGTACGACCCACAAGGGTTTGGCGGAGAAGCGGGGGCCGACTTTTATGCCCTGCACGGGGCACAAGATGCCGCCTTTTTAGCCCATGTCCGAGGCCGATCCTCCTATTTCCCGACCCTGGTTCCCGCGTTGCCAACTCGCTTTCGCAGGATGATGGACGGAGACACCTTGGACATCGGAGGACGAGCGTGGCGTTGCATCGGTGGCTACGGCCACGCCCCCGAACACATCGCTTTGTTCAGCACGGAGTTGAGCACGCTCATCAGCGGCGACATGGTGCTTCCGCGCATCTCTACCAATGTCAGCGTTCATGCCAGTGAGCCAGAAGCCAATCCGCTGCAACTTTTCCTGACTTCGCTGTTGCGCTATCTGGAGTTGCCAGAAAACACGCTGGTGCTGCCGTCGCACGGAAAACCCTTTACGGGCCTGGCCACGCGCATCGCTCAATTGCAGACCCATCACCGCGAGCGCCTTGAGGAAATCATGCAAGCCGCCCAAAACCAAGCCCTCAGCGCTGCCGACGCCTTGCCGATCCTGTTTCAGCGCGCGCTGGACACGCACCAGATAACGTTCGCCATGGGCGAGGCTCTCGCGCATCTGCACTATCTGTGGATGGAGGGGAAATTGGAGCGGCTTCTTGATCATGCCGGGGTTCAAAGATTTCGCGTGCCGGGCGGAGTATGAATCAGACGAAGGAGCCGTCGTCTTTTGATCACGGCCGGGCAAGTTCCGCTGCAGCTTTGCGTCAGCACTGAGAGGTGACTGCATTGTGACGCCAAGGCCTTCTCGCCAGCCTCAATTGTCTCGCGGCGAGTAGAGGTGCCAAGCGAGGGATAAGGGCTAGGAACCGATGCGTGCGTTGAGAGCTAGCCCGGTGGCGAATCTGGCGCTCCAAAGCAAAAAACCCCAGTCCTTTGGAGACTGGGGTTTTCTGGGCTGTAAGAGCCTGACGATGACCTACTTTCACACGGGAACCCGCACTATCATCGGCGCAAAGTCGTTTCACTGTCCTGTTC